>NZ_JARWAK010000007.1:0-198874 GCF_031451675.1 Halomonas koreensis | reverse complement strand
AGGTGCTGCGCCGCCAGCTGCGCGATGAGGATCCCCGGCAGGGCGACGCCTGACCGGGCGGATCGGTTGCCCAAGACGCCATCGTGTTCAGCAAGGTGCTGCGCCGCCAGCTGCGCGATGAGGATCCCCGGCAGGGCGACGCCTGACCGGGCGGATCGGTTGCCCAAGACGCCATCGTGTTCAGCAAGGTGCTGCGTCGCCGGCGGCGCGATGAGGGGCCCCGGCAGGGCGACGCCTGACCGGGCGGATCGGTTGCCCAAGACGCCATCGTGTTCAGCAAGGTGCTGCGCCGCCAGCTGCGCGATGAGAAGCCACGTCAGGGCGACGCCTGACCGAGCGGCAGGCGCGTGACGGGCGGCCATTGGCCGCCGGCTCGCTCCCGGCGTTACAATGGCCGATCCGCATCGCCGCCGCGGTGCGGATCGTCGCCGTTTCCCTGATCGATCATCGGAGCCCTCGAGTCCGCCGTGAGTACCCTGACCCCAGCCCCCGACGCGCCTTCCGCCGATGCCGCCGCCCTGGATGCCCTCAGGGGCGAGCTCGAGGACGCGTTGCTGCGCGACGCGCCCCGCCTGCGCAAGCGGCTCGACGGCCTGGCCCGGCGCTGCCGCCAGGGCAAGCCGGTGGATCGGGGGCTGGCCGAGGTGCGCCGCGAGGTCGAGCGCTCCCGCGCCCGGGTCGAGGCCCGGGCGGCGCGCCCGGTCACCCTGACCTATCCCGAGGAGCTGCCGGTCGCCGAGCGCCGCGAGGACATCCTCGAGGCCCTGCGCGATCACCAGGTGGTGGTGGTGGCCGGCGAGACCGGCTCGGGCAAGACCACCCAGCTGCCCAAGCTGTGCCTGGAGCTGGGGCTCGGCCGGCGCGGACTGATCGGCCATACCCAGCCGCGGCGGCTGGCCGCCCGCTCGGTGGCCACCCGCCTGGCCGAGGAGATGGCGGTGCCGCTGGGCGAGCAGGTCGGCTACCAGGTGCGCTTCACCGACCACACCGATGACGCCACCCTGGTCAAGCTGATGACCGACGGCATCCTGCTGGCCGAGACCCGCCACGACCCGGACCTGCGCCGCTACGAGGCGATCATCATCGACGAGGCCCACGAACGCAGCCTCAACATCGACTTCCTGCTCGGCTACCTCAAGCGCCTGCTCGACCGGCGCCCCGACCTCAAGGTGATCATCACCTCGGCGACCATCGACGTGGAGCGCTTCGCCGAGCACTTCGCCCTGCCGGGAGAGGACGGCACGCCGAAACCGGCGCCGGTGGTCGAGGTCTCGGGGCGCACCTACCCGGTGGAGGTACGCTACCGCCCGCTGACCCGGGAGGCCGAGGACGAGGAGGACCGCACCCTGCAGGACGGCATCCTGCATGCCGTGGAGGAGATCCAGGCCGCCGAGCGCGAGAAGGGCTGGTTCCACGGCCCCCGGGACATCCTGGTGTTTTTGCCCGGCGAGCGCGAGATCCGCGAGGCCGCCGACACCCTGCGCCGGGCCGAGCTGCGCGACACCGAGATCCTGCCGCTCTACGCCCGGCTGTCCAACGCCGAGCAGAACCGGGTCTTCGCCCCGCACCGCGGCCGGCGCATCGTGCTCTCGACCAACGTCGCCGAGACCTCGCTGACGGTGCCCGGCATCCGCTACGTGATCGATCCCGGTCTGGTGCGCATCAGCCGCTACAGCTACCGCGCCAAGATCCAGCGCCTGCCGGTGGAGCCGGTCAGCCAGGCCAGCGCCGATCAGCGCAAGGGCCGCTGCGGCCGGGTGGCCGAGGGCCTGTGCATCCGCCTCTACGACGAGGAGGACTACCTCGGCCGGCCCGAATTCACCGATCCCGAGATCCGTCGCACCAACCTGGCCTCGGTGATCCTGTCGATGCTGTCGCTGAAGCTCGGCGACATCCAGGCCTTCCCCTTCGTCGACCCGCCCGACTCGCGCTTCGTCACCGACGGCTTCCGGCTGCTGTTCGAGCTCGGCGCGGTGGACGCCGGCCAGCGCATCACGCCGCTCGGCCGCAAGCTGGCGCGCCTGCCCATCGACCCGCGCCTGGCCCGCATGCTGCTGGCCGGGGCCGAGCAGGGGGGGCTGCGCGAGGTGCTGATCGTGGTCTCGGCGCTGGCCATCCAGGATCCGCGGGACCGCCCGGCGGAGAAGCGCCAGGCCGCCGACCAGGCCCACCGCCGCTGGCAGGACCCGGACTCCGACTTCGTGGCCCTGCTCAACCTCTGGCACGGCTTCGAGGCCGCCCGGGAGGAGCTGTCCGGCAACCGGCTGCGGCGCTGGTGCAAGGACAATTACCTGAACTACCTGCGCCTGCGCGAGTGGCACGACACCTTCCGCCAGCTGCGCCAGCTGCTGCGCGACATGGACATCGAGGTGCCGCCCCCGTCCCCGCGGCCCGCCGCCGGGGACGACGGCGAGGCCGCCAGGCAGGCTCGCCGCGAGAGCGCCGTGCGGCTGCACAAGGCGCTGCTGCCGGGGCTGCTCTCGCACCTCGGCCACTTCCTGGAGAACCGCGAGTACCAGGGCGCGCGCAACCGCAAGTTCATGATCCATCCGGGCTCGGGGCTGGCCAAGAAGACGCCGAAATGGGTGATGGCCTTCGAGCTGGTCGAGACCTCGAAGCTGTTCGCCCGCACCGTGGCCAGGCTCGATCCGGCCTGGATCGAGCCGCTGGCCGGCCACTTGGTCAAGCGCAGCTACAGCGAGCCGCATTGGGAGATGAAGCGCGCCCAGGTGGTGGCCTTCGAGCAGGTGACGCTGTTCGGCCTGGCGATCGTCAGTCGGCGCAAGGTGCACTACGGCCCGATCGCCCCCCAGGAGGCCCGGGAGCTGTTTATCCGCCGGGCGCTGGTGGAGGGCGAGTTCAGGACCCGCGGCGAGTTCTTCGCCCACAACCGGGCCCTGGTGGAGGAGGTCGAGGACCTGGAGGACCGGGCTCGCAAGCGCGACATCCTGGTCGACGAGGAGGCGCTGTTCGACTTCTATGACGCGCGCATTCCCGAGGACGTGGTCAATGGCAAGGGCTTCGAGGCCTGGCGCAAGCAGGCCGAGCGCGACGACCCGGATGTGCTCAAGTTCGACCGCGCCGCGCTGCTGGCCCGGGAAGCCGAGGAGGTCACCCAGGCCGACTACCCGGACGAGCTGGTCGTCAACGGCGTGCGCTATCCGCTGAGCTACCACTTCGCCCCCGGCGCCGACGACGACGGCGTGACCCTGACGGTGCCGGCGGCGATGCTGCCGCAGCTGTCGGCGGGGCGGCTGGAATGGCTGGTGCCGGGGCTGCTGCGCGAGAAGTGCATCAGCCTGATCAAGTCGCTGCCCAAGTCGATTCGCCGCCAGGTGGTGCCGATCCCCGACTGGGTGGACGCCGCCCTGCAGGCCATGACCCCGGACGACACCCCGCTCACCGAGGCGCTGGGCGAGTTCCTGCGGGTCAAGACCGGGGTGCGGCTCACGCCCGACGACTGGCGGCTCGAGGCGCTCGAGCCGCACCTGGTGATGAACCTGCGGGTGGTCGACCACGAAGGCCGTGAGCTGGGCCAGGGTCGCGACATCCGCGCCCTGGAGCGGCGCTTCGAGGCCGCCGCCGGGGAGGGCGCCCGGGCGCTCGCCGCCGAGGCTAGCGAGGCCGAGAGCCTCGACACCCTGCCCGAGGCGGCGCTGCCCGAGTCCCGGGTGACCACCCAGGCGGGCATTCGCGTGGAGGCCTATCCGGCGGTGGTGCCCGAGGGCGAGGCGCTCAAGGTGGAGCTCTTCGACCATCCCGACAAGGCTCGGGAGGCCCACCGGCGCGGCGTGGTGCGCGCGGCCATGGCGCGGCTGCCCGACCAGGTGCGCGCCATCGAGCGCCTGGCCGGGCTCAAGCCCTGCGCGCTGCTGTTCGCCAAGGTGGGCAGCCAGCGCCAGCTGGCCGATGACGTGGTCGCCGCCGCCTTCCGCCAGGTGGTGGCGGTGGAGCCGCTGCCGCGCTCCCGGGAGGCCCTGGAGGCGCGGCTCGAGGCGACCCGGGCGGACCTGGTGCCGCGTGCCGAGGCGCTGCTCGCGACCCTCAAGCAGGCCCTGGAGGGCCACCTGGCGGTGACCAAGGCGTTGAAGGGCAACCTGAACCTGTCCCTGGCGCTGGTTTACAGTGATCTCAAGGCCCAGATGCAGCGCCTGGTGCACCCCGGCTTCGTCAGCGAGGCCGGCGAGTGGCTGGCGGAGTATCCGCGCTACATGGAGGCGGCGCAGATCCGCCTGGAGAAGGCGCCCCGGGAGCGCATGCGCGATCAGATGCACATGCAGACCCTGCAGGACTTCGAGGCGCGCCTGGCCGCCCGCCGCGAGAGCGAGCGGCGCGGCGAGGTGGAGGACCCGGCGCTGGTCGAGTTCGGCTGGTGGATCGAGGAACTGCGCGTCTCGCTGTTCGCCCAGCAGCTGGGCACCCGGATGCCGGTGTCGGCCAAGCGCCTGGAGAAGCGCTGGCAGGAGCTGACGGGGCGCGCCTGAACACAGGCCCGCCGTGGCGGGCCAAAGGGAGACCATCGAGCATGACCGACGTGGTGATCACCGGCACGGGGCTCTACACGCCGCCCCACGCCATCGACAATGCCGCCCTGGTGGCCGGCTTCAATGCCTGGGTGGAAGCCGAGAACGCCCGGCGCGCGGCGGCCGGCGAGCCGGCGACGCTCGAGCCCTCGAGCAGCGACTTCATCGTCAAGGCCTCGGGCATCCACAGTCGCTACGTGCTGGACGCCGAGGGCATCCTCGACCCCGAGCGCATGCGGCCCCGGTTGCCGGCCCGCGACAACGACGCGCCCTCGATCCAGTGCGAGATGGGCCTGGCCGCCGCCCGGCAGGCCCTGACGACGGCCGGCGTCGAGGCCGGGGAGATCGACCTGGTGATCGTCGCCTGCTCCAACCTGGAGCGCGCCTACCCGGCGGTGGCCGTGGAGCTGCAGGCGGCGCTGGGCGCGGGCGGCCACGCCTACGACATGAACGTCGCCTGCAGCTCGGCGACCTTCGCCATCGACGCCGCCGCCAACGCCATCCGCGCCGGCGGGGCGCGCCGCGCCCTGGTGGTCAACCCGGAGATCTGCTCGGCGCACCTCAACTTCCGCGACCGCGACAGCCACTTCATCTTCGGCGATGCCTGCACGGCGCTGGTGCTGGAGGACGCCGATGGTGCCCGGGCCGGCGGCCTCGAGGTGCTGGGCACCCGGCTCGTCACCCGCTTCTCGAACGCCATCCGCAACAACGCCGGCTTCCTCAACCGGGTCACCGACAGCGATCCCCTGGCCGCGGACAAGCTGTTCGTCCAGGAGGGGCGCCGGGTGTTCAAGGAGGTCTGCCCGATGGTGGCGGCGCTGATCGGCGAGCACCTCGCCGAGCTGTCGCTGAGCGGCGACGACCTGTCGCGGCTATGGCTGCACCAGGCCAACCGGCACATGAACGACCTGATCGCCCGCCGGGTGCTGGGCCGCGCGCCGGCGCCCGACGAGGCACCGGTGATCCTGGATCGCTATGCCAACACCAGCTCCGCCGGCTCGATCATCGCCCTGCACCTGCATCACGCGGACCTGGCGCCGGGCGCGCTCGGGGTGGTGTGTTCCTTCGGCGCGGGCTACAGTGCCGGCAGCGTCGTCGTGAGGCGAGGCTGATCCCGATGGACAACGAACATGATGCGTAGGGAGACCGCTCGAGCAATGACTCCGTTTATTCCGACCCGCCAGGCCGGACGCGGCCTGGCGGCGCTGTGTGCCCTCGGCCTGCTCACGGGCTGTGCGACGACCGGGACCGGCGAGCGCTCCCACCCCGACGACCCCTGGGAAGGCTTCAACCGCGGGGTCTTCGCCTTCAACGAGACCGTGGACCGCTATGCCGTGAAGCCGGCGGCCCAGGGCTACCGGTTCGTGACCCCGGACCCGGTGGAGACCGGCATCGGCAACTTCTTCTCCAACCTCGGCGAGGTGAGCAACGCCCTCAACAGCCTGCTGCAGGGCAAGGGCGCCAATGCCGGCATCGCTTCCGGCCGCTTCCTGATCAACTCCACGGTCGGCGTGCTGGGCCTGTTCGACGTGGCCACGCGCCTGGACCTGGTCGGCCGCGAGGAGGACTTCGGCCAGACGCTCGCCACCTGGGGGGTGGGCGAGGGGCCCTATCTGGTGCTGCCGCTGCTGGGCCCGAGCACGGTGCGCGACACCGCCGGGCTGCCCGTGGACTGGTACACCGATCCGGTCTCGCACGTGGAGGACGACACCGTCCGCTATTCGCTGCGTGGCCTGGAGATCGTCGACACCCGGGCCGGCCTGCTCGACCAGGAGCAGCTGATCCGCGGCGATCGCTACAGTTTCATCCGCGACAGCTGGCTGCAGCGGCGGCGCTTCGAGGTCAACGACGGCGAGCTGGGCGAGGATCCCTTCGCCAGCGACGACTTCGACCTCGAGGGCGCCGATTTCGATGACGCCTTCGCCGAATGAGGCCCTGACAGCATGCCTGGAGCCAACGAGCTGGTCGGCCTGATCGATGTGCCCGGCCCCGAGCGCGACGCCCTCGCCCAGACCATCGCCCGGGACGGCCTGGCGGTGGTGGCCGTGTCGTGTCCCGACGAGCTGCCCCGCGACGCCGCCCTGGTGGTCGCCCATGCCCGGGCGGTGCCGCCCGAGGACTGGGCCGGGCTGGCGCGTCGCCTGCCGACCCTGGTGGTCAGCGACGATCGCCAGGACAGCGACCTGCTCCAGGCGGTGGATGCCGGCCTGGTCGACTACGTGGTCGAGCCGCGCCGCCATGGCCACCTGCTGAGGCGCATGATCCGTCGGGTGATCGACCTCAATCGCCTGGCCCGGGAGCGCGAGCACGACCGGGAGCGGCTGTCCGAGCTCAACGAGCGGCTCGAGACGCACCTGGCCATGCTGCGCCTGGACCAGCAGGCCGGCGGCCAGATCCAGCGCAAGCTGCTGCCCCCGCGCCCCCAGACGGTGGGCGGGGTGCACTGCGACTACTGGCTGGCGCCGTCGCTGTACCTGTCCGGGGACTTCCTCGACTTCCAGCGCTTCGACGAGCGCTACACGCTGTTCTACTTCGCCGATGTCTCCGGGCACGGGGCGTCCTCGGCCTTCGTCACCGTGCTGCTCAAGTACCTCTCCAACCGCTGGCAGCACGAGTGGGACGGCCAGCATCCGGAACGCCTGGCCCCGCGCTGGCTGGGCGAGCTCAACCGCGAGCTGCTGGACACCGGCATCGGCAAGCACGCCACCCTCTTCGTGGGCGTGATTGACCGGGAGCACCGCTATCTCCACTATTCGCTCGGTGCCCAGCTGCCCATGCCGCTGCTGGTGGCCGACGGCCGGGTCGCGCCACTGAGCGGCGAGGGCATGCCGGTGGGGCTGTTTCCCGGGGTGGAGTTTCCGCAGCTGGGCTGTCCGCTGCCCGACGCCTTCCGGCTCTGGCTGTGCTCCGACGGCATCCTGGAGTGCCTGCCCGGCGAGACCCTGGAGGCGCGGCTCGCCGAGCTGGAGCGGCGCGTGCTGGCCAGCGATTCCGTCGAGGCGCTGCGCGACGGACTTGCCCTGGGCGACAAGATTTCCGACGATGATCGAGAGATCGCCGAGAATGGCCCTGGCCACGACGAGCTGCCCGACGACCTGACGATCATGATGTTGAGCGGATTTGGCAATGATGATGCATGAGGGCCGCATCAAGGCGGCGTTCGACTCCGGGGTCTTCGTCCTCAAGCTGTGCGGCGACGTGCGGCTCACGCTCTGCGCCACCCTCGACACCCAGGCGCAGCGGCTGGCCGAGACCCCGGGCCTGGAGGCGGTGATGGTGGACCTACGCGAGGCCACCAACGTCGACTCCACGGCGCTGGGCTTCCTGGCCAAGGTGGCCATGGCCCTGAAGGGGCGCCTGCGGCAGCCGCCGACCATCGTGGTGGACAATCCCGACGTGCGGCGCATGCTCGACGTCATGGGCTTCGCCCACTACTTCACCCTGGTGGAGTCCCCGCTCACCGAACCCCACGAGCTGCGCGACCTGCCGGAGGTGCCCGCCGACGAGGCGGGCCTGCGCCATCGCATCCTCGAGGCGCATCGCATCCTGATGCACATGAATGAGCACAACCGTGAGCAGTTCCAGCCGCTGGTCGAGATGCTCGAGGCCCAGGAGGCCGACGACGCCCAGCGACGCTGAGCCGGGCCGCGGCGGGGGAGGGCGCCGCGGGCGGCCTCCCCCCGCGCCTCACCCCTGGCGGAGCTCGCCCAGCAGGGTCTCCAGCTTGCGCTGATCGGCCATGAACTTGCGGATCCCCTCGGCCAGCTTCTCGGTGGCCATGGCGTCCTCGTTGAGCGCCCAGCGGAAGTCGGCCTCGCACTGCGGCTCCGGCGCCCGGGTCTCGGCGCCCAGCGGCGTCAGGCGGCGCTCCAGGGTGCCCTCGCTCTCGGCCAGCTCGCCGAGCAGCGCCGGCGAGATGGTCAGCCGGTCGCAGCCGGCCAGCGCCTTGATCTCGCCGCTGTTGCGGAAGCTCGCGCCCATCACGATGGTCTCGTAGCCGTGGCCCTTGAAGTGCTCGTAGATGCGCTTGACCGATCGCACGCCGGGGTCCTTGTCGCCCTCGAAGTCGGCCTCGGGCTCCCGGGCCCGGTGCCAGTCGAGGATGCGGCCCACGAAGGGCGAGACCAGGGTCACGCCGGCGTCGGCGCAGGCCCGGGCCTGGTCGAGGTTGAACATCAGCGTCAGATTGGTGTGGATCCCCTCGCGCTCCAGGACCCGGGCGGCCTGGATGCCCTCCCAGGTGGCGGCCAGCTTGATCAGGATGCGGCCCGGGTCCACGCCGTGGGCCTGGTAACGCTCGATCAGCGAGCGCGCCCGGTCCAGCGAGGCCTGGGTGTCGAACGACAGCCGGGCGCTGACCTCGGTGGACACGTAGCCGGGCACCAGGGCGCTGATCTCGCTGCCGATCTCCACCGCCACCGCATCCAGGGCGTCGTCGAGGTCGGTGGCCTGGCGGGCGATCTCGGCCAACCGCTCACGGCGGCCGTCCAGCTGGGCGGCCTGCAGGATCAGCGAGGGGTTGGTGGTGGCATCGGTCGGCTGGAAGCGACGGATCGCCTCGATGTCGCCGGTGTCCGCCACCACGGTGGTCATGCCTTTGAGTTGCGTCAGCAGGTCGTCTGCCATGGGTCGGGAGTCCTCCGTCGAATCCGACCTCCACTCTAGCAAGCCGGACGGGGCGAACATAGTCGCGACCCGGCAGCGATCGCCCGCTTGCGTTACCATTAGCGTCCTACTGGACATCCTTTCGGAGGCAGCTTGACTCTCGACGCACGCCGCGTGGCCTTCCTGGTCGCCGCCAACACCGCCCTGGCGCCCTTCGCCATCGATGCCTACCTGCCGGCGATGCCGGCCCTGGCGGCCTCGGTGGGCGCCAGCATCCATCATACCGAGCTGTCGATCAGCCTCTTCCTGCTGGGCTTCGCCCTGGGCCAGCTGTGCGGCGGGCCGCTGTCCGATCGGCTGGGCCGGCGGCCGGTGCTGCTCACGGGGCTGGTGATCTTCCTGCTCGCCAGCCTGATGATCCTGCGCGTGGACGCGCTGTCGGAGCTGCTGGCCTGGCGCTTCGTCCAGGCGCTCGGCGGCGGGGCCTGCGTGGTCAACTCGGCGGCCATCGTCCGCGACTGCTTCAGCGGGCGCGAGGCGGCCAAGGTGATGTCGACCATGGCCATGATCCTGATGTTGGCGCCGCTGGTGGCGCCGGCGGTGGGCAGCGGCCTGCTGTACCTCGCCGACTGGTGGCTGATCTTCGTCTTCCTGGCCGCCTATGCGGCCTTCCTGCTGTGGTTGATGGGCACCCGGCTGCCGGAGACCCGGGCCGCCGACGCGCCGGTGGCATCGCCGCGCCAGGTGCTGCGCAACTACGCCAGCGTGCTGCGCCACCGGGAGGGCATGGGCTATGTCTTCTCGGTGGCGGCGACCTTCTCGGGCATGTTCGCCTTCATCACCGCCTCGCCCTTCCTGTACATGACCCATTACGGGGTCTCGCCGGCGATCTATCCGCTGCTGTTCGGCGCCAACGTGGTGGTCATGGCGCTCTCCAACCGGGTCAACATCCGCCTGCTGCGCCGGCGCACGCCCCAGCAGAACATGCGCCTGGGGCTCGGCGTGCAGTTCGGCGTGGCCCTGTGCCTGGTGGCCCTGGTGGCCACTGGGCGGGACTCGCTGGTCACGGTGGTGCCGCTGATCATGCTGTTCATGGGCATGGTGGGGCTGATCACCCCCAATGCCATCGCCTCGCTGCTCGAGCACTTCAGCCATATGAGCGCCACCGCCACGGCGCTGCTGGGCTGCGTCCAGTTCAGCTGCGGGGCGCTGGCCGGTGTGGTGGTCAGCGCCTTCGAGATCGACAGCGCCTGGCCCATGGTGCTGACCATGCTGAGCGTCTCGCTGGCCGGCAACCTGGCCCTGCGCGGCCTGGTGGGGCGGGCCGGGCGCGAGGGGGCCGCCTCGACGCCGGGCTAGTCGGGGCCGGTTCGGGGAGAGGCGCCCCCTGTCATGAAGCTGTCATTTTCATGGGGCATCTTGTGTCTCGCGAAGGATGATCACTTCCCTGAACAGGAGCTCTCTCCATGAACCGCATCCTCAAGACCACTGTCATCGCTGCCGCCGTCATGGGCGTGGCCGGTGTCGCCCAGGCCCGCGACCAGGTTCGCATCGTGGGTTCCAGCACCGTCTATCCGTTTGCCAGCTACGTGGCCGAGGAGTTCGGCGCCACCACCGATTACCCGACCCCGGTCATCGAGTCCACCGGCTCCGGTGGCGGCCTGCGCCTGTTCTGCAACGGCGTCGGTGACGACACCCCGGACATCACCAACGCCTCGCGCCGCATGAAGCCCTCCGAGTTCGAGCGTTGCGAGGAGAACGGCGTCACCGACATCACCGAGGCCTTCATCGGCTACGACGGCATCGCCTTCGCCCAGTCCAACGCCAACCAGGCCATGGACGTGACCCGCGAGCAGATCTTCCTGGCCCTGGCCGCCCAGGTGCCGGTGGATGGCGAGCTGGTCGACAACCCCCACACCCAGTGGAGCGACATCGACGCTTCCCTGCCGGATCGCGAGATCGCCGTCTACGGTCCGCCCACCACCTCCGGCACCCGTGACGCCTTCGAGGAGCTGGTGATGGAAGCCGCCTCCGAGGACATGGCAGCCTACGGCGGCGAGGGCTACACCGACATCCGCACCGATGGCGCCTTCATCGACGCCGGCGAGAACGACAACCTGATCGTCCAGCGCCTGGCCGAGAACACCGACGCCTTCGGCATCTTCGGCTACTCCTTCCTCGAGGAAAACGCCGACACCCTGATCGGCTCCAGCATCGACGGCGTCGAGCCGACCCCGGACGCCATCGGCAGCGGCGAATATCCGGTGTCCCGCTCGCTGTTCTTCTACGTTAAGAACCAGCACGCCGACGACGTGCCGGCCATGTATGACTATGCCGAGATGTTCATGAGCGAGCAGATGATCGGTGACCTGGGCTACCTCAAGGGCATCGGCCTGATCCCGGCTCCCGAGGACATGCGTGCCGAGGCCCGCAGCGCCGTGGAGAGCCACGAGCCGCTCGAGCTGGCCGACCTGAAGTAAGCGGGGCACGCAGTCCGTCCCCACCGGCCGGCAACCGAGGTTGCCGGCCGGCGCGCGTTCCGGCAGGGAGGCCGACAGGACGCCCCTGCGGATCCATTCCTTCGAGAGACACCTATGCAGACCAACCAATTTCTCGCCCTGTTCTGCGGCACCCTGCTGGTGCTGGGTCTGATAGCCTTCTTCCTGGGCCGGGCCAAGGCCGCCAAGGTGCGCGCCGCCGGCACGGCCATGTACGCCCAGCCCGACCAGTACGGCTGGTTCAGCGTGCTGTCCACCGCCGGTCCGGCCGTCCTGGTGGGGGCGGTGGGCGCCTTCTTGATGCTGCTGCTGGGCGCCGAGATTCCGCCGCTCTACCTGCTGGCCGCCAGCCTGGTGGTGGCCTGCGCGGGGCTCGTCACCGGCATGCGCCTGGTGCGTCCCGACTTCCATGCGCGCAAGGCCATCGAGCGGGTCATCCGCTTCATCCTGGCCGGCGCCGCCCTGATCTCGATCTTCACCACCTTCGGCATCCTGCTGTCGATCGTCGGCGAGGCGCTGCGCTTCTTCCAGATGCAGAGCTTCTGGGACTTCATCACCGGCACCACCTGGAACCCGGGCGCCAGCTTCCTCGAGGCCGCCGGGCGCGCCGAGGAAGGCGCCAGCGCCGCCCAGTTCGGCTCGGTGCCGCTGTTCGCCGGCACCTTCATGATCACCGCGATCGCCATGCTGGTGGCCATCCCCATCGGCCTGCTGGCGGCGATCTACATGGCCGAGTTCGCGCCCCGCCGGGTGCGCACCCTGGCCAAGCCGGTGCTCGAGGTCCTGGCCGGGATTCCCACCGTGGTCTACGGCTTCTTCGCCGCCATCACCGTGGCGCCGATCATCGTCGACGTGGCCGGTGTCTTCGGCCTGGACGCCTCCTTCAACAACGCCCTGGCTCCCGGCGTGGTCATGGGCATCATGATCATCCCCTTCATCTCCTCGCTGTCCGACGACGTCATCAACTCGGTCCCCGACAGCATGCGCCAGGGCTCGCTGGCGCTGGGGATGACCAAGGCCGAGACCATCCGCGACGTGGTGGTGCCGGCGGCGCTGCCGGGCATCATCTCGGCCTCGCTGCTGGCGGTTTCCCGGGCGCTGGGCGAGACCATGATCGTGGTCATGGCGGCCGGCATGCGCCCCAACCTGACCGCCAATCCGCTGGAGGACATGACCACCGTCACGGTGCGCATCGTCGCCGCCCTGACCGGCGACCAGGAGTTCGCCAGCGCCGAGACGCTCTCGGCCTTCGCCCTGGGCCTGGTGCTGTTCGTGGTGACCCTGTCGCTGAACCTGGTCTCGGTGATCATGATTCGCCGCTTCCGGGAAAAGTACCGGATCAACAACCTCTAACGCCTTGGAGCCAACACCATGAGCCAATCCTTCGACGAGATCAGCGCCCAGCTCCGGGGTCGTCATCGCAAGTCCGCCCGCCTGAAGTGGATCTCCATGGGGGCCCTGGGCCTGGCCGGCCTCTTCCTGGTGCTGTTCTTCGCCGACATGCTGGTCAAGGGCCTGCCGGCCTTCCAGCAGGCCCAGATCCAGGTCGAGGTCGACTACAACGAACGCGCCGCCGAGCTGCCCCTGGCGGCGGTGAACGAGGACGTGCGGCCGCTGGTCAGCCGCGGCTACCTGCGCCTGATCCCCGGGCGCATGGAGGACAGCCCCGAGCTGCTCGGCACCAGCCGCCTGGAGTGGGTGCTCGCCGACGGCCAGGTCGACCAGTACCTCAAGGGCCATCACAGCAAGCTGAGCGGCGCCGAGCAGGCGGTGGTCGATCGCCTGGCGGAGCAGGGACGCGCCGAGCTGCGCTTCAACACCACCTTCTTCACCAGTGGCGACTCCAAGATGCCCGAGCTCGCCGGTATCGCCTCGGCGGCCATGGGCACGATGATGACCCTGCTGGTGACCCTCGCCGTGTCCTTCCCGATCGGCGTGATGACGGCGGTATATCTCGAGGAGTTCGCCCCCGACAACCGCTTCACCCAGCTGATCGAGATCAACATCAACAACCTGGCGGCGATTCCCTCGATCCTGTTCGGCCTGCTGGGGCTGGCGATCTTCATCAACTTCTTCGGCGTGCCGCGCTCCTCGCCGGTGGTCGGCGGCCTGACGCTGGCGCTGATGACCCTGCCGGTGATCATCATCGCCACCCGCACGGCGCTGCGCAGCGTGCCGGACTCCATCCGCCACGCCGCCTTCGGGGTGGGCTGCTCGCGCTGGCAGGTGGTCCGCGACCACGTCCTGCCGCTGGCCCTGCCGGGGATCATGACCGGCTCGATCATCGGCCTGGCCCAGGCCATGGGCGAGACCGCGCCGCTGATCATCGTCGGCATGGTGGCCTTCATCCCCGACGTCACCGCCTCCCTCACCGAGGCCGCCACCGTGCTCCCGGCGCAGATCTTCACCTGGGCGGGCGAGCCGGACCGGGCCTTCATCGAGAAGACCTCCGGCGGCATCCTGGTGCTGCTGGCCGTGCTGATCACCCTCAATGCCACCGCGGTGGTGCTGCGCAAGAAATTCGAACGTCGCTGGTAAGCCCGGCGGCCCGACACAGGAACTGCCATGATGAATATTCACGTTGCCGAGCGGAGCATCCCTGCCATGACTGGACACAGTGCCGGCGCCCCGGCGGCCGGCGCCCCGGTGACCCGCAACGAGGACGCCCACCACGAACTCTCGATCCGGGTCCGCGACCTCAATCTCTGGTACGGAGACACCCAGGCCCTCAAGGGCATCGACATCGATGTCTACCAGAAGAACGTCACCGCGCTGATCGGCCCCTCGGGCTGCGGCAAGTCGACCTTCCTGCGCTGCCTGAACCGCATGAACGACCTGATCCCCGGCGTGCGCCTCGAGGGCCTGGTGGAGATGGACGGCCGCGACGTCAACGAGGCCAGGATGGACGAGGTGGCGCTGCGCCGCCGGGTGGGGATGGTCTTCCAGAAGCCCAACCCCTTCCCCAAGTCCATCTACGACAACGTGGCCTATGCCCCGCGCATGCACGACCTGGTCAGCCGCAAGGCCGACGCCGACGAGCTGGTGGAGCGCGCCCTGCGTGACGCCGGCCTCTGGGAGGAGGTCAAGGACAAGCTGCACCAGCCCGGCACCTCGCTGTCTGGCGGCCAGCAGCAGCGCCTGTGCATCGCCCGGGCCATCGCCGTGCAGCCCGACGTCATCCTGATGGACGAGCCGACCTCGGCCCTGGACCCGATCTCCACGGCGACCATCGAGGACCTGATGGACAAGCTCAAGCAGCAGTTCACCATCATCACCGTGACCCACAACATGCAGCAGGCGGCACGGGTGGCCGACTACACGGCCTTCTTCCACCTGGGCGAACTGGTCGAGTACAACGACACCCAGACGATGTTCTCCAACCCGGCCACCAAGAAGGCCGAGGACTACATCACCGGGCGTTACGGCTAAGGACCGTCGGCGGTCCCGTGGAACGGGGAGGCGAGCGATCGCCTCCCCGTTCGCGTTTGCAGCCCCGTCACCGGGCCGTCATCTGTCTCGAGTATATATGAAATACCATATATACTCGGGAGCCGGCGACATGGCCAGGCGACGCGTCCTCTTCCTGTGCAATGCCAATTCGGCCCGCTCGCTGATGGGCGAGGCGCTGCTGAGGCACCTGGCCGGCGAGCGGTTCGCGGCCTTCAGCGCCGGCACCGAGCCCGACAGGCCCCAGGCGCTCGCCCTGGCGGCCTTGAGCAAGCCGGGGGTACCGACGGAAGGTCTGGCTAGCCAGTCGCTGGACGACGTCGCCGGTGAGCACTTCGACGCGGTGATCGTGCTGTGCGACAAGGCGCGGCAGGCCTGTCGCGACTGGCAGGGCAGCAGCGACGAGCATCTTTACTGGGATATCCGCGACCCGCGCCTGGTCGGGCGCGAGAACGCCTACGAGCAGGCGCTTCAAGAGATCCGACGGCGCCTGCTGCTGTGGCTGGATGCCCAGCGCTGAACCGGTCGGGTCGTCCATCCACGCAACCACGAAGAGGCCCCCATGACCCTACGCATCGGCATCAATGGCTTCGGCCGCATCGGCCGTCTCGTGCTACGCAGCCTCTGGCCCCATGTGGAGGCCGGCGAGGTCGAGATCGGCGGCATCAACGACCCGGGCGGCGACGCGGCCACCTTCGCCCACCTGCTGGAGTTCGACTCGGTCCACGGGCGCTGGGAGCCGGGCCGCGGCATCCGCGCCGAGGCCGATGCCCTGATCATCGACGGCCGGCGCATCCCCTTCGGCGCCCATGCCGAGCCGGCCGCCTGCGACTGGTCGGCCTGCGACCTGGCCATCGAATGCTCCGGCAAGATGAAGACCAGGCAGACGCTGCAGGCCTACCTGGATCAGGGCGTCGAGCGGGTGGTGGTCTCGGCGCCGGTCAAGGAAGCGGGCGTGCTCAACGTGGTGATGGGCGTCAACGACGATCGCTACGACCCCGCCGTCCATCGGATCGTCACCGCCGCCAGCTGCACCACCAACTGCCTGGCGCCGGTGGTCAAGGTGATCCTCGAGACCTTCGGCATCCGCCACGGCTCGATGACCACGGTGCATGACATCACCAACACCCAGGTCATCCTCGATGCCCCCAGTTCTCCAGGCAAGCCCGACCTGCGCCGCTCACGGGCCTGCGGCATGAGCCTGATCCCCACCACCACCGGCTCGGCCAGGGCGATCACCGCCATCTTCCCGGAACTCGAGGGCAAGCTGAACGGCCACGCCGTGCGCGTGCCCCTGGCCAATGCCTCGCTCACCGACATGGTCTTCGAGCTCGAGCGCGAGGCGACCGCGGAGGAGGTCAATGCCGCCCTGAAGGCCGCCGCCGAGGGCCCGCTTGCCGGCATCCTCGGCTATGAGGAGCGCCCGCTGGTGTCCATCGACTACCGCACCGACCCGCGCAGCGCCATCGTCGACGCGCCCTCGACCATGGTGGTGAACGGCACCCAGCTGAAGCTCTATGCCTGGTATGACAACGAGTGGGGCTACGCCAATCGCACCGTGGAGCTGGCGCTGAAGGTGGCCCGTGGCTGACGCAAGCGCGCTCGCCGGTCGCCTGCGGGCCCTGCCCTTCGAGGTGCGCCAGTACCTGCTGGTCACCGGCAACTACTGGGCCTTCACCCTCACCGACGGCGCCCTGCGCATGCTGGTGGTGCTGCACTTCCACCGGCTGGGCTACTCGCCGCTGGAGGTGGCCATGCTGTTCCTCTTCTACGAGGCCTTCGGCGTGATCACCAACCTGGTGGGGGGCTGGCTGGGCGCGCGCCTGGGGCTCAACCGCACCATGAACATCGGCCTGGGCCTGCAGATCGTCGCCCTGAGCATGTTGATGGTCCCCGCCGCGGCCTTGTCCGTGCCCTGGGTGATGGCCGCCCAGGCGCTGTCGGGCATCGCCAAGGACCTCAACAAGATGAGCGCCAAGAGCGCGGTCAAGGTGCTGGTGCCCAAGGACGGCCCGAGCGCCGGCGGCGCCCTGTATCGCTGGGTGGCGCTGTTGACCGGCTCCAAGAATGCCCTCAAGGGCGCCGGCTTCTTCCTGGGCGGCCTGCTGCTGACGCTGATCGGCTTCCGGGGCGCGGTGATCGCCATGGCGCTGATGCTGGCGGCGGTGCTCGGGCTGTCGCTGATGCGGCTCCGGGCCGACCTGGGGCGTCAGAAGCGCAAGCCGGCCTTCACCGAGGCGTTTTCCTCCTCAAAGGCGATCAACGTGCTGGCGGCGGCGCGGCTGTGCCTGTTCGCCGCCCGGGACGTGTGGTTCGTGGTGGCCCTGCCGGTGTTCCTGTATGACCAGCACGGCTGGAGCCACTGGACGGTGGGGGGGCTGCTGGCCCTGTGGGTGATCGGCTACGGCGGCGTCCAGACCCAGGCGCCTCGGTTGACCGCACGCCTCGGCGCCGGCCCCCGGGGCGTCACCGCGGGGCTGGCGGCGCTGCTGGCCGGTTTGCCGGCGCTGCTCGCGCTGCTGCCGCTGGCCGAGGTGGCGTGGCTGGTCATCGGCCTGCTGGCCTTCGGCGTGCTCTTCGCGGTCAACTCCAGCTGGCACAGCTACCTGATCGTGCGCTTCGCCCGTGCCGACGGGGTCTCCCTGGACGTGGGCTTCTACTACATGGCCAATGCCATGGGCCGGCTCGCGGGCACGCTGCTCTCGGGCGGGGTCTACCAGCTATACGGGCTCGCCGCCTGCCTGTGGATCTCCGCGGCGCTGGTGGCGGCCAGCGCGCTGATGGCCCTGGCGCTGCCCCGGGAGGCGACCTGATGCCGGCGGACCCGAGGGCGGGCGACAATGGCGGCCCGACGCGAGGAGACGAGTGCGTGACGTCACCGGCCCCCGTCCAGGTCTTCAAGTGCCTGGCCGACGACACCCGCCTGATGCTGATGCTGTTGATCCGCCAGCAGGGGGAGCTCTGCGTCTGCGAGCTGACCGCCGCCCTCGAGCTCTCCCAGCCGAAGGTGTCCCGGCACCTGGCGCAGCTGCGTCGCTGCGGCCTGCTCGGTGACCGCCGGGCGGGGCAGTGGGTGCATTACAGCCTGGCCGAGGACCTTCCCGACTGGGTGGGGGCGACGCTGGCGGCGGCCGCCGAGGGCGAGCGAGCCCGGCTG
This sequence comes from Halomonas koreensis, assembly GCF_031451675.1. Lineage (NCBI taxonomy): Bacteria > Pseudomonadati > Pseudomonadota > Gammaproteobacteria > Oceanospirillales > Halomonadaceae > Halomonas > Halomonas koreensis. Next base: position 180,644 of record NZ_JARWAK010000007.1, on the reverse strand, counting down.
GTGCGTCTAGAGCGGCGGCTGGCGGGGATGGGCGCCCGTCCGGAGCGGCGCACGGCGCTCTGCTGAACCAGTTCGCTTTGGCCCACGCGCTCCCGTCGAGACGCGGCGGTCACCGGATGCCCCGGGGGCGAGGTTGATGGCTGCCGGCCGGCAGCCCCTCAGGCGGCGGGGAAGCGGTCGCGGGTGGCGTTGGCGATGCGCACCAGGGCGAGCATGACCGGCACCTCCACCAGTACGCCCACCACCGTGGCCAGCGCCGCCCCGGACTGCAGGCCGAACAGGGCGATGGCGGCGGCCACGGCGAGCTCGAAGAAGTTGCTGGCGCCGATCATCGCCCCGGGCGCGGCCACGCAGTGGGGCACCTTCCAGAACTTGGCCCAGCCGTAGGCGAGGAAGAAGATCAGGAAGGTCTGGACGATCAACGGCACCGCGATCAAGGCGATATGCAGCGGCGCCTCGAGGATCACCTCGCCCTGGAAGGCGAACAGAAGCACCAGGGTGATGATCAGCCCGATGGGCGTGATGGGGCCGATGCGTTTCATGAAGACATGGTCGTACCATTCCACGCCGCGGCGGGCGATCAGCGCACGGCGGGTCACGACGCCGGCCGTGAGCGGGATCACGATGTAGAGCACCACCGACAGGGCCACGGTGTCCCAGGGCACCCGGATGTTCGAGACGCCCAGCAGGAAGACCACGATGGGAGCGAAGGCGAACAGCATGATCAGGTCGTTGAGCGAGACCTGCACCAGGGTGTAGGCGGCGTCGCCGCGCGTCAGGGTGCTCCATACGAAGACCATGGCGGTGCAGGGCGCCGCGCCCAGCAGGATGGCGCCGGCCAGGTACTGCTGGGCCAGCGCCTCGGGAATCCAGGGGCGGAACACCACCATCAGGAACAGCCAGGCGATGGCGAACATCGTGAAGGGCTTGATCAGCCAGTTCACCGCGGTGGTGATGAACAGCCCCTTGGGCTGGCGGCGCACGCCGAGCACGGCGGCGAAGTCGATCTGGGCCATCATGGGGAAGATCATGGCCCAGATCAGCAGCGCCACCGGGATCGAGACCTGTGCCACCTCGAAGCGCGACAGGGTTCGGGGAACGATCGGCGCGAGTTGGCCCAGCAGCACGCCGGCGACGATGGCCAGCGCCACCCACAGCGACAGGAAGCGCTCGAACCGTCCCATGTCGGCGGACGCGGTCTGGGGAGAAGCCTCGGGGGCAGTGGTCATGGGGTGACTCCCGTGGGATCGCATGTCGGGCGGCACCGGCGTCATCGACGCGAGGCCTGGATCGGGAATATATATGCAAAGCCATATATACACAATGCGCCGGCCCCGGGGGCTGGTATGATCGGTGACCGTCGAGTCACACGAAGGAGGCCGTCTTGCCCGCCACGGATGCCCTACGCCTCGAGGCTCTCGCCATCGGGGCTCTCGAGGCGATCGACCTGACCCTCGCCCCCGGCGAGATCCTGTGTCTCTCCGGCGCCAGCGGGGCGGGCAAGACCCGCCTGCTGCGGGCTATCGCCGACCTGGAGCCGCACGGCGGGCGGGCCTGGCTGGGCGAGGTGGCCCAGGAGGACGTGCCGGGCCACGAGTGGCGTCGGCTGGTGCGGTTGGTGCCGGCGGAGAGCCAGTGGTGGAGCGAGCGGGTGGGCGATCACTTCCCGGCGGGAAATGCCCCCGGACTGGCGGCGCTGGGCTTCGACGGGGCGGTCCTCGACTGGCCGGTGAGCCGGCTGTCCTCCGGGGAGCGGCAGCGCCTGGCGCTGTCGCGGGCCCTGTCGCCGGCGCCCGGAGCGCTACTGCTGGATGAGCCCACCGCCAACCTGGACGACGCCACGACCCGGCGGGTGGAAGCCTGGCTGGCGTCGGCCATCCGCCAGGGCGGCTGGCCGACGCTCTGGGTCGCCCATGCGCCGGCGCAGATCGCCCGGGTCGCCACCCGGCACTTCGAGCTCGTCGATGGTCGCCTGCGCCAGGCGGAGGAGGGGCCATGCAGGTGATCCCGCTAGCCTGGTGGCAGCTGGCGCTGGCCGCCCTGCTGGTGGTGGCGCTCGCGGCCTGCACCGCGGCCGCCCGTCTGGGCATGGGGCGCAGCCTGCTGGTCGCCGCCGCGCGCACCACGATCCAGCTGGCCCTGGTGGGGCTGGTGCTGGAGGCGCTGTTCGCCGCCGCGCGCCTTCACTGGGTGGCGCTGATGGCGCTGGGCATGCTGCTGATCGCCGGCCGCGAGGTGGTGGCCCGCCAGAAGCGTCGCCTGCGAGGCGGCTGGGCCTTCGGGGTCGGCACCCTGGCGATGTTCCTGTCGTCGTTCAGCGTGGCGGTGCTGACGCTGACCGTGATCATCGGTCCCGAGCCCTGGTATCGCCCCCAGTACGCCATCCCCCTGCTGGGCATGATGCTCGGCAACACCATGACCGGCGTGGCCCTGGCGCTGGATCGCCTGACCGACGGCGCCTGGCAGCAGCGGGCGGTGATAGAGAACCGCCTGATGCTCGGCCAGAGCTGGCGGGAAGCGATCGGCGAGATCCGCCGCGAGGCCATGCGCAGCGGCCTGACCCCGGTGATCAACGCCATGGCCGCCGCCGGGGTGGTCAGCCTGCCGGGGATGATGACCGGCCAGATCCTGGCCGGCTCGCCTCCCGCCCTGGCGGTGAAGTATCAGATCCTGATCATGTTCGCCATCACCCTGGGCACCGGCTTCGGCACCCTGGCGGCGGTGGCACTGGCCAGCCGGCGCCTGTTCGACGGCCGCGAGCGGCTGCGCCTCGAGCGCCTCTCGGCGCCCCGGACATGAGCGCGCCCGCCGTCGAGGCGGGCGCGGAGGGGGGAGCGGGCGTCAGTCGACCAGTTCGACCGCCACCGCGGTGGCCTCGCCGCCGCCGATGCACAGGCTGGCGATGCCGCGCTTGCCGCCCTTGGTGCGCAGGGCATGGATCAGGGTGGCGATGATCCGCGAGCCGGTGGAGCCGATGGGGTGGCCCTGGGCGCAGGCGCCGCCGAAGACGTTGACCTTGTCGTGGGGCAGGCCCAGGTCGTCCATGGCCATCAGGGTGACCACGGCGAAGGCCTCGTTGATCTCGAACAGGTCGACGTCGTCCACGCCCCAGCCGAGCTTGGTCATCAGCGTCTCGATGGCGCCCACCGGGGCGATCGTGAACTCGCTGGGGTGGCGCGAGTGGGTGCTGTGGCCCAGCATGCGGGCGATGGGCTTGGCGCCGGCGCGCTCCGCCGCGGCCTGGCTGGCCAGGATCAGCGCCGAGGCGCCGTCGGAGATGGAGCTGGCGTTGGCGGCGGTGATGGTGCCGTCCTTGGCGAAGGCCGGTCGCAGGGTGCGGATCTTGTCGAGCCGGGCCTGGAAGGGCTGTTCGTCGTGCTCGACCACGCTGTCGCCCTTGCGGCCGGACACCGTGACCGGGGCCATCTCGGCGGCCAGGTGGCCGGCGTTGGTGGCCTCCATGGCGCGCTCCAGCGAGGCGATGGCGAAGTCGTCCAGGCGCTCGCGGGAATAGTCGCGGCGGGTGGCGATCTCCTGGGCGAAGCCGCCCATCAGCTGGCCGGTCTCGGCGTCCTCCAGGCCGTCCAGGAACATGTGATCCTTCAGCTCGCCATGGCCCAGCCGATAGCCGCTCCGGGCCTTGGGCAGCACATGGGGCGCGTTGGACATGGACTCCATGCCCCCGGCCAGCAGGATCTCGCCGGCGCCGGCGCGGATCAGGTCATGGGCCAGCATGGTGGCCTTCATGCCCGAGCCGCACAGCTTGTTGACGGTGGTGGCGCCCACGGCGTCGGGAATGCCGGCCTGGCGCATGGCCTGGCGGGCCGGGCCCTGCTTGACGCCGGCGGGCAGCACGCAGCCCAGGATGCCCTCGTCGATGGCATCGGCGGCGAGGCCGGCCCGCTCGATGGCGGCGCGGATGGCGGTGGCGGCGAGCTCCGGTGCGGCGAGGCTCGACAGGCTGCCCAGCAGGCCGCCCATGGGGGTGCGGGTCGCGGAGAGGAAGACGATGTCCTGGGACTGGCTCATGGGATTCTCCCTGGTCGGTACTTGTGATTGTGGATGGGCCCCGGTGTCGCGTTGACCTGCCGGCGGGGCTATGGTTTTCTCAGGGTCAACCAAGCAAGCGCTAGTGTAAACGTCGATGAATGTAATGAATGACTCGCCGCGCCGCAAGGAACTCACCCGCCAGGCCGCGCAGCTCTTCGTCCAGGAGGGCTTCGATCGGACCACGGTGCGCATGCTGGCCCAGGAGATGGGCATCAAGTCGGGCAGCCTCTTCCATCATTTCCGCGACAAGCAGGAGATCCTCGCCGCGGTGATCGAGGCGGGCACCGAGAATGCCCTGAGCCTGGCGCGCGCCGCCCTCGACCACTGCGACAGCGATCCCGAGGCGAGGTTGCATGCCATGGCGCGGGCCCACCTGGAGACCCTGCTCACCGATCGCAACGCCCATGTGGTGGCCCTCTACGAGTGGCGCCGCCTCGACCCCGAGGCTCGGGCGCACCTCAGCCACCTGCGCGATGCCTACGAGGCGCTGTGGGAGACGGTGATCGACGAGGCCCTGGCCGCCGGCCTGATTCGCGGCGATCGCTTCCTGGTCTCGCGCTTCGTGATGGGCGCCCTGAACTGGACGGTGCGCTGGTACGACCCGGACGGCGAACGCTCCCCGGAGGACCTGGCCCGGGAGCTGGTCGCCATGATCTCCCGTACCGGCGGCTGAGATCGTCCCCCTCAAGGCCCGCCGGCCGGCGGGCTCGACCATCGTCTAGCCGTTTCCCGCTTCCCAGCCCTTGCCCCGTTCCGTCGAAGCCTCTAGCTTGTACCTAGCGCTTGTTAGGTTGACGCTTACGTCAACGACATCCCGCCACCGGAGGGCGGGTCGCGAGCGCCCCGCGCTGGCCGACAGCCGATTGCCGACAACAAGCACAAGAGGTCGCCGGACCCGAGGGGCCGGGGCCGATCAGCAGAGAGGCAGCTTATGAGCACAACCCAGAGCCTTCCCGACTATCGCGCCTATCTCGAGCGCTTCTCCATCGAGGACGTCATCGCCCGGCTGGACGATGGCCACGATGGCAAGCTCAATGCCTTCGAGGCCTGCTGCGGCCGCCACCTGCGCCAGGGACGTGGCGAGCGGGCGGCCCTGGTGCAGGAGGACACCCGGGGCCGGGTCACCACCCTGAGTTACGCCGAGCTGGCCGCCGAGAGCGAGAAGCTGGCCGGCTGGTTCGCCAGTCGCGGGCTGGGGGAGGGCGACCGCATCGCCTGCATGCTGCCGCGCTCTCCTCAGCTGCTGATCGCGGTGCTGGCCACCTGGCGGATCGGCGCCGTCTATCAGCCGCTGTTCACCGCCTTCGGTCCCGACTCGGTGGACTTCCGGCTGGGGCGCGCCGACACCCGGCTGGTGATCACCGATCGGGACAATCGCGGCAAGTTCGACGGCCTGGAAAGTTGCTCGCCGGTGCTCGCCGTGGGCGGACCGGACGACGCGCACGGCGACGACCTGGACTGGGAGGCCGCCCTGGCCCATGCGCCCATCGCCGGCGAGCCGCCGCGTCAGGCCCCCGAGGCGCCCTTCCTGCAGATGTTCACCTCCGGCACCGTCGGCAAGCCCAAGGGCGTGGCCGTGCCGCTGTCGGCGATGCCGGCCTTCGCCCTCTATATGGAACTGGCCATCGGGCTGGAGGACGCGGACCGCTTCTGGAACATGGCCGACCCGGGTTGGGCCTACGGCCTCTACTACGCCATCGCCGGCCCGCTGCTGCTGGGCGTGACCACCCACTTCTGCGAGGCCGGTTTCAGCGCCGAGGGCGCCCTGGCCTTCATGCAGCGCCACCGCATCACCAACTTCGCCGCCGCGCCCACCGCCTACCGGCTGATGAAGGCCTCGGGGCTGTTCGACGACGCCCACCGGAGCCTCGAGCTGCGCCGCGCCAGCTCCGCCGGCGAGCCGCTCAACACCGAGGTGGTGACCTGGGTGGAAAGCGCCCTGGGTTGCCCGGTGATGGACCACTACGGCCAGACCGAGACCGGCATGACCTGCTGCAACCATCATGCCTTGGACCATCCCAAGCACCTGGGGGGCATGGGGGTGCCGATACCCGGCTACCGGCTGGCGATCCTCGATGCCGAGTACAAGGAGCTGCCTCCGGGCGAGCCCGGCGTGCTGGCGGTGGACATCGCCAACTCCCCGGCGCATTTCTTCGCCGGCTACACTTGGCAGGAGAAGCATCCCTTCGCCGAGGGCTACTACCTCACCGGCGACGTGGTGATGCGCAACGAGGACGGCAGCTTCCAGTTCGCCGGCCGCGACGACGACATCATCACCACCGCCGGCTACCGGGTGGGCCCCACCGACGTGGAGAACTCCGTGCTCACCCATCCGGCCGTGGCCGAGTCCGCCGCCGTCGGCCAGCCCGACGAGATCCGCGGCGAGATCATCAAGTCCTACGTGGTGCTGCGCGAGGGCGTCGAGCCCAGCGACGCACTGGCCGACGAGATCCGCCGGCAGGTTCGCGAGCGTCTCTCGACCCACGCCTTCCCCCGGGTGATCGAGTTCGTCGACACCCTGCCCAAGACCCCCAGCGGCAAGATCCAGCGCTTCAAGCTGCGCGCGGACGCCGCCGACAAGGCGGAGACCCCTGCCGCCCCATGATCGTGGAGATCCATCGATGCAAGTGAAGGACAACACCTTTCTGATCACCGGCGCCGCCTCCGGACTGGGCGCGGCCACCGCCGAGCGCCTGGTGGCCGGCGGCGGCCGCGTGGTGCTGTGCGACCTCAGCGACGCCGTGGAGGGCCATGCCGAGCGTCTGGGCGAGGCCGCCCGGGCCGTGCGCGGCGACGTCACCTCGGCCGACGACATCCAGGCCGCGGTGGATGCCGCCGTCGCCCTGGGCGGCGAGCGGGGCCTGGCCGGGGTGGTGCACTGCGCCGGCGTGGTCAGCGTGGCCAAGGTCCTCGACCGCGAGGGCCATCCCGCCGACCTGGAGGCCTATGCCCGCACCGTGCAGATCAACCTGGTGGGCACCTTCAACGTCATGCGCCTGGCCTCGGCGGCCATGGCGGGCAACGCCCCGGGCGAGGACGGCGAGCGCGGGGTGCTGATCAACACCGCCTCGGTGGCCGCCTTCGACGGCCAGGTGGGGCAGTGCGCCTACAGCGCCTCCAAGGCCGGCGTGGCGGGCATGAGCCTGCCGGCGGCCCGGGAACTGTCGCGCCACGGCATCCGGGTGATGGCGATCGCCCCGGGCGTCTTCGAGACGCCGATGATGAGCGATATCCCCGACGACGCGGTGGCGGCGCTCTCCGCCGCGGTGCCCTTCCCCAAGCGGCTGGGCAAGCCCGACGAGTTCGCCCGCCTGGCCGAGCAGATCGTCACCAACCCCATGCTCAACGGCGAGGTGATCCGCCTGGACGGCGGCATCCGCATGCAGTAACCGCAGGAACGAGGTTCGAGGAGCGAGGTTCAAGGCGAAACTTGCCCTTCGTCCCTCGTCCCTCGTCCCTCGTCCCTCGTCCCTCGCCCCTCGCCCCTCGCCCCTCGCCCCTCGCCCCTCGCCCCTCGCCCCTCGCCCCGGAATAAAACAAACGCTTGACTGCTGGCGGTGGGTGGCGCTAATTTCAAACACATGTTTGAAAGCGGCCGCCGCCGCCCCGCGATTCCGAGGAGAGACGAGATGCCCGATTACCAGGCCCCGCTGCGCGACCTGCGTTTCGTGATGGACGAGCTGCTGGACTACCCGGCCCACTACGCGCGCCTGCCCGGCGGCGAGGAGGCCGATCCGGAGGTGGTCGCGGCGATCCTGGAGGAGGGCGGGCGCTTCGCCCGTGAGGTGCTGGCGCCGCTCAATCTCAGTGGCGACCAGGAGGGCTGCCGCCTGGAGGGCGGCGAGGTCAAGGCGCCCAAGGGCTTCAAGGAGGCGTATCGGCAGTACGTGGACGGCGGCTGGCCGGGCCTGGCCGCGGACCCGGCCCATGGCGGCCAGGGCCTGCCGCATTCGCTGGCCATGGCGCTCAACGAGATGATCGCCTCCGCCAACCTCGCCTGGGGCATGTACCCGGGCCTCTCCCACGGGGCCGCCGACGCCCTGCGCCATCACGGCACCGACGACCAGAAGGCGACCTACCTGGCCAAGCTGGTGGAAGGCGTCTGGACCGGCACCATGTGCCTGACCGAGCCCCATTGCGGCACCGACCTGGGGCTGATCAAGACCCGTGCGGTGCCGACCGACGGCGATGCCTACGAGATTTCCGGCACCAAGATCTTTATCTCCGCCGGGGAGCACGACCTGGCCGAGAACATCGTTCACCTGGTGCTGGCCAAGCTGCCCGACGCCCCCGAGGGCTCCAGGGGGATCTCGCTGTTCGTGGTGCCCAAGTACCTGCCGGACGAGGCGGGCCGGCCGGGCGAGCGCAATGGGGTGAGCTGCGGCGCCCTGGAACACAAGATGGGCATCCACGGCAACGCCACCTGCGTGATGAACTTCGACGGCGCCCGGGGCTTCCTGGTCGGCGCGCCCCACAAGGGGCTGGCCTGCATGTTCACGATGATGAACGCGGCGCGCATCGGCGTCGGCATCCAGGGGCTGGGGCTGGCCGAGACCGGTTTCCAGAACGCCTTGACCTATGCCCGGGACCGCCTGCAGATGCGCTCGCTGGCCGGCGCCAAGGCCGCCGACAAGCCCGCGGATCCGATCATCGTCCATCCGGACGTGCGGCGCATGCTGCTGACCCAGAAGGCCTTCGCCGAGGGCGGCCGAATGCTGGTGCTCTACACCGCCCAGCTGGTCGACGTGGTGGAGCAGGGCGGGGATCCCGCCGAGCGGGAGCGGGCGGAGACGCTGCTCGGCCTGCTGACGCCCATCGTCAAGGCCTTCCTCACCGAGACGGGGTTCGAGGCCACCAACGAGGCGGTGCAGGTCTTCGGCGGGCATGGCTACATCCAGGAGTGGGGCATGGAGCAGCTGGTCCGCGATGCCCGCATCACCCGCCTCTACGAGGGCACCACCGGCATCCAGGCCCTGGACCTGCTGGGACGCAAGATCCTGACCAGCCAGGGCGAGACCCTGAAGGTCTTCACCAAGGAGATCCACAAGTTCTGCCAGGCCGAGCAGGCCACCCCGGGCATGGCCGAGTTCGTGCGCCCGCTGGCCAAGCTCAACGCCGAGTGGGGCGAGCTGACCATGGGCGTGGGCATGAAGGCCATGAACGATCGCGAGGAGGTGGGCGCGGCCAGCGTCGATTACCTGATGTACGCCGGCTACGTGACGCTTGCCTACCTCTTCGCCCGGGCGGTCCGTCAGGCGCGGGCGGCGCTGGAGGCCGGCACCGGGGAGGCGGCCTTCTACCGCACCAAGATCGCCACCGCGCGCTTCTACTTCGAGCGGCTGCTGCCGCGGACCCGGGGCCACCGGCAGGCTATCGAGGCCGGCGGCGATTCGCTGATGGCGATCTCCGCCGACGACTTCGGCCTGGGCTTCGAGCCCTGAGGCCCGGCATGCCCTCGACCCGGCCGGCGTGGCCGGAAGGCCCGCGGCGGATGCCGGTCCGCCGCTCTCTTGTCATGAGGGCGGCGGGGCGTCACGAGGACGCGAGGGCCTGAGCCCCGTCACCAAAGTCGATATTGACGCCGGGCCTGGCTCGGTTACGATTCGTTACGTGTCGCGGGCCTCGGCGCGCGACCGTGAATCTCGGAGCACAGCCGGCACGCGTCACCTCGCCCCTGTCCTCTAGCGACATCGAGTGGCGGCCCGGACGCGTCGGGCCCGGCGCGGGACCGATATCATGCGACAAGCGATCTGGAACCGGCTCGCTCGGCCGGACGCCGGCGAGGCCTCCCTCAGCGAGGATCTGCAGAGCCTGCTGTATAGCCTGCGGCGCCATCTCGGCATGGACGTCGCCTTCATCTCGGAATTCTGCGAGGGGCGACGGGTGCTGAGGGTGGTGGATGCGGGCGGCAGCGCGGAATGCCCCAAGCAGGGACACTCCGATCCCCAGGAGGCGAGCTACTGTCGGAAGATCGTCGATCACGACCTGTCCGGGATCATTCCCGACGCCTCCCTGCACCCCGTCACCCGCGCCATGCCGGTGACGCGGGAGCTGAACATCGGCGCCTACCTCGGGGTTCCACTGCAGGATGCCTCGGGCGAGGTGTTCGGTACCTTCTGCTGCTATCGCCACCTGCCCGACGCCTCCCTCGACCGGCGAGACCTGGCGCTGCTGCGCATCGTCGCCGATATCGCCGGCCGGCAGATCGAGAAGCGGTTTCGGGAGCGCCGGGAGGAGGATGCGATCCTGGCGCGGATCGAGCAGGTCCTCGAGCGGGAGGCGGTCGCCATCGTCTATCAGCCCATCTATCACCTCGGCCAGCGACGGGTGGTGGGCTACGAGTCCCTGGCCCGCTTCAGCGCCGAGCCGTATCGAACGCCGGATGTCTGGTTCGCCGAGGCGAGGCGAGTGGGGGCCGGCGAGCGGCTGGAGATGCTGGCCCTGAGGCAGGCCCTGGCCGCGCTGGAGGCCTTCCCCGAGTCGCGCTACCTGGCCTTCAACGTCTCGCCCGACCACGTCATCAGCGGGGCGGTGGCGCGTGCCCTGGCGGGGCGCGAGTCGTCGCGCATCGTGCTGGAGGTGACCGAGCATGACCGGATCGAGGACTACGCCGCCTTCCGGGAGGCCGTGGCGCCGCTTCGCGCGCGGGGCGTGCGCCTGGCCATCGACGACGCCGGGGCGGGGTACGCCTCCTTCCAGCATATCCTCGAGCTGGACGCCGATATCCTCAAGCTCGATATCAGCCTGATCCGCGAGCTCCACCGGGACCGGCGCCGTCGCGCCCTGGCCGCGTCGCTGATTGCCTTCGCCCGGACGATCGGCTGCGAGGTCATCGCCGAGGGCGTGGAGTGTCGGGAGGAGCTCGAGACCCTCCGGGAACACGGCGTGAACAAGGTCCAGGGCTACCACATCGGCCGGCCCATGCCGCTGGAGGCGGCGCTGGGCTTCGCCCCGGCGGACGGCTGAGGCGCTATTTCCACTTGATGTTGCAGCCCATGGAAGGCTTCTGGTCCGGGCTCGGCGAGCGGTCCGCCAGCACGGCGTCGGCGGCGGCCCGCAGGTCCTCGCCGGTCACCGGGGTATCCTTGCTGGGGCGACTGTCGTCGAACTGGCCGCGGTAGGCGAGCCGATGGTCCCGGTCGAAGAGGAAGAAGTCCGGGGTGCAGGCGGCCTGGAAGGCGCGGGCGACCTCCTGGGTCTCGTCGACCAGGTAGGGGAAGGTGTAGCCCCGCGTCCGGGCCTCCTCGACCATCCTCTCGGGGCGGTCGTCCGGGTGAGCCTGGAAGTCGTTGCTGTTGATGCCGACCACCGCCAGGCCCTTGGCCTGGTATTCCCGGGCGAAGGCCGCCAGGGCATCCGCGACGTGCTTGACGAAGGGGCAATGGTTGCACAGGAAGATCACCAGCAGCGGCTGGCCGAGGTAGTCGTCGCTGCCCGTCTCCCGGCCCTCGGCGTCCGGCAGGCGGAAGGGCGGCAGCGGGCTGCCCAGCGCGAGCATGCGGGAAGGGGTGAGCGTCATGGGGAACCTCCGGATCGCGGGGTGGCTACCCTTCAGCCTATCAGAGCGGCGGCGGCCGGCGGCGATCGCGGGGCGTCAGGCATAGCCCAGGGCCTCGCGGAGTCGCCCGGCATGCCGGGCGACCCAGTCGGGATCGATGGGCCCCCAGTCGCGGATCACGTAGTGGCCGATGTTGTGGCGCTGGCCGGGCTCGGGCTCGAACTCGCAGCGGATATCCAGCTCGGCCAGGGCGGCGAGGGTATCCTGGGCGGTGCGTCGGGGCATGCCGGTGGCGGCGGTGATGGCCGGCACGCTGGCGGTGCCGCTGGCGATCAGGTGCGCCACGTACAGGCGTCGATAGAAGCTGGTCTGGGTCTTGCTGAGGGGCATGGGCGTGGTCCTGGGCCGTCGATGTTCCCAGAGGCTGACATCCCCGGCCCCGGGATGCCAGCCGGGCCCTCAGCCTTCCAGGAACCAGGCCTTCATGGTGCCGGTGATGCAGCGCATGTCGTCTTCGCCGGTGATGTAGGCCGGCATGGTGTATAGCCAGCGCCCGAAGGGTCGCAGCCAGACGCCGCGCCGGCGAGCGAAGTCGGCCGCTCCCGTCAGGGAGGCGGCGTCGTGGACCTCGATCACCGCCGTGGCGCCCAGCACCCGCACGTCGGCCACCTCCGGATGGTCGCGCAGCGCCGCGTCGTCGCGGAGTTCCTCGCGCAGCACGCCGTTGAGCGCCTGGATGCGGCCCAGGTAGTCGTCCTCCTCGAACACCGCCAGGCTCTCCAGCGCCACCCGGCAGGCCAGCGGGTTGCCCATGAAGGTCGGGCCGTGCATGAAGGCGTGCAGCTCGCTGTCGCCGATGAAGGCGTCGTGGATCCGGTCGGTGGCCAGCGTCGCGGCATGGCCCAGGTAGCCGCCGGTGAGCCCCTTGGAGAGCACCATGATGTCCGGGGTCACGTCGGCGTGGTCGGCGGCGAACATCCGGCCGGTGCGCCCGAAGCCGGTGGCCACCTCGTCGAACACCAGCAGTACGTCGAACTCGTCACACAGGGCCCGGGCGCCGCGCAGGTAGTGGGGCGAGGTCATGTTGAGGCCGCCGGCGGCCTGCAGCAGCGGTTCCATCAGCAGCGCGCCGATCTCGTGATGGTGCGCCTCGAGCACTTCGCGCAGGGCGTCGAGGTCGGCCTGCACTTCGGCCTCGTCGGCGTCGTAGGGGGCGGTCGGCGCGGGGGCGAAGTGATGGCGGGGCAGGAAACCGGTGAACAGGGAGTGCATCCCTTCCTCCGGATCGCAGACGGCCATGCAGCCCGCGGTGTCGCCATGGTAGGCCTTCATCAGCGTCAGCATGCGGTGCTTGGCCGGCTTGCCGCGCAGGTAGTGGTACTGCACGGCCATCTTCATGGCCACCTCCATGCCCACCGAGCCGCTGTCGGAGAAGAAGACATGGTTCAGGCCCGCCGGCGTCACCCGAACCAGCTCCCGAGCCAGGCGGTCGGCGGGCTCGTGGGTGAGGCCGCCGAGCATGACGTGGCTCAGGGTGTCCGCCTGGCGCTGGATGGCCTCGACCAGGCGCGGGTGACGATAGCCGTGGATCATGCACCACCAGGAGCAGGTGGCGTCGAGCAGCGACTCGCCGCCGTCCAGCGTGAAGCGGGGGCCGTCGCCGCCGACCACCCGGGGGGCCGGCGCCTGGGTCTTGAGATGGGCGTAGGGGTGCCAGAGGGGGGACGTCATCGGGCCTCCTGGATCATGGGTGGGCGTCGGCGCCCCACCTTACATGTAAACCGCATTGCGGCGAAAGTGTTTACAAGAAGGGCGTCATGGCGCGCGGCCGGGCCCTCGGGTAAGGTGAGCCGGGACTAGGCAAACTCGAATGAGGCTCGGGGCGTGGCAGGGAACGCAGGACATCGCGCGGCGCAGGGCGCCGTCGCCTCGTGGGAGGCCGATTACCTCGCCGCCCTGGCGCTGGGCGGCCGGGCCCTGATGGAGGCCGACAACTGGGCGGAAGGCGTGGACCGGCTGCTGGCCGAGATCGGTCGAGTCACCGGCGCCAGCCGGGTCTGGGTGTTCCAGCTGCTCGAGTTCCAGGAGCAGGCCGTCATCCAGGACTATGTCTTCGAATGGGCGGCCTCGCCGGCCTATCGCCAGCTCCGACAGCGCCGTTTCCGCTTCTTTCGCTCCGGCTTCGGGGATCCGGCCTATCGCCGCCTGGTGGAAGCGCGCCGCAACGGCGAGCGGCACGACATCTGCGTGCCGTCGATGCCCGAGGGCCCGTTGCGGCGCCACCTGGAGAGCCAGGGCATCCGCTCCATGGCCACGGTGCCGCTGTTCGTGCACGGCGAATGGTGGGGCACCCTGGGCATCGACGACTGCGAACGCGCCATCTCCTGGGCCGGCCCGGGACTCGATCTGCTGTCGGCGGCGGGGCAGCTGATCGCCGCCGCCCTCTATCGCCACCAGCTGTGCAGCCGCTCAAGGCAGCTCGAGCTCTTCCATCAGGTCGCCGACTGCGGGGTCTGGGAGGTGGCGTTGAACAACGGGCGCGTCTGGTGCTCCCGCGCCCTCAAGGTCCAGCTGGGCTACCCGGCGACCTACCCGCGCATTCCGTTGCGGCGCATGCTGGCCCGGCTGCATGGCGACGATCGGCGGCGCCTGTGGCAGGAAGTGCGCGACTGCCTGGCGGGGCGCCGGCGCCAGTGCCGGCTGGATGTGCGCCTGGTGCGGGGCGGTCAGACGGCGTGGTACGAGATCCTGGCCGACCTGCGGCAAGACGCATCGGGCCGCCCCCTGACCATCGCCGGCATCCTGGTCGACATCCGCCGCCGCAAGCAGGACGAGGAGCGGGCGAGGGTCGCGGCGGAGTCGGATGCCCTGACCGAAACCCTCAATCGCCGCGGCCTGCGCCACTGGCTCGAGGCCCGGGCCGAGGCGGCGCCGGTCCACCTGGTGTTGCTGGATGTCGATCACTTCAAGGCGATCAACGACCGCCATGGCCATCCGGCGGGTGACGAGCTGCTGAGCCTGCTCACCCGCCGGCTCCGCCATGAGCTGCGCGAGGGCGACGGCCTGGCGCGCCTCGGCGGCGAGGAGTTTGCCGTGCTGGTCGAGCGTCGCGACGATGCACAGGTGATGGCCCTGGCCGAGCGACTGCGGCGGGTCGTCGTCGACGCCCCCTTCCACTTTCGGCTTCCCGGCCAGGGCGCCGCGCTGTGCGTCGAGGCCTCGGTCAGCCTGGGCGTGGCGCGGCTGCCCGACACGGGAGAGTCGCTTGCCCGCCGCGAGGCCCTGGCCCTGGCACGGGCGGACGAGGCGCTCTATGCCGCCAAGCAGGCCGGACGCAATCGCGTGCACAGCCACGCCGGCGTGTCCGACTCGCCGGCCATGGAGGCTACCCGGCGCTGAGCGCCGCCCTCCCGGGAGCCTCTCAGGCCCGCCATGGCGCCGCTCGGGGCTTGCGACGGCGTGACGCCGCTGGCATGATATGGGCCCTGTTCGGGCAACCGCCCGCTGCGTCGGTGGTGGAATTGGTAGACACGCGAGGTTTAGGTCCTCGTGCCTCCGGGTGTGTGGGTTCGAGTCCCACCCGACGCACCATGCTCATCGCCGCTTCCCCTCCCGGCCCGTCGATCGCGACCGGCGCGGCGACGTCCCGCCCACCGAGGCATCCCGACACTCCCCGCTGAGACGCGCCTCCCCCCTGCGCGAGCTGCGTGCCCTTGGGCCGCCGATGGCCTCGTCGCCTCCTCCCGTCCCGACATCGCCCCGTGCGACGCTCGGCTCAGCGCCCGTCGGCGTCGGGCAGCACCAGGTGTCCCGTGGCGGCCTGCGCCCGGGCCGCCGGCGATTCGCCCGACAGGCGCGGGATCACCCCCAGGCAGGGCGCCTTCAGGCTCGCCGCCAGGGTGTCGAGGTTGTCCCGGTAGAGGGCCTCGTCGGCGGCGAAGTCGGGATCGATCAGGTTGCCCGCCCAGCCGGCCAGGCGCAGGCCGTCGGCCCGCACCGCCTCGGCGGTGAGCCGGGCATGGCTCAGGCAGCCCAGCTTGAGCCCGATCACCAGGATCACCGGCAGTTCGAGGCGCACCGCCAGCCCGGCGAGGTCCTCGGCGTCGTTGAGGGGCACGCGCCAGCCGCCGGCGCCTTCGACCAGGGTCAGGTCGCGGCCCTCGGCCAGCGGGCCGGCGAGGTCATCGGCCAGCGCCGCCAGGCTTGGCGCCTCGCCGGCGCGTCGCGCGGCCAGGTGGGGCGCGATGGCCGGCGCATAGGCGCAGGGGTTGATCGTCGCATAGGCGGTGTCCGGCACGCTCTGGGCCTGGAGGGTCAGGGCGTCGACGTTGCGCAGCCCCGCCGGGGTCGCCTCGCAGCCGGAGGCCACCGGCTTGAGGCCCAGGGTGGTCAGCCCCCGCCGCCGGGCCAGGGCCAGAAGGCCGCTGGCCACCAGGGTCTTGCCGGCGTCGGTGTCGGTGCCGGTGACGAAGTAGGCGGACATCTCAGCGCTCCAGTGTCAGGGTCAGCAGGTGATAGGAAACCGGCAGGCCCGCAGGGGTGCGCAGGGCCTCGTAGCGGCGCCGGGCGCGCGCGACGTCGGTCCGGGTGAGGCGTGCCCCGGGGCGTGCCACCTGGGCGCCCACGCCCTTGATCGAGGCCATCACCGCCTGCAGATCCGGGTAGTGGAAGCGTTCCAGGCGCGACTCGACGGCCACGCCGGCGAAGCCGGCCCGATGCGCGGCCAGCCGGTGTCGGGCGGCATCGCGGAAGCCGAGCAGGCCTGCCGGCCGCGCCCAGGCGCGGCCGACCTCGTCGAGGGTGCCGGGCCCCAGGGTGTTGATCAGCGCGCGGCCGCCGGGGCGCAGCACCCGATGCAGCTCGCCGAGCACCGCCTCCAGGTCGGGGCACCACTGGATCGCCAGGTTGGAGACCGCCAGGTCGATCCCGGCCGTCGCCAGCGGCAGGGCCTCGGCATCGGCGCACAGCCAGCGGATCGTCGTGCCGTGACGGCGGCGCGCCTCCTCGAGCATGCCCGGTGCCAGGTCGAGCCCGGTGACCGCATCGCCGCCCGCGTAGCGGCGCGCCAGCTCGGCGGTCATCTCGCCGGGCCCGCAGCCCAGGTCCAGCACCCGCTCGGCGCGCGCCGGCAGCCCCGCCAGCAGGCGTTCGCCCATGGCCTGCTGGGCCCGGGCGCGCGCCTGGTAGTGGGGGGCGGCTCGGGAGAAGGCGTGGGCGACGCGGTCGCGCCAGTCGCGATCGGAGCGGCTCGGCTCGGCGCTCGGCAGGGCGGTCATGACGGGGTCTCCTGCACGGTCGGACGGCGCTCGGGGGCGGCGGCGATGGCGGCCAGCGCGCCGGCCAGCGCCTGCGGCTGACTGAGCATCGGCGCATGGCCGGCGTCGGCGATCCGCCGGTCGGCCCCGGCGCGGAGGGCGGGGGTCAGCAGCGGGTCGGCCTCGCCGGCCAGCCGGTGTACCGGGCAGGGCGCCGCGGCGAGCCGACGCGTGTTGTCGAGCCGGGCGAGCTGGGCGAGCCCCGCGGCCAGGGTGGTGGTCGGGGCGGGCGCCTGCTCCCCGAGCAGCGTCAGCAGGCGGCGGTGCGCCGCCCGGGGGGCGGGCTCGCCGCGCAGCTGCCAGCGCAGGAAATGCGCCCGGGTGGCGTCCGGGTCGCGGCGGAAGGCGCCGCGGAAGGTGGCGAGGGCCGCCTCGTCGACGCCCTCGGGGTGGCAGAAGCGCGCGTCCATGCCCAGCAGCACCAGGGCCCGGGGGGCCGGTAGCCGGTCGAGCAGGGCGCCGGCCAGCAGCCCGCCCAGGGACCAGCCGACCCAGACGGCGTCGGCGGGCAGGTCGTCGGCCATGGCCTCGGCCAGGGCGCCCAGGGCGGCCGGGTCGCGGAGCTCGGGGCGGGCGCCATGGCCCGGCCAGTCCGGGGTCCGGACCTCGACCGCCTCGGGCCAGTGGTCCGCCAGGTCGCGCCAGATGCGGGCGTCGCAGCCCCAGCCGGCGAGCAGCACCAGGCGACGCCGGGACGTCGGTTCGCTCATGCGTGCTCCTCCCGGCGACAGGCGGCCAGCCCCTCGAGCAGGGCGTCCAGGGCGTCGTCGTCGTGGCCCGCGGAGAGCGTGATGCGCAGTCGCGCCTCGCCCCGGGGCACCGTCGGCTCGCGGATGGCGCCGACCCGCAGCCCGGCGTCGCGCAGGCGTGCGGCCCAGCGCAGGGTCCGCGCGCCGTCGCCCAGCAGGATCGGCTGGATCGGCGTGGCGGAGTCGGCCAGCGGCAGCTCGAGGGTGGCGGCCTCGCGGCGAAAGCGCGTGATGCGTGCCTGCAGCCTGGCTCGGCGCTCCGGCTCGGCGGCGAGGAGGTCCAGGGCGGCCAGGGTGGCCGCCGCCACGCCCGGCGGCTGGGCGGTAGTGTAGACGTAGGGCCGGGCGAACTGGATCAGGTGCTCGATCAGCGCCTCGTCGCCGGCCACGAAGGCCCCGGCGCTGCCCAGCGCCTTGCCCAGGGTGCCGACCAGCACCGGCACCTCGTCGACGCCGTGGGCCCGGCCCGCGCAGCCGTCGCCGTGCTCGCCGAGCACGCCCAGGCCGTGGGCGTCGTCGATCATCAGCCAGGCGGCATGCGCGCGGCAGGTCCGGGCCAGGCCGGCGATGTCGGCGACGTCGCCGTCCATGCTGAAGACGCCGTCGCTGACCACCAGCCGCGGGGCGTCATGCGGGGCGCGGGCCAGCAGGCGCTCGAGGTCGGCGAGGTCGCGATGATGGAAGCGCCGCGAGGGGGCGCCGGCGAGCCGGGCGCCGTCGAGCAGCGAGGCATGGTTGAGGCGATCCTGGAAGACCGGGGTATACCGGTCGCACAGCGCCTGCAGGGTGCCCAGGTTGGCCATGTAACCGGTGGAGAACAGCAGCGCCCGGGGCCGGCCTGTGAGCGCGGCCAGGCGCCGCTCGAGGGCCTCGTGGACCTCCAGGTGGCCGCACACCAGGTGCGAGGCGCGGGCCCCGGCGCCACAGCGCCGGGCCGCCTCGGCCTGAGCCTCGGCCAGTCGCGGGTCGGCGGCCAGGCCCAGGTAGTCGTTGCCGGCGAAGTCGCGCAGCGCCTCCGCGGGCGACAGGGTGGGCCGGGTGCGCCACAGGCCACGGGCCCGGTGGCTGGCGGCCCGCTCGGCCAGACGCTGCGACCAGGGGGCGGTCATGGCCTCAGGCCCCGGCGGCGTCGTAGAACAGCTCGCTGCCCTGGCGGTCGCGGATGGCGGCGTCCAGGGCGGCCTCGGCGCCGGCGTCGTCGGCGCAGGTCTCGCGGCGCTCCGGGTGCAGGCCGAGCTTGTCGAACAGCGCCCGGTCGCGCTCCACCTGGGGGTTGCCGGTGGTCAGCAGGGTGTCGCCGTAGAAGATCGAGTTGGCGCCGGCCAGGAAGGCCATGGCCTGGGTCGACTCGTCCATCTGCTCGCGGCCGGCGGAGAGCCGCACATGGCTCTTCGGCATCAGGATGCGGGCCACGGCGATGGCGCGGATGAAGTCCAGCGGGTCCAGGTCCTCGACGTCCTCCAGCGGGGTGCCGGGGACCTTGACCAGCATGTTGATGGGCACCGATTCGGGATGCGGCTCGAGGCGCGCCAGCTCCTGGAGCAGGGCGGCGCGATCGCGGGGCGCCTCGCCCATGCCGAGGATGCCGCCGGAGCAGACCTTCATGCCCGCCTCGCGGACGTTGGCCAGCGTCTCCAGGCGGTCGGCGTAGGTGCGGGTGGTGATGATCTCGCCGTAGTAGTCCGGCGAGGTGTCGAGGTTGTGGTTGTAGTAGTCGAGGCCGGCGTCGGACAGTCGTCGGGCCTGCTCGGTGTCGACCATGCCCAGGGTCATGCAGGTCTCGAGGCCCAGCGCCTTGACCCGGGAGACCATCTCCATCACCACCTGCAGGTCCTTCTCCCGGGGGCTGCGCCAGGCCGCGCCCATGCAGAAGCGGCTGGCGCCGGCCGCCTTGGCGGCCCGGGCCTGTTCCACCACCTTCTCGATCTCCAGCAGCTTCTCCTTGTCGAGCCCGGTGTTGTAGTGGCCGGACTGCGGGCAGTACTTGCAGTCCTCCGGGCAGGCGCCGGTCTTGATCGACAGCAGGGTCGACACCTGGACGGCATTGGGGTCGAAGTGGGCCCGATGCACCTGCTGGGCGCGGAACAGCAGGTCGTTGAAGGGCAGCGCGAACAGCGCCTGGATCTCCTCCAGCGTCCAGTCGTGGCGAACGCCGCCGACGGCGTCTAGGGTCAGGTCATCCAGGGGCGTTGCGGAGGCATGGGCAGGCATGGCGGGCTCGCTTTTGGTCAACTGGTCGCGAATATCGAGGTTGACCGATAGGGTACGGGGACGCGTCGGCATGTCAACCGTCGGGCATGCCGAGGTTGACGGCTGGCTGCGCCGGATGCTGCCCGGGCGCTGCGCCTTCTGCCTCGGCCCCTGCCAGGGCGGCGCGCCCTGGTGTCGGCCCTGCCTGGCGGCGCTGCCCTGGAACCGGCCGGCCTGTCCGGGCTGTGCCGAACCCCAGCCGGGCCAGGCGCGGGGGCGGATGTGCGGCCGCTGTTTGCGGCACCCGCCGGCCTTCGATGCCGCCCGGGTGCCGCTGCGCTACGAGGCCGAGATCGCCGTGCTGATGCGCCGCTTCAAGTTCCAGGCCTCGCCCCGGGCCGGCGGCGTGCTCCTGGCGTTGCTGCTGGAAGGCCTGTCGAACGCGCCGCGCCCGGAGGCCCTGGTGGCGGTCCCCCTGCACCCGCGGCGGGCGAGGGCGCGGGGCTTCGATCAGGGACGCTGGCTGGCCGAGCGCCTGGCACGGCGGCTGGGGGTGCCGCGCCGGCGAGCCGAGCGATGCCGCGACACGCCGAGTCAGCGCGGGCTCGACCGCCGCGGCCGGCGGGGCAACCTGCGCGGCGCCTTTCGGGTGGCCGGGCCGCTGCCGCGGCGGGTGGTCCTGCTCGACGACGTGATGACCACCGGCGCGACCCTGGACGCCCTGGCGCGGGCCTGCCGCCGGGCGGGGGCCGAGGAGATCGAGGCCTGGGCCCTGGCGCGCACGCCCGCCCGGCTCTGGTAGCATGCGGGCTCGACGATCGAACAGGAGCGCCCATGCACGACGCCATCCATCCCTTCGCCCGTCTCGACCCCGCCCGGGTGGTGGCGGCGGTGGAGTCGCTGGGCTTCTGGCTGCCCGGCGAGCCCTTCGCCCTGAACAGCTACGAGAACCGGGTCTACCTGGTCCACGACGACGAGCGGCGACGCTGGGTGGTCAAGTTCTACCGTCCCGAGCGCTGGGCGGATGCCCAGATCCAGGAGGAGCACGACTTCCTGGCCGAGCTGGCGGACGAGGGCGTGTCGGTGGCCGCCCCCTGGCGCGACGCCGCGGGCGCCAGCCTGCATCACCACGACGGCTTTCGCTTCGCGGTCTTTCCCCAGCTGCCTGGCCAGGCGCCCGAGCTGGAATCCCCCGAGCACCTGTTCGCCCTGGGCGAGGTGATCGGCGCGGTGCACGCGGTGGGCGAGCGCCGGGCCTTCGCCCAGCGTCGGACGCTGGCGCCGGCGGCCATGGCCGAGGAGGCCGTGCAGGGGGTGCTGGACAGCGGCCGGCTGGACGCCCGCCAGCGCCGGGCCTACGCGCGGGTGAGCGAGGCGCTGCGCGAACACCTGGCCGACGGTGCCGTGGAGCGGGCGAGCTTCCTGCGCGCTCAGGGAGACTGCCACCTGGGCAACCTGCTGGGCCGCGACGGCCACTTCGCCCTGGTGGACTTCGACGACTGCCTGATGGCGCCGGCGATCCAGGACCTGTGGATGCTGTTCACGGCCCAGGACGAGGGCGAGCGCCAGATGCAGCTGTCCGAGGTGATCGAGGGCTACGAGCAGCACCGCGACTTCGACCGGGCCGAGCTGGCGCTGGTGGAGCCGCTGCGGACCCTGCGGTTGCTGCGCCACAGCGCCTGGCTGGTCGATCGCTGGGAGGATCCGGCCTTTCCCCGCGCCTTCCCCTGGCTGGTGGACGCCGGTTACTGGGACAGCCACATCCGCCAGCTCGAGCAGCAGCGCCAGGCGCTGGAGGCGGCCCCGCGCTGGCTGGCCGGCGGCCCCTGAGGGGGGAGCGGGACGCCGGTCGGCGCCCCCGCGGGCTACTCGCCGGCGGCCTCGGCGCCTTCCTCGCCGTGCCGGCGGCGGCGCTCGTTGATCTCGGCGGAGGGGTTGGCCTGCTGCTCGATGCTCACGGGCCGGGTCAGGGTCAGCACGAAGCGGTCGTCCGGCGTCAGCCGGCAGCGGTCGGCGTCGCAGGCGGCGATGCCGAAGTCGCCGTCGGTGTCGTAGGCGCCGGCGGTGAGTTCGCCGCTGTAGATCTCGCTGTCGCCGCCCTCGGCTTCGATGCAGGTCAGGGCCTCGGTGGTCACGCGGATGCGGTCGCCGTCGCGCTGGGCGTCGCCGACCACCACGCAGTAGTCGGGCAGGTCGTGCGATCCCCGGCCATCGGCCACGGGATGCATGACCACGTCATTCAGGCGCGGGGTCTCGGCGTCGAGCACGAGCTCGTCGACCAGCGCCATCTCCACGCGGGCATCGGCGGGCAGCGACAGGGTGTCGGCCGCGGCCAGGCCGGGCAGCGTCAGGGCGGTGGCCATCAGCAGCAGGGTAGGGGTCTTGATCATGTCGGGTCTCGGCAGGCTTGGGCACTGGCATGAAACTGGTCTCAACTCTACCACAGGCCGCGTCGGCGAGCAGCCGGCCCGGCGGCTGGCCGCGCGCGACATTCTGTCACTGCGCGGGCGGCGGCGAGACTGCGTCCGGCCGGGGCTTGCGCTAGAATTGGGGCTTCCCTGGCATCTCTCCTTGTACAAAAAAGAAATTTTGCATAATTTAAGTATAAGGGTGTGTGGCCGGGCCATCGCCGACGCACCGACATAACGACTCTGCATGGGGCCTGACCATGACCGAACATCTCGCCAATCACTATCGCCGCATCATCGAGGAGCTGGGGGAGAACCCCGACCGCGAGGGGCTTCGCGATACCCCGAAGCGGGCCGCCAAGGCCATGCAGTTCCTCAACCACGGCTATCACCAGTCCCTGGAGGAGATCGTCAACGGCGCGGTCTTCGAGTCGGATACCGACGAGATGGTGCTGGTCAAGGACATCGAGCTCTACTCGATGTGCGAGCACCACCTGCTGCCCTTCATCGGCAAGTGCCATATCGCCTACCTGCCCCGCGGCAAGGTGCTGGGGCTGTCCAAGTTCGCGCGCATCGTCGACATGTACGCCCGGCGCATGCAGATCCAGGAGAACCTGACCCGCCAGATCGCCGAGGCGGTGCAGCAGGTCACCGAGGCCCGCGGCGTGGCCGTGGTCATCGAGGCGCGCCACCTGTGCATGATGATGCGCGGCGTCGAGAAGCAGAACTCCAGCATGACCTCCTCGGTGATGCTCGGCGCCTTCCGCGAACTGCAGAGCACCCGCCAGGAATTCCTGACCCTGGTCCACGGCCGCTGAAGGAGATCGAGATGCCATTGCATGCCCTGGGCGACGAACACCTCGACCACGACCTGGCGACGATCCGCATCAAGGATCTGCGCCTGCGCACCCACGTCGGCATCAAGGAGGAGGAGATCCAGAATCGCCAGGACGTGGTGATCAACGCGGTGATCCGCTACCGGGCCGACAAGGCGGTGGCCTTCAACCACATCGAGGAGGCCCTCAACTACCGGACCATCACCAAGCGGGTGATCGCCCACGTGGAGGACAACCGCTTCCTGCTGCTGGAGCGCATGACCCGGGAGGTGCTCGACCTGATCATGAGCTTCGATCAGGTGCTCGCCGCCCAGGTGGAGATCGACAAGCCGCATGCCCTGCGCTTCGCGGACTCGGTGTCGATCACCCTGTCCGACTCCCGGGAGGCGCGTCGCCCGGCCTGAGTCCGGGGGCGGTACGGTTGGCGCGCCGGGGCCCTTGCGCTTAGCATGAGGATCAACCCTCATCACGAGCCCCACGCCAGGAGTCGACCATGGAAGCCCTGAAGGAAACCCAGCTCTACTGTCCCTTCGCCTATATCGACGGGAGCTGGGTCGCCGCCGACAGCGGCGAGCAGATCGAAGTGATCAACCCGGCCGACGGCGAGACGATGGGCAACGTCCCGCGGCTGGGACGCGCCGAGACCGAGCGGGCCATCGACGCCGCCGACGCCGCCCTGCCGGCGTGGCGGGCCCTGACCGCCCAGGAACGGGCCGACATCCTGATGAAGTGGCACGACCTGATGCTCGAGCATCGGGACGACCTGGCGATGATCATGACCCACGAGCAGGGCAAGCCGGTCAAGGAAGCGGCCGGGGAAATCGCCTACGCGGCCAGCTTCCTGCGCTGGTTCGCCGAGGAGGCGCGGCGGGTCTATGGCGAGACGGTGCCCGCCGCCAAGCCGCACCAGCGGATCCTGGTGACCAAGCAGCCGGTGGGCGTGGTGGGGGCCATCACCCCCTGGAACTTCCCGGCGGCGATGATCACCCGCAAGGCCGGCGCCGCCCTGGCGGCCGGCTGCACCGTGGTGGTCAAGCCGGCCAGCCAGACGCCGTTCTCCGCCACCGCCCTGGCGCTGCTGGCCGAGCGGGCCGGGGTGCCGCGCGGGGTGTTCAACGTGGTGCCGGGGCGCGCCTCGGAGATCGCCGCGGCGCTCACCGAGTCCTCCGCGGTACGCAAGATCACCTTCACCGGCTCCACCGAGGTGGGGCGTGAGCTCATGGCCCAGGCTTCCCGCCACGTGCAGAAGATCTCCCTGGAGCTCGGCGGCAACGCCCCCTTCATCGTCTTCGAGGACGCCGACCTGGACGCCGCCGTGGAGGGCGCCATGGCGGCCAAGTTCCGCAATGCCGGCCAGACCTGCGTGTGCACCAACCGCTTCCTGGTGCAGTCCAGCGTGGTCAACGCCTTCTGCGAGAAGCTGGCGGTGGCCATGAACAGCGAGCTCAAGGTGGGGGCCGGCACCGAGGCGGACGTCAACATCGGGCCGCTGATCGACGACCGGGCGGTCGCCAAGGTCTCCGAGCACGTCCAGGACGCCGTGGACCACGGCGCCGAGCTGCTGTTGGGCGGGCATCCGCACCCGCTGGGCGGCAACTTCTTCACACCGACCCTGATCAGCGATGCCAACGCCAGCATGAAGGTGGCCAGCGAGGAGACCTTCGGTCCCCTGGCGGCGGTCTTCCCCTTCGAGGACGAGGAGGACGCCGTGGCGATGGCCAATGACACCGAGTACGGCCTGGCCTCCTACTTCTACTCCCGGGACCTGGGGCGAGTCTGGCGCGTCGCCGACGCCCTGGACTACGGCATGGTGGGCATCAACACCGGGCTGATCTCCAACGCCGCCGCGCCCTTCGGCGGGCTCAAGGCCTCCGGCCTGGGTCGCGAGGGCGGCCACCAGGGTATCGAGGAGTTCCTCGAGACCAAGTACCTGTGCATCGATCTGGGATCGTAGGTTCGAGGTTCGAGGTTCGAGGTTCGAGCGGAAGCGGCAAGAGCGGTGCTTTACGCCTGGAAGCCGGAAGCGTAAAGAACAACACCCCTGCAGCCTGGCTGCAGGGGTGTTGACGTTTCGGGGTGCGAGCTTATGCTGCCTCGCGCCTCGCGCCTCGCGCCTCGCGCCTCGCGCCTCGCGCCTCGCGCCTCGCGCCTCGCGCCTCGCGCCTTAGTGCCTGAAGTGGCGCATCCCGGTGAACACCATGGCGATGCCGGCCTCGTTGGCGGCGTCGATCACCTCCTGGTCGCGCATCGAGCCGCCGGGCTGGATGACCGCGGTGATGCCGGCCTCGGCGGCGGCGTCGATGCCGTCGCGGAAGGGGAAGAAGGCGTCGCTGGCCATCACCGAGCCGGGCACCGAGAGGCCCTCGTCGGCGGCCTTGATGCCGGCGATCCTGGCGGAGTAGACGCGGCTCATCTGGCCGGCGCCGACGCCGATGGTCTGGCCGTCCTTGGCGTAGACGATGGCGTTGGACTTGACGTACTTGGCGACCTTCCAGGCGAAGGCCAGGTCGCGCATCTCCTGCTCGGAGGGCACGCGCTCGCTGACCACGGTGAGCTCGTCGCGGCCGACCATGCCCAGGTCGCGATCCTGGACCAGCAGGCCGCCGGTGACGCGCTTGAGGTCGTGGGCGTGCTGCCGCTCGCCGGGCCAGTGGGCGCCGATATCGAGCAGGCGCACGTTCTTCTTCTCGGCGACGATCTCGGCGGCCGCGGCCTCGACCCCGGGGGCGATGATCACCTCGACGAACTGGCGGTCGATGATGGCCCGGGCGGTCTCGGCGTCCAGCGCCCGGTTGAAGGCGATGATGCCACCGAAGGCGCTGGTGGGGTCGGTGGCGAAGGCCTTGTCGTAGGCCTCGACGGGGCGGGCGCCCACCGCCACGCCGCAGGGGTTGGCGTGCTTGACGATCACGCAGGCGGTGTCGGTGAAGCCCTTGACGCATTCCAGGGCGGCGTCGGTGTCGGCCACGTTGTTGAACGACAGCGGCTTGCCCTGCAGGGTCTCGGCGGTGGCGACGCTGGGCTCGCGGCAGTCCGGCTCCACGTAGAAGGCGGCGGACTGGTGCGGGTTCTCGCCGTAGCGCATGGCCTGCTTCTTGACGAACTGCAGGTTGTAGGTGCGCGGGAAGCCGGCCTCGCCGCCGGGAGCCCGCTGGCCGAGATAGTCGGCGATGGCGGCGTCGTAGCCGGCGGTGTGCTCGAAGGCCTTCACCGCCAGGTCGAAGCGGGTGGCCTGCTGCATGCCGCCCCGGGCGACTTCCTCGAGCACCCGCTGGTAGTCGCCGGCGTCGACCACGATGGTGGTGTAGGCGTGGTTCTTGGCGCAGGCGCGGACCATGGTCGGGCCGCCGATGTCGATGTTCTCGATGGCGTCCTCGAGGGTGCAGTCGGGGCGCGCCACGGTGGCCGAGAAGGGGTAGAGGTTGACCACCACCATGTCGATGGCGGCGATGTCGTGCTCGGCCATCACCGCGTCGTCCTGGCCGCGCCGCCCCAGGATGCCGCCGTGGATCTTGGGATGCAGGGTCTTGACGCGGCCGTCCATGATCTCGGGGAAGCCGGTGTGCTCGGAGACCTCGGTGACCGGGATGCCGTTTTCCTGCAGCAGGCGGAAGGTGCCGCCGGTGGAGAGCAGCTCGACACCCTGGTCGCTGAGGCCGCGGGCGAAGTCGACGATGCCGGTCTTGTCGGAGACGCTGATCAGGGCGCGACGGACCGGGGGGGTGGTGGAGGCTTGGGACATGAGCGTCACTCTGTTGCGGGCGTGGACAAGGAGGTCGGACGAGAGCGCGCGAGGGCGCCAAGAGGCGCCCTCGCGAGGGTCAAATCAGGCCGTAGTGCTTGAGCTTCTTGCGCAGGGTGCCTCGGTTGAGGCCCAGCATCTCCGCGGCGCGGGTCTGGTTGCCCTGGGCGTGCTCGAGGACCGCGGCGAGCAGCGGCGCCTCCACCTCGGCCATCACCATGGCGTGGAGGTCGGTGACGTCGCCGCCGTCGAGGTGCGCGAAGTAGCGGCGCATGGCGTTGTCGACGGCTTCGCGCAGCGGCATGTCGCCGGCGGCGGGGGCGGTCCGTTCGGCGAGCTCGCGGGCGTCCAGCTCGGGGTTGGGATCAAGGGCTTGGCTGCTGGTCATGCGGCACAGGTTCCGTCCGGCGTCACGGCCCGGGCGACACGGTCGGCGGCCGTGGCGGGGTCGTGACGAAAGAGTTCGTCGATGAAGCGGCACTGGGCAGCGGGGCTGTCCAGGCCATTGAAGGTGGCACGCAGGGCGCGGCGGGCGGCATCATCGAGGCGGGCGTCGCCGGCCAGGTACCAGCCGAGATGCTTGCGGGCGATGCGCACGCCCATGTGCTCACCATAGAAGTCGTGCAGGGCGACCAGGTGGCCGCGCAGCGCCGAGGCACGTTCGGCGTCGTCGGGCGCGGCCAGGCGGCGGCCGTGCTGCAGGTAGTGGTCGATCTCGCGGAAGATCCAGGGATTGCCCTGGGCGCCGCGGCCGATCATCACCGCATCCGCTCCAGTATAGTCGAGGACCCGGCGGGCCTTCTCGGGCGAGTCGATGTCGCCGTTGGCGAAGACCGGCAGGTCCACCGCCGCCTTGATGGCGGCGATGGTGTCGTACTCCGCCTCGCCGCCGTAGCGCTGCTGGCGGTGGCGGCCGTGAACCGCCAGGGCCTGGATGCCGGCGTCCTCGGCCAGCCGGGCCACCCGCACACCGTTGTTGCTCTCGGCGCACCAGCCGGTGCGGATCTTCAGCGTCACCGGCACCTCGACCGCGGCCACCACCGCCTCGAGGATCTCGGCCACCAGGGCCTCGTCCCGCAGCAGGGCCGAGCCGGCGGCCTTGTTGCAGACCTTCTTGGCCGGGCAGCCCATGTTGATGTCGATGATCTCGGCGCCCATCTCGGCGTTGAGGCGCGCCGCCCGGGCCAGCATTTCGGCGTCGCCGCCGGCGATCTGCACCGCGCGGGGCCCCGGCTCGCCGCGGTGGTCCATGCGCAGCCGCGACTTGCGGGTGTGCCACAGGCTGGGATCCGAGGTCACCATCTCGCCCACCACCAGGCCCGCCCCCAGCCGGCGGCAGAGCGCGCGGAAGGGGCGATCGGTGACGCCGGCCATGGGAGCCAGGATCACCCGGTTGGGGAGGCGATGGCGGCCGATGCGCGGCAGGGGGCGAGAGTCGGTCATGATCGGGATCGATGGCTCGAAGGGGGACATATCATACGCCCCCCGAGGGATTGGGTGAAGCCGGTCGAGGGTCGCGTCAGTCGGGGCGGCCTTCCGCGGGGCGGCCTTCCGCGGGGCGGCCTTCCGCGGGGCGATGCCCGGTGAGCCGCACCCAGCCCTCGCGCACTGCCGGCTCGTCCATGACCAGCCCCTGATCGCGATAAGCCTCGAGGACCTCCTCGGCCTGGGCCTCGAGGATGCCCGACAGCGCCAGCCGCCCGCCCGGCGCCACACGGCCGGCGATCTCGCCGGCCAGCTCGATCAGCGGCCCGGCCAGGATGTTGGCGATCACCAGCGGGAAGCGCGCCGAGGCCTCCAGCTGCTCCGGGTAGCAGAGCCGGAAGTCGGGCTCCGCCACGCCGTTGCGCTCGGCGTTGTCGCGGCTCGCGGTGAGGGCCTGGGGATCGATATCGGTGCCGGTCGCGGCCGCGGCGCCGAGCTTGAGGGCGGCGATGGCCAGGATGCCCGAGCCGCAGCCCACGTCGAGGGTCTGGCGATCCGCCAGCTCGCCGGCCACCGCCAGGCCGTCGAGCCACTCCAGGCACAGGGCGGTGGTGGGATGGGTGCCGGTGCCGAAGGCCAGGCCGGGGTCCAGGAGCAGGTTGACGGCGTCGGCGTCGGGGACCTCGTGCCAGCTGGGCACGATCCACAGCCGCTGACCCATCTTCAGGGGCTGGAAATCGTCCATCCAGGCCCGCTCCCAGTCGCGGTCGTCGAGCAGTTCGTGGTCGATCGTGGGGCAGGGCTCGCCGGGCATGGCCTCGGCCCAGGCGGCGGCCAGGCGCTCGAGCATGGCCGGCAGGCCCTCGAGGTCGTCGTAGAGGCCGGTGAGCACCGTCTCGTCCCACAGCGGGGTGGTGCCGCGCTCGGGCTCGAACAGCGGGTCGTCCTGGGCGTCCTGGAGGGTGATGGCGGTGGCGCCTTCGGCCAGCAGCAGGTCTTCGAGCAGCTCGGCCTGTTCCGGGGCGATGTGCGCCTTGAGTTGCAGCCAGGGCATGATGACTCCCGGGAATCGCGTGGGGAAACGACGGCGGGGCGGTCAAGCCGCCCCGCGCCGGTGGAGTATCGGCCGGGCTTAGGAAAGCGCTGATTTATGCCGCGAGCGAAGATAGATTGACTGCCGCCGGAACGGAAATACCGGAGTTTACACGCCAGTAAATGAGGATATTGAGTACCGCCGGTAGCCAAGATATCGAGCGCAGCAATAAATCAGGGTTTCCTCAGAGCCCGAGCTTCTTCTCCAGGTAGTGAATGTTGACGCCGCCCTGCTGGAAGTAGCCGTCGCGGACCAGATCCTTGTGCAGGTCGGTGTTGGTCTTGATGCCCTCGACCAGCAGCTCGTCCAGGGCGATGCGCATCCGCGTCAGGGCCGTCTCGCGGTCGTCGCCCCAGGTGATCAGCTTGCCGATCAGCGAATCGTAGTGCGGCGGCACCGAGTAGCCGGTGTAGACGTGGGAGTCCATGCGCACGCCCAGCCCGCCGGGCGGGTGGTAGAGCGTGACCTTGCCGGGGGAGGGCATGAAGGTCCGGGCGTCCTCGGCGTTGATGCGGCACTCGAAGGCGTGGCCGTTGAGCTCGATGTCCTCCTGGCGTACCGACAGCGGCAGGCCGGAGGCGATGCGCAGCTGCTCGCGGACGATATCGACCCCGGTGACCATCTCGGTGACCGGGTGCTCGACCTGGACCCGGGTGTTCATCTCGATGAAGAAGAACTGGCCGTCCTCGTAGAGGAACTCGAAGGTGCCGGCGCCGCGGTAGCCGATCTTGAGGCAGGCGTCGGTACACGCCTTGAGCACCTGGGCGCGAGCGTCCGGATCCAGGGCCGGCGCGGGAGCCTCCTCGATCACCTTCTGATGGCGACGCTGCAGCGAGCAGTCCCGGTCGAAGAGGTGGATGGCGTTGCCCTGGCCGTCGGCCAGCACCTGCACCTCGACGTGGCGCGGCTTCTCGAGGAACTTCTCCATGTAGACGGTGCCGTCGCCGAAGGCCGAGTGGGCCTCGGTGCGGGTCACGGTCACCGCGGAGAGCAGGTGGCCCTCGGTGTGGACCACGCGCATGCCGCGCCCGCCGCCGCCGGCGGCGGCCTTGATGATCACCGGGTAGCCGATGCGCCGCGCGGTGGCCAGGATCTCGCCCTCGTCGTCGCCCAGCGGGCCGTCGGAGCCGGGGACGGTGGGCACGCCGGCCTCCTTCATGGCCTCGATGGCGCTGACCTTGTCGCCCATCAGGCGAATGGTCTCGGCCCTGGGGCCGATGAAGGTGAAGCCGGAGCGTTCCACCTGCTCGGCGAAGTCGGCGTTCTCGGACAGGAAGCCGTAGCCCGGGTGGATGGCGCTCGAGTCGGTGACCTCGGCTGCGCTGATCAGCGCCGGGATGTTGAGGTAGGACTGCGCCGAGGAGGCGGGGCCGATGCACACGGCCTCGTCGGCCAGGCGCACGTGCATCAGCTCGCGGTCGGCCTGGGAGTGAACCGCGACCGTGCGAATGCCCAGCTCCTTGCAGGCGCGCAGGATGCGCAGGGCGATCTCGCCGCGGTTGGCGATGAGAACCTTGTCCAGCATGATGGGGTCCGCCAAGTGGGTGAAAAGATCAGGAGATGACGACCATCGGCTGCTCGAACTCGACCGGCTCGCCGTCCTCGACGAGGATCGCCTCGATGACGCCGTCACGGTCGGCTTCGATCTGGTTCATCATCTTCATCGCCTCGACGATGCAGATGGTCTCGCCCTTCTTGACGCTCTGGCCGACCTCGGCGAACGGCTTGGCGCCCGGGGCGGGGGCGCGGTAGAAGGTGCCCACCATGGGCGAGAGCACCTCGTGGCCCTGGTAGCCGGGGCTCGGGTCGGCGGCCGGCTCGGCCGGGGCGGCGGCCTGCGGGGCCGGGGCGGCCGGCTGGGCGGGCGCCGGTGCTGCCGGCCAGCCGGCGGCCGGCGCCTGGGGATAGGCCGTGCCGTTGGGGTGGCGGCTGATGCGCACCGATTCCTCGCCTTCCTGGATCTCGATCTCGCTGATGTTCGACTCTTCCAGCAGCTCGATCAGCTTCTTGACCTTGCGGATATCCATATGACGTCGTCTCGATGGGGTGGGTTCGGGGGTGTCGGCCGGCGCTGTCAACCTCGGCCAACTCACCATAGATCGCGGCAAGATGCCGTGTCTTACCGCCTCTATCGGCCTTGAAAGCGATGTCGGCGGAGTTTGCCGAAAATCGATCTCGATGTCCAGCGGCGGCATCCGCCGCCGCTCAGCCGCGGCCGTCCGCGAGCCAGTCCTGAACGCCCCGGAGATGGCGCGCCAGGCCGTCGGCGTTCACCTCGCCCTGGATGCGGGCATCGCGCAGTTCCCGACCGTCGTCGAAGAATAGCAGGCTCGGCGGGCCGAACAGCGCGTAGCGCTCCAGCAGGGTGCGGCTGGCGGGCCCGGAGTCGGTGACGTCGACCTCGATGCGCGTGAAGTCGTCCAGCGCCTCGGCCACGGCCGGGTCGGGGAAGACCTCGCGCTCCATCACCTTGCAGGAGATGCACCAGTCGGCGGTGACGTTGACGAAGGCGGGGCGCGTGGTCTCGGCGAGCGCCGTGTCCAGACCCCGGAGGCTGGTCACCCGCCGGGCGTCGGCGGCGGCGTCGCTGCCCGGCGTCGCCGACGGGGGCGGGCCCGCCAGGGGGCGCAGCGGATCCTGGCCGCCCCGGGAGGCGCCGATCACCAGGCTGACGCCCCAGACCAGCAGCAGGATGCCGGCGGCCTGACGCACCCGGGGCCAGCCCTGGGGCTGATTCCAGGTGAGGGCGCCCAGGGCCAGGGCCGTGCCGATGGCCAGCGCCGCCCACAGCAGCAGGGCGGCCGGCGCCGGGATCAGCCGCTCGATCAGCCACACGGCGATGCCCAGCATCAACACGCCGAAGGCCGCCTTGACGCCGCCCATCCAGGCGCCGGTGCGCGGCAGCAGGCTCGGCCCGAAGGTGCCGACCAGCAGCAGCGGCACGCCCATGCCCAGGGCCAGGGCGAGCAGGGCGGCGCCGCCCATCAGGGCGTCGCCGGTGGAGGAGATGAACACCAGGGCGCCGGCCAGCGGGGCCGAGACGCAGGGCGAGACCACCAGCACCGAGAGGGCGCCGGCCACGGCCAGGCCCGCCGGCCCGCTGCGCTGAGCCCGGGCCTGCCAGGCGTCGATGCGGGTCGCCAGTCCCGGCGCCAGGCGCATCTCGAAGGCGCCGAACAGGGCCAGGGCGAAGACGGTGAACAGCCCCGCGAAGCCGATCAGCACCGGCGCCGACTGCAGGCGCGCCTGGAGGTTCAGGCCCGCCCCGAACAGGCCCATCAGTACCCCGACCGTGGCGTAGGTCAACGCCATGCCGGCCACATAGCTGGCCGAGAGCGCCAGGGCCCGGGGGCGACCGGGCTGCTGGCCGACGATGATCGACGACAGGATCGGCACCATGGGCAGCACGCAGGGGGTGAAGGTCAGGCCCAGGCCGGCGAGGAAGAACAGCCCGAGCACCCAGGGGACGCTGGCGTCGCGCATCAGGGCGCTGAAGCGGCCGTCCTCGCTGCGCGGCGCGCCGGTTGCCGCCGGCTCGCTGGAAACGGTGGTCCGCTCGCCCGCGGCGAGATCGGCGAAGGCCGCCGGTGCGGGCCCCTCGGGGGCCTCCAGGGCGACCGTCTCCGGGGGGTAGCACAGCCCGGCGTCGGCGCAGCCCTGGAAGGTCAGGGTCAGCGGCAACGGCCCCGTGGCCTCGCCCTCCAGAGGCACGGTGAAGACCGTGCGGTCGTAGAAGACCCGGACCTCGCCCAGGAACTGGTCGGTCTTGGCCTCGCCGGCCGGCAGTCGCGGCTCGCCGAGCGTCACGCCGGCGGCGTCGCTGGCCAGTGCGAAGCGATGGCGGTACAGGTAGTAGCCTTCGGCGTTCTCGAAGCCGACCACCAGGGTCTCGCCGTCGTGCCAGGCGCTGGGCTGGAAGGCCTCGTTCACCGGCAGGAAGTCGGCCCCGTCGTCGCCGAACCATTGCGCCTGGGCGGCCAGGGGCAGCAGCAGGAGGAAGGCGAACAGGGCGAGCAGGCGGCGGGCTGGCAACACGGGGCATCCTTTCATCGGCGTCGACACGGGGCGCGTTTGTGACTCCTGGACGGCGCTGGGGTTCCGCGCCCGGTGTCGCTATGATCAGAGGTCAGCATATCGCAGCGACGGGACGCTGTGCATGCCCGCGGTCGAACGACGGGGCGTGCCGTCGCGATCGGGCTCATCATCGTCAGGGACACGGAACATGAGGAAGCGACAGGCGACCGAGAAGCGTCGCAAGCGGGTCGAGGCGCTGGAGCGTCCGCAATACGGCTGGATCTGGAAGCCGCTGCTGTGGCTGGCGGGGCTCTACCTGCTGACGACCGTCGGCCTCGGCATCTGGTGGAGCCGCCCCCCAGCGGTGGTGCCGTCGCCGGCCGAAGACGCGACCGCGCCGGGCAGTCAGGCGCCGGCCGCCCTGCGCGGGCTGGTCACGACCCTGCTCGACAAGCCGGGTGGCTATCTGCGCAACGATATCGCTCCGCCGGGCCTGTGGCTGGACAACATGCCGGCCTGGGAGCTCGGCGTGCTCCACCAGGCCCGGCGGCTGGGGCGGGCGCTGCCGGCGGTGACCGGCGACGAGGCGGCGGCGTTCGAGGCGGTGCGCGCGCGCCTGGAGGGTGACGGGGACGACTGGTTCTATCCCTCCACCGAGCATCGCCTGGAGCAGGCGCGGGTCGCGCTGACGGGGTACCTGGAAGCCGCCGACGGGGCCGCGGCCCCGGGCGGTGTCGCCGGGCTGGCGCCCTGGCTGTCCGGGGTGGCGGACGATCTGGACGAGCTGGGGCGGCGGCTCTCGGCCAGCGTCGGCAACCCCGAGGCCCTGGCCGATCTCGACCTCGAGGCCCAGGGGCTGCCCCGGGAGACGCCCTGGTATCGCGTCGACAACGTCTTCTTCGAGGCCCGTGGCCAGGCCTGGGCGACGGTGCGGCTGCTCGAGGCCGTGCGGCGCGATCGCCGCCAGGCCCTCGAGCGTGCCGGGCTGCTGCCTCGCTGGGAGGCCCTGGAGGCCGAGCTCTCGCGCAGCCAGCGACGGCTGTGGAGCCCGGTGGTGCTCAACGGCTCCGGCTTCGGCCTGTTCGCCAATCATTCCCTGGTGATGGCCAATCACGTGCTGCGGGCCCGGGATCTGGCCCGGGCACTGGCCGACGCCAGCGGTGCGGCCGAAGACCGGGGGGCGGTGGCGCCGGCCGAGGAGGTGGGAGCGGCAGCCCCGGAAACGACGTTTGAGCCCGAGGAGACGGCGTCAGCGGCCGAGGCCTCCGGGGAGGGCGTTCCGGCATCATCGGCCGAGGGGGCCGAGGGGGCCGAGGGGGCCGAGGGGGCCGAGGCGGCCGAGTCGGCGTCGGCCGCGACGCCTTCGGCGGGGGAGGCGGACGAGGCCGGCCTCTCGGCCCCCGCCTCGCCCTGAGGGCGGAACGCGAAGGGGCTGCCCCGGCGGGCGGCCCCCGATGACAGGCTCCGCAGGCGCTTCAGGCCTTGTCGTGGGCGGCGGCGGCCTTCTCGATGGCCTTGCGGGCGGCCTCGACGCCTTCCCAGGACTCCACCTTGACCCACTTGCCCTTCTCGAGATCCTTGTAGTTCTCGAAGAAGTGGGCGATCTGCTGACGCAGCAGCTCGGGCAGGTCGGTGACTTCCTGGACGTCGTCGTACAGGCTGGACAGCTTGGGATGCGGCACGCACACCAGCTTGGCGTCCTCGCCGGCCTCGTCGGTCATGTTGAGGATGCCCACCGGGCGGGCTCGGATGACGCTGCCCGGCTGCACCGGGTAGGGCGTCACGACCAGGGCGTCGAGGGGGTCGCCGTCGTCGGCCAGGGTGTGCGGGATGAAGCCGTAGTTCGCCGGGTAGAACATCGGCGTGGCCATGAAGCGGTCGACCAGCAGGGCGCCCATGTCCTTGTCGATCTCGTACTTGACCGGGGTGTGGTTGGCCGGGATCTCGATCGCCACGTAGACGTCGTTGGGCAGATCCTTGCCGGCGGGAATGTTGTCGAAGTTCATCAGCGGATCCTTCTCTGGCGGGTGACCGGGTCGGGTGGAAAATCCGGCGAATTATACGAGCCGTCCCGGGCGATTACCAATCCGACCTTGGGGGCTGCGCGCGCTCGGCCTGCGGCTTTGGTGGACGAGCCAGGGCCCGGCCCGAGGGTGTATCATGGCGTGCCGGAAGCGGGCCTGCCGGGCCCGGCAGGCATCGCCGACACAAGGAGCGCGTCTTGGCATCTCCCCAGCTGTCATTGAGTCATGGTCAGGCCTTCGTGGCGCCGGAGCGTCGCCGGCATCGCAGCTCGATGGCGGTGCGCCTCCCCGAGGCTCCGCTGCTGGCGGCCAAGGGGGCCTGCGCGCTGATCAGCGACTCCACCTCCCGCAATCCGCTGGCCAAGCAGGCCGGCGACCTGAGCGTCCAGGGCTTTCTGGCCGACTACTTCTCGACGCCCGACCATTGGGACGTCAAGGCCTCGGCGACCCGGGTGCTGCGGGCGCTGAACGGCTGGTGCTTCGGCCAGAGCCGCCAGGTCAGCGACGGCGGCTATGTCAGCTCGCTGTCGGCGATGGTCTACCGCGACCAGCAGGCGCACCTCTTCCACATGGGCGACACCCTGGTGTTTCGCCTGCGCGGCGCGGAGTTCGAGCAGCTCACCCGGGATCACGTCACCGACCTGGGCGGCTATCGCTACCCGTCCCGGGCGCTGGGCATGGACGCCAGCCTCGACATCGACTACGCGAGCCTGCCGCTCAAGCAGGGCGATATCTTCCTGTTCACCACCCAGGCGGTGCGCGGCACCCTGATGCCCTCGGACTACGTGCGGCTGATCCGCCAGGATGCCAGCGACCTTGACGCCGCCTGCGACCGGCTGGCCCAGACCGCCGCGGAGCGGGCCCGGGAACGCGGCTACGGGGGCGATCAGTTCTGCTTCCAGCTGGTGCGCATCGACGCCCTGCCCGAGGCCCGGCCCGACCACCCCGGCAAGGCCTACGGCGACCTGCCGATCCCGCCGGAGCTGGACGTCGGCGAGCGGCTCGACGGCCTGGAGGTGCTCGAGGTGCTGTCGCGCACCGCCCAGTCCCGGGTCTACCGGGTGCGCGACGTGCACGGCGGCCGCGAGATGGTCATGAAGGCGCCGAGCCCGGAACTCTCCAGCCGCAACGCCTATCTGGAGCACTTCCTGCTCCAGCAGTGGATCGTCGAGCGGGTCCATTCGCCCTTCGTGGTGCGGGTCATGGAGCCCTCCCGGCCGCGGCGCTACCTCTACTACCTGATGACCCACGTGGCGGGGGAGACCCTGAGCGAGTGGGTGCATCGCCACCCCCGGGCCGGCCTGTCGCAGCGGCTGGATATCGCCATGCAGCTGGGCAAGGCCGTCCAGGCCCTGCACCACCGGGATCTGCTGCATCAGCGGGTGCATCCCGACAACGTGCTGATCGATCGCCATGGCCAGGTGGTGCTGGCCGACCTCAGCGCCTGCCACCTGCGGGACGTGGACGGCCACCGGCGCTCCCGGGGGCTGCTGCGCCAGGTGGGGCTGACCGAGCACAGCGCGCCGGAGTATGCCCTGGACGACGAGGTCGGCCGGCGCAGCGACCAGTACTCGCTGGCCTCGGTGGTGTACTGGCTGCTCACCGGGGCGCTGCCCTTCGATCGGCCGGTCAAGGACCTGGTCCGGCACACCGACCTGGAGCGCCTGCACTATCGCAGTGCGCGGTCGCTCAACCCCGAGGTGCCCCCGGCCCTGGACGCGGCCCTGCGCCGGGCGCTGTCGCCGCAGCGGGCGCTGCGCTTCCGGCGGCTCACCGAGTTCCTGCAGGCCCTGCGGGCGCCCGAGGCGACCCCGCGCCGGGAGCCGGTCCGGCTCTGGCAGGCGGTGGCGGCGGTGCTGGCGCTGCTGCTGGCGCTCTCCTGGTTGCTGCGCTAGGCCCGGCGGGCGGGGAGGGGCGTAAGGAGCCCTCGACCCTCGACCCTCAGATCTCGAAGGTCGGCAGCTTGCGCTCCACCTTGTGCAGCGCCAGGCGGGCCACCTTGGGCAGGCCGCCCTCGAAGGGGGGGAAGTCCTCGCCCTGGATCAGCGGCGCCAGGTAGCGGCGGCACTCCTCGGTGATGCCGAAGCCGTCCTCGCGGATGAAGTCGCGGGGCATGAACTTCTCGCGGTTGGCCACCTCGGCCAGCGGGGCGGCCTCCACGGTCCAGTCATAGGGGGCGTCGGCGGTGCGCTTGATGGCCGGCATCTTGGCGTTCTGGCCGTCCAGCGCCAGCTCCACCGCCTTCTCACCCACCGCGTAGGCCTGCTCGACGTCGGTCTTCGAGGCCAGGTGGCGGGCGGCGCGCTGCAGGTAGTCGGCCACCGCCCAGTGATACTTGTAGCCCAGGTCCTGCTTGATCATGCCGGCGAGCGTCGGCGCCACGCCGCCCAGCTGGCGGTGGCCGAAGGCGTCGGTGTTGCCCGAGTCGGCCAGGAAGGTGCCGTCCTCGTAGCGGGCGCCCTCGGAGACGACGATCACGCAGTAGCCGTATTCCTGGACCGAGGCCTCGACCCGCGCCATGACCGCGGCGCGGTCGAAGGCCACCTCGGGGAAGATCACCAGGTGGGGCGGCTCGCCCTCGCCGCGGCCGGCCAGCGCGCCGGCGGCGGCGATCCAGCCGGCATGGCGCCCCATGACCTCCAGCACGAACACCTTGGTGGAGGTGGCGCACATCGAGGCGATGTCCAGTGAGGCCTCCAGGGTCGAGGTGGCGATGTACTTGGCCACGCTGCCGAAGCCCGGGGAGTTGTCGGTGATCGGCAGGTCGTTGTCCACGGTCTTGGGCACGTGGATGGCGGTCAGCGGATAGCCCATGGTCTCCGACAGTTGGGAGACCTTCAGGCAGGTGTCGGCGCTGTCGCCGCCGCCGTTGTAGAAGAAGTAGCGGATGTCATGGGCGCGGAAGACCTCGATCAGCCGCTCGTACTGGGCCCGGTGGGTCTCGATGTCCTTGAGCTTGTAGCGGCAGGAGCCGAAGGCACCGGCCGGGGTATGGCGCAGCGCCGCGATGGCCTCGTCGCTCTCCTGGCTGACATCGATCAGGTCCTCGGTCAGGGCGCCGATGATGCCGTTGTGGCCGGCGTAGACCTTGCCGATGCGGTCGGAATGGCGGCGGCAGGCCTCGATGACGCCGCAGGCGCTGGCGTTGATCACGGCGGTGACGCCGCCGGACTGGGCGTAGAAGGCGTTGTGCTGGGCCATGGGGCTATCCTGTTGCTGGTCGCGTCGAGGGGCGTCGCGGGGGACGCATTCGATGGGGTATCGGTTCCGGGAAAGGCCGCGATTCTAGCGTATCCCCGGGCCGGCTGCACCCCGTGGGCCGGGCGCTGGAGCGGCCACGGGCGCCGTGCTAGGCTGCCGCTTTCGCCGGGCGCCGGAGGCAGGCCCCGGCCGACCTCAACGGCAGCGGAGTTGGCATGCACCTTCACATCCTCGGCATCTGCGGCACCTTCATGGGCAGCCTGGCCCTGCTCGCCCGGGAACTGGGGCATCGGGTCAGCGGCTCGGACGCCGGCGTCTATCCCCCCATGAGCACCCAGCTCGAGGCCGCCGGGATCGCCCTGAGCGAGGGCTACTCGGCCGAGCACCTGGCGCCGTGTCCCGACCTGGTGGTGATCGGCAATGCGCTGTCCCGCGGCAACCCAGAGGTGGAGGCGGTGCTCGACCGGGGGCTGCCCTATGTCTCCGGGCCCCAGTGGCTGGCCGAGCACGTCCTGCCCGGCCGCCGGGTGATCGCCGTGGCCGGCACCCACGGCAAGACCACCACGGCGAGCCTCGCCGCCTGGCTGCTGGAGTCGGCGGGGCTGTCGCCGGGCTTTTTGATCGGCGGCGTGCCGCGCAACTTCGGCGTCTCGGCGCGGCTGGGGGCACCGGACGCGCCCTTCGTGGTGGAGGCCGACGAGTACGACACCGCCTTCTTCGACAAGCGCTCCAAGTTCGTCCATTACCGCCCCGAGATCGCGGTGCTGGGCAACCTGGAGTACGACCATGCCGACATCTTCCCCGACCTGGCGGCCATCGAGCGCCAGTTCCACCACCTGGTGCGCACCGTGCCGGGCAAGGGGCGGCTGCTGGTCGCCGACGGCGAGCCGGCCCTGGAACGGGTCCTGGCCCAGGGCTGCTGGACGCCGGTGCAGCGCTTCGGCGGCGCCGCCGACAGCGACTGGCGGCTGGTCCTCGAGCGCGAGGACGCCAGCCGCTTCCGGGTCGAGCACGGCGAGGCCGACGCGGTGGTCGACTGGGGCCTGACCGGCGACTACAACGCCCGCAATGCCCTGGCCGCCCTGGCCGCCGCCGATGCCTGCGGCGTCGACCTGGCGCGGGCCTGCGCGGCCCTGGCCCGTTTCGAGACGCCGCGGCGGCGCCAGGAGGTGCGCGGCGAGGTGGCCGGCATCCAGGTGATCGACGATTTCGCCCACCACCCGACCGCCATCGCGGCGACGCTGGCGGGGCTGCGGGCCGCCACCCCCGCGGGGCGGCTGCTGGCGGTGGTCGAGCCACGCTCCAACACCATGCGCCTGGGGACCCTGCGCGAACGCTTGGCCGACAGCGTGGCCGGCGCCGCGGCCGCCTACTGGTATCGGCCGCCGGAGCTCGACTGGGCGCTGGCCTCGGTGGTCGAGGCCGCCGGCCTGCCGGGGGGCGAGTACGACGACCTGGACGCCCTGGTGGCGGCGGTGGTCGCCGAGGCCCGGCCCCGGGATCGCATCGTGGTGATGTCCAACGGCGGCTTCGGCGGCATCCACGAGCGGCTGCTGGCCGCCCTGGAGGTGGCCCATGGCTGAGGCCTTCGGCGCCCCGGTCACCGTGGCGCTGACCGGCGCCTCGGGGGCCCAGTACGGCCTGCGGCTGATCGAGGCCCTGGTGGCCGCCGACCGCGAGGTCTGGGTGATGATCTCCAAGGCCGCGCATCTGGTGATCGCCACCGAGACAGAAGCCGAGCTGCCGGCCCGCCCCGAGCGCCTGGCCGAGGCGCTGGCCGAGCGCAGCGGGGCCCGGCCCGGGCAGATCCGCTGCTTCGGCCGCGAGGACTGGATGGCCCCGGTGGCCTCCGGGTCCGGGGCCAGCTCGGCGATGGTGATCTGCCCCTGCTCCACCGGCACGCTCTCGGCGGTGGCCTGCGGCGCCAGCAACAACCTGGTCGAGCGCGCCGCCGACGTGGCCCTGAAAGAGCGTCGCCAGCTGATCCTGGTGCCCCGGGAGACGCCGCTGTCGGCCATCCACCTGCAGCACATGCTCGACCTGACCCGGCTGGGGGCGGTGGTGATGCCGGCGGCGCCGGGGTTCTACCATCGGCCGGCCACGCTGGAGGACCTGGTCGACTTCATCGTGGCGCGGATCCTCAATCAGCTGGGCATCGCGCATCGCCTGATGCCTCGCTGGGGCGAATAGCCGCGCCGACTCTCGACGGCCAACGCGACAAGGAGGTCGCCCGGTGATCGAATTCTCGTTGCTGTCGGTCTTCGTGCCGACCTTCCTGCTGGTCTCGCTGACGCCGGGGATGTGCATGACCCTGGCCATGGTGCTGGGCATGACCCAGGGCGTGCGGCGGGCGCTGTGGATGATGGCCGGCGAGCTCCTCGGCGTCGGGCTGGTGGCGGTGGCCGCCGGCGCCGGGGTGGCCGCGCTGATGCTGCGCCAGCCGGCGCTGTTCGCGCTGTTCAAGTGGCTGGGCGGCGCCTACCTGGGCTACCTGGGGGTGATGATGTGGCGCTCCCGGGGCCGCATGGCGATCCCCGATGCCCTGGAGGACGTCGGCCGGGCCGGGCGTCGGGCGCTGGCCCTTCAGGGCCTGGTCACGGCGGTGGCCAACCCCAAGGGCTGGGCCTTCTTCATGGCCCTGCTGCCGCCCTTCCTCGATGCCGGCCGCCCCCTGGCGCCGCAGCTGGCGGGGCTGGTCGCGGTCATCCTGAGCATCGAGTTCGCCAGCCTGCTCGCCTATGCCGCCGGCGGCCAGACCCTGCGTCACCTGCTGGGCCAGGCGGACAAGGTCCGGCTGCTCAATCGCCTGGCGGGCACCCTGATGGTCGGCGTGGGACTCTGGCTGGCACTCGGCTGACCCGGCTCCGCCGGGAGCTATAAGCCATAAGCTGTAAGTCCCCGGCTTTGCCGGGAGCTGGAAGATCGTCCGCTTCGCGGTCGTAAGCTGGAAGCTCGAGGATAAACCCCTTGACTCGGCCTCTGGAGGTCGCATGTTGCCTTCCAGCTTCCAGCTTCCAGCTTCCAGCTTACGGCTTACGGCTTACGGCTTACGGCTTACGGCTTACGGCTTACGGCTTACGGCTTACGGCTTACGGCTTACGGCTTACGGCTTAAGGTTCCGCCCGGCTAGGCCGGCCCCAGCCAGGCGATCCGCGCGGCGACCAGCCCCACCGAGGCGGCGCACAGCATCGGCCAGGGGCAGGGGCGCAGCGTCTCGCGGGAGCGGCGCTGCCAGCTCAGCTGCACCAGGGCGCAGACCACCAGCCCGAGCAGGGCGCCGCCCACCAGGTCGCTCAGCCAGTGCACGCCCAGCACCAGGCGCGACAGCGCCATGGGCAGCACCAGGGCGATGGCGCCCCAGTAGGCCCAGAAGCGTCGCCGCAGGGGCAGCTCCCGGGCGACGAGGGCGGCCGCCAGCCCGAACAGCACCACGGCGGTGGCGGTGTGGGCGCTGGGGTAGGACAGCGAGTCCGCCAGATGCGGCGGGGCCGCCGGCCGGGCGCGGCCGATGACCGCCTTGCCCAGGGCGTTGAGGGCGGCGACGCCGAGCAGCCCACCGGCGAGGTGGCCGAGCGCGTCGGCGCGGCCGCGGGTCAGCCACCACAGGCCCCAGGGCAGGGTCAGCACGAGCACTCCGTAGAGGTCGCCGATGTCGGCCAGGCCGCGGCTCAGGCCCGTCAGGCCGGGGACGGCCAGGGCCTCGAGGGCGGCATGGAGTCGTCGGTCCATGGGCAGCGGGCCGTCGTGGTGCAGCACCAGCAGCGTCCAGGCCGAGAGGCCGGCCAGGGCGCCGAGCAGCAGCAGCCAGGTACCCAGCGGCGGCTCCCGGTCCGGAGACTGCGTCAGCCGGCGCCACAGCAGGCGGCCGCGGGGATGGCCGCGCAGCAGCCGGGCCAGGCCGCGGTAGACCAGGCCGTCGTGGTGAGTCTGGTGGCGCAGCCAGGAGAAGGCCAGGGCGAGGGCCACCACCAGCGCCCCCAGGGCCGCGAGCCAGGGCCGCAGGGCCTCGGGCAGGCCCGGCAGCCGCTCCCAGGTGCGCCCCAGCAGGTAGCCGGGCAGCACATAGGCCGGGGCCCACAGCGCCGCAGAGGCCAGGTTGGCCCAGGCGAAGGCGCGGGGCGGCATCTGCAGCATGCCGGCGATCAGCGGGACCACCGGGCGGACGGGGCCCACGAAGCGGCCCAGCAGCACCGACAGCGGGCCGTGGCGGCGGAAGAAGCGCGCGCCCCGGGCCAGCCATTCCGGATAGCGGGACAGCGGCCACCAGCCGGTGATGCGCTCGCGCTGGGCGCGGCCCAGCCAGTAGCTCAGCCCGTCGCCGGCCACGGCGCCGAGGAAGGCGGCGCCGGTGACGGCGACCAGGCCCAGCTGCTGATGGCCGGCCATGGAGGCGGCGGCGGTGATCAGCACCACGCCGGGCACCAGCAGGCCGACCAGGGCCAGGGACTCGGCCAGGGCGATGGCCGTGATCAGCATCAGCAGCAGCGTCGGGGAGGGCGTCAGCTGCTGGAGGAGGTCTGCCGGATGCAAAGAGGCTCTCCGTGTTCTGGGCGCATGGGTGAAGGGCCTGAACCATGGCGCCGCCCCGGGAGCCGGGGCCGCCACGCTCCCGGACCAAGCCGCTAGTCGGTCGCCAGGGTCTGGGTGGTCGCCTGCAGGCGTGCCACGAACGCCGGCCAGGGCTCGCCGGGGCGCGGCGCCGCCAGTCGCAGCCGCACCTCGAGGGGGCCGGTTTCCACCAGCACCCGCTGCGCCAGCGCCTGGGCCAGGCGCTGGCGCAGCAGCAGGGCGCCGCTCTCGGTGGTGTCGGGCAGGAGCAGCCAGAAGGCGGCGTCGTCCTCCCGCCCCAGGGCATCGAGGTCGCGGCATTGCTGGATGATCTCCCGGCAGGCGGCGTCCAG
The DNA here is from genome assembly GCF_031451675.1 of Halomonas koreensis. NCBI lineage: Bacteria > Pseudomonadati > Pseudomonadota > Gammaproteobacteria > Oceanospirillales > Halomonadaceae > Halomonas > Halomonas koreensis. The sequence continues at coordinate 137,198 of NZ_JARWAK010000007.1, read as the reverse complement.
CATGGCCCGGCGAGCGGCGTCGCCGAACTGCTCGCGGGCCATGTCGAGCTGCGGCAGGTCGATCAGCAGCACCGCCAGTGGGCGCTCGAGCAGGCGGGCGCGCTCGAACTCGCCGTGCAGCCGCTCATGCAGGCTCGCGCGGGTCAGCGCCGGGCACTCCGTTTCCCAGGGGTCGGTGGCGCGCAGCAGCGCGCGCTGGCGCAGCCGGTCCCAGAGCGCCAGGGTGGCGACCGCGACCAGGGTCAGGTAGCCCGCGGCGAGGCCCGGCTCCGGCGCCCCCTCGCCGAGCAGGGCCAGCCAGACCGGCGTCAGCGCCAGGTTGAGCAGCACCGCCGGGCCCAGGGGCAGCAGCACCAGGGCCAGCACCGGCGGCAGGCCGATCCACAGGGTCGGGGCTCCGGCCCGGTCGGGCAGCTCCACGGCGATGAGCAGGAAGCCGCAGATCAGCGTCAGGTAGGCCGAGACCCGCGACGTGGCGGGCTCCGCGGCGGCGATCAGGGTGGCCACGGCCATCACCAGCGAGAGCAGGGCCGGCAGGGCGATGCGCTGATAGTGCCCCATCTGGTAGAACCACAGCGCCTGGCCGACCAGCAGCAGGGTGCCGACGCCCAGCACCAGCAGGAACAGGCGCGGCCGCGCCAGGCGACTATCCGGCATGATCGGCGACCTCCTTGATCTCCAGCGGTTGCGCCTGGCGGGCCAGGGCGCGGCGCTCGCGGCTCACGCTGCCCAGGCGCGGCAGGGCGACCACCCGGGCGCGCGCCCGATCGCCCAGGGCGTCCAGCAGGGCCTGGCGCCGCGCCGCGGCGCCCTGGGCATCGGGGCTGATCAGCAGCACGCCCAGGGTGCGGCGGTCCAGGCGATAGCAGTGCTCGAAGGCGCGGGTGAGGGCGCAGAGGCGCTCCGCCAGCGACCACAGCCGCCAGCGGCTGGTGCGCAGCAGCAGCAGCTCGACGTGCACCCTCTCCAGGCAGGCGCGCTGGCGCTCGCGCTGCACGTCCTGAGGCAGCTGCTGGCCGGGCCACAGCGGCAGGCCCGGTATCAGGCGCGCCCGGTGGCGGATGCGCCGGCGCATGGCCTGCAGGGCCAGCGACCGGGACAGTCCCAGCAGCATCAGTCCCGCCAGCAGCAGCCCGGCCAGCGCCCATTGCTCGGGCCCCAGCAGCTCGAGCAACTGCCACCAGCTGGCGGCGGCCAGCACCGCCGTGAGGCCGAGCATCCAGCGCGGCTGCGGCAGCATCAGCAGCACCGCCCAGGCCCAGAACCAGGTCAGGTGCCGCGCCGGGGTCACCCACAGCAGGGCGGCCAGCAGCAGGCCGGGCAGCAGCTGCCAGGGAATCGTCGCCGGATGGCGGTGGCTGAACTCCACCTGGGTGGCGGTCACCGCCAGCCAGAGCGCGGCGAGGCCCAGCAGCAGGGCGTCCTGGAGGGTCGCGGCGGTGCTGGCGAGATAGCCGGTGAGGCCGGCGGCCACCAGCAGGTTGGCGCGCATCAGGCCGACTTTGTACATGCTCTGCATGGTGTCTTAGTATGGGCTCCTTCCCGTTTCGACTCGAGCCTGGGGCCTGGCCTGACGCCGCGGCCCTCCTCATTGGAGACACTCTACGGCATGACAGCGCACGCCACACACTCCGACGACGCCATCGCCGACGTCGACGCCTACATGCAGCGTCTCGGGGGCCAGGCCCGCGAGGCCGCCACCCAGCTGCGCCGCTGCGAGACCGCGGCCAAGAACGCCGCCTTGCTGGCCATGGCCGCGCGGCTCGATCGCGCCCGGGACCGGGTGCTGGCGGCCAACGCCCGGGATCTCGAGCGCGGCCGGGACAACGGCCTCGACGCGGCCCTGCTGGATCGCCTGGCCCTGGACGCGGCCCGGCTGGACGCCATGATCGAGGGCCTCCATCAGGTGGCGGCCCTGCCGGACCCGGTGGGCGAGATCGACGGGCTTCGCGCCCGGCCGAGCGGCATCCAGGTCGGCCAGATGCGGGTGCCGCTGGGGGTGATCGGCATCATCTACGAATCCCGGCCCAACGTCACCCTCGAGGCGGCCAGCCTGTGCCTGAAGTCCGGCAACGCGGCCATCCTGCGCGGCGGTTCCGAGGCCCGCGAATCCAATGCGGCGATCGCCGAGTGCATCCGCGACGGCCTCGCCGACGGCGGCCTGCCGGCGGGCGCCGTCCAGGTGGTGGCGACCACCGACCGGGCCGCCGTGGGGCGGCTGATCCAGATGCCCGAGTTCGTCGACGTGATCATCCCCCGCGGCGGCAAGTCGCTGATCGAGCGCATCAGCCGCGAGGCCAGCGTGCCGGTGATCAAGCACCTGGACGGCGTCTGCCACGTCTATCTGGACGCCACCGCGGACCCCGAGAAGGCGCTGGCCATCGCCGTCAACGCCAAGACCCAGCGCTACGGCACCTGCAACACCATGGAGACCCTGCTGGTCGACGCCCCGGTGGCCGAGGGGCTGCTGCCGCGGCTGGCCGCCGCCTACGCCGAGCACGGCGTCGAGCTGCGCGGCTGCGAACGCACCCGGGCGATCCTCGCCGATGCCGCCCCGGCCGCCGAGGCCGACTGGGCCGCCGAATACCTGGCGCCGGTGCTGGCGGTGCGGGTGGTCGACGGCATCGACGCCGCCATGGCGCATATCGAGCGCTACAGCTCCCGTCACACCGATGCCATCGTCACCGAGAGCTATACCCTGGCCCGACGCTTCCTGGCCGAGGTGGATTCCAGCTCGGTGATGGTCAACGCCTCCACCCGCTTCGCCGACGGCTTCGAGTACGGCCTGGGCGCGGAGATCGGCATCTCCACCGACCGCCTGCATGCCCGCGGCCCGGTGGGCCTCGAGGGGCTCACCACCCGCAAGTACGTGGTCTTCGGCGACGGCCAGGTCCGGCAGTGAGCGGGGGGGCGCCCGCCCCCCGCATCGCCATGCTGGGGGGCACCTTCGATCCCGTCCATCTGGGGCATCTGCGCAGCGCCGTCGAGCTGCGCGAGGCCCTGGGGCTCGACCGCGTGCACATGATTCCCGCCGCCCGGCCGCCGCTGCGCGGCGAGCCCCGGGTGACGCCGGAGGAGCGCCTGACCCTGCTGCGGCTGGGGATCGGTGACACCCCGGGGCTGGTCGCCGATCCCCGCGAGCTCGAGCGCGACGGCCCCTCCTACAGCGCCGACACCCTGGCCGAGCTGCGCGCGGCCTATGGCGTCGAGGCGCGGCTGGTGATGGCGCTGGGGCACGATGCCTTCCTGCGCCTGGCCGACTGGCATGCGCCCGAGCGACTGTTCGCCGAGGCCCACCTGGTGGTGGTGGATCGCCCGGATCACGAGGCGGCGCTGCCCGAGCCCCTGGCCGAGCTGATCGCCGGCCGCGAGGTCGAGGACGCGGCGGCGCTGATGGCGGCGCCGGCCGGGGGGCTGCTGCGCCTGCGGCTGCCGTCGCGGATGGCGATCTCCGCCACCGCGGTGCGCCGCCGCCTGGCCGAGGGGCGCAGCGTGCGCTACCTGCTGCCCGAGGCCGTGGAGGCCCGGGCGCTGGCCCTCGGGCTGTATCGCCGGGGGGCGGAGGCGGGCGGCTGAGATTCCCGCCGCCGGGCGCTGCCAGCGCGCGCCTGAACCGGTACAATGGGAGGCATTCCATTTCCCGTTCAGAGGGGCTGATACGAAGGGTATGCACATCGACGCACTCAAGACGCTGGTGCTGGACGCACTGGACGAGCTCAAGGCCCGGGACGTGGCCGTTCTCGACGTGTCCTCGCTGACCAGCGTGACCGACCTGATGGTGGTCGCCAGCGGCACCTCCAACCGTCACCTGGCGGCGCTCTCCCAGAAGGTGATCCAGGCGGCCAAGGAGCAGGACGTGCCCCCGCTGGGCGTCGAGGGCGAGGCCGGCGCCGACTGGGTCCTCGTCGACCTGGGCCAGCTGGTGGTGCACATCATGCTGCCCGAGACCCGCGAGCTCTACGACCTGGAGCGCCTCTGGGCCGACCTGCCCGCCGACAACGCCGCCCTGGAGGAAGAGGCCCACGACGCCTCATGAGGGTACGACTGCTGGCCGTCGGCACCCGGATGCCGGACTGGGTGACCCGGGGCGTCGAGGAGTATCGCAAGCGCCTGCCCCGCGACTTCGCCCTGGAGCTCGAGGAGATCGCCCCGGGGCCCCGGGGCAAGAACGCCGACACCCGCCGCGCGGTGAGCCAGGAGGCCGAGCGCATCCGGGCCCGGCTCAAGGGCGACGAGCGCCTGGTGGCCCTGGAGGTCGGCGGCAAGGCCTGGAGCACCGAGCAGCTGGCTCGCCAGGCCGAGGACTGGCGCCTGGAAGGGCGCGACGTCGCGTTGCTGGTGGGCGGCCCGGACGGCCTGGACCCGGCCCTGTCCGCCGCGGCCGACCAGCGCTGGTCGCTGTCCCCGCTGACCCTGCCGCATCCGCTGGTGCGCATCCTGCTGGCCGAGCAGCTCTACCGGGCCTGGACCCTGATGGTCGGCCATCCCTACCATCGCTGAGCCCCGAGGTCTTCGCCGAGCATGCGCCCGCCACGCGACCCCCTGAAGAATCCCGAGCAGGAGCTGCGCGTCTTCCGCCTGCGCGCCTTGCTGGCCGTGGTGGTGGTGATCGTGCTCACCGCCCTGCTGTCCGGCCGGCTGGTCTACCTGCAGGTGGTTCAGCACGAGGTCTACAGCACCCGGTCCGAGAAGAATCGGGTGCGGGTGGAGCCGCTGCCGCCCACCCGGGGGCTGATCTACGACCGCAACGGGGTGCTGCTGGCGGAGAACCGGCCCACCTACAACCTGACCCTGGTCCGCGAGCGGGTCGACGACCTCGACGCCACCCTGTCGCTGCTGGTGGAGCTGCTCGACCTGCCCGAGGCGCGGCTGGAGGCCTTTCGCGAGCGCTCGCGCCAGCGCCAGCGGCCCTTCCAGCCGGCGCTGCTGATGAGCGACCTCGACGAGGAGCAGATCGCGCGGCTGGCGGTGAACCGCCACCGCCTGCCCGGCGTGGAGGTCGAGGCCCAGCTGCTGCGCTACTATCCGGATGCCGAGGTGATGTCCCATGTGCTGGGCTACGTGGTGGGGCGCATCAACGCCGAGGAGCTCGAGGGGCTGGATGCCGGGGACTATGCGGGGACCCACTTCATCGGCAAGACCGGCGTCGAGCGCTACTACGAGGATGCCCTGCACGGCCAGGCCGGCCTGCGCAAGGTGGAGACCAATGCCCGGGGGCGGGTGCTGCGCGAGCTGGGGCGCACCGACCCGGTGCCTGGCGAGACCCTGACCCTGACCCTCGACACCGGCCTGCAGCGCCTCGCCGTGGAGCTGCTCGACGGCCGCCGCGGCTCCATCGTCGCCATCGCCCCGCAGAGCGGCGAGATCCTGGCCATGGCCTCGGTGCCGGGCTTCGACACCAACCGCTTCGTGACCGGCATCGACGTGGCCTCCTACCGGGCGCTGCAGCAGGACATCGACCTGCCGCTGTTCAATCGCGCCATCCGCGGCAGCTATCCGGCGGGCTCGACGATCAAGCCGTTCATGGCCATCACCGGCCTCAAGGAGGGCGAGATCACCCCGGACGAGGTGATTTACGACCCCGGCTACTACCAGCTGCCCAACGACTCGCGGCGCTATCGCAACTGGCTTCGCTGGGGGCATGGCCGGGTCGACCTGGAGCGCGCGCTAGCGGTGTCCAACAACACCTACTTCTACTCCCTGGCCCATGACCTGGGCATCGACCGCATCCACGACAGCCTGTCGCGGTTCGGCTTCGGCCGGCGGGTGGCCGCCGACGTGGCCGGCGAGAGCTCGGCGTTGCTGCCGTCCCGGGAGTGGAAACGAGGGCGCTTCAACCAGCCCTGGTATCCCGGCGAGACCCTCTCGGTGGGCATCGGCCAGGGCTACCTGCAGATCACGCCCCTGCAGCTGGCCACCGCCACCGCGGTGCTGGCCAACCGGGGCGACTGGGTCAAGCCGCGCCTGGCGCTGGAGGTCGGCGACGAGCCGGTGCCCACCGAGCTGCCGGATACCCCGGCGGACATCGAGCTGGACAATCCCGGTTGGTGGGATCGCGTCTACTCGGGCATGGAGAAGGTCCTCTCGGGGCGCGAGGGGACCGCGCGGCGGGCCGGGGCGGGGCTCGAGTACCGCATGGCCGGCAAGTCGGGGACCGCCCAGGTGTTCTCGCTGGGCCAGGACGAGAAGTACAACGCCGAGGAGCTCAAGGAGCGGCTGCGGGATCACGCGCTGTTCATGGCCTTCGCGCCGGTGGAGGACCCGCGGATCGCCGTCTCGGTGATCGTCGAGAACGCCGGCGGCGGCAGCAGTCACGCCGCGGGCCTGGCCCGGGCGATGACCGATTACTGGTTGCTCGAGCGCGGGCACGGCGCGTCGCCGGACGCGGACGAGGCGGCAGCGACCCAGGGAGGCGACTAGCATGACGATGGTCGAACGGCTGCGCCGGGGGCGCCCGGTCAGGCCGCCCCAGAGCGGCATCTCGCGCCGGCGCAGCCTGTGGGAGCGCATCCACCTGGATCCCTGGCTGCTGGGCATGCTGCTGGTGCTGATGCTGGCCGGCCTGGTGGTGCTCTACAGCGCCAGCGGCCAGCGCCTGGAGGTCGTCATCGCCCAGGGCATCCGCTTCGGGGTCGCCATCACCGGGATGTTGATCATCGCCCAGTTCTCGCCGCCGACCCTGCAGCGCTGGGCGCTGCCCGCCTACCTGGCGGGGCTGGCGATGCTGGTCGCGGTGGAGATCATGGGCGACATGGGGATGGGGGCCCAGCGCTGGCTGGTGATTCCCGGCGTGGTGCGCTTCCAGCCCTCGGAGATGATGAAGCTGGCGGTACCGATGATGGTGGCGGCCTGGCTCAGTCGCCGCGAGCTACCCCCGCGCTGGCGCGACCTGGCGGTGTGCGCGGTGCTGATCGGGGCGCCGGTGCTGCTGATCGCCCGCCAGCCGGATCTCGGCACCTCGCTGCTGGTGGCCCTGGCCGCGGCCTTCGTGATCCTGCTGGCCGGGCTGTCCTGGCGCATCATCGCCCTGCTCGGGGCCCTGGCCGCGGCGGCCCTGCCGCTGCTGTGGATGAACATGCACGACTACCAGCGCCAGCGGGTGCTGACCTTCCTCGATCCGGAGAGCGACCCGCTGGGGGCGGGCTGGAACATCATCCAGTCGACCACGGCCATCGGCAGCGGGGGGCTGTGGGGCAAGGGCTGGCTGCATGGCACCCAGTCGCAGCTGGAGTTCCTGCCGGAGCGCCACACCGATTTCATCGTCGCGGTGCTCGGCGAGGAGTTCGGGCTGGTCGGGATGCTGGCTTTCCTGGCGCTTTACCTGCTGATCGTGTGTCGCGGCCTGTGGCTGGCCGGGGCGGCCCAGGAGACCTTCGGGCGGCTGCTGGCCGGCAGCATCATCCTGACCTTCTTCATCTATGTCTTCGTCAACGTGGGCATGGTCAGCGGCATCCTGCCGGTGGTCGGCGTGCCGCTGCCGCTGGTCAGCTACGGGGGCACCTCCAGCGTGACCTTGCTGGCCGGTTTCGGTATTCTCATGGCCATTCATTCGCACCGCCGCCTGCTGCCCCGCTAGGGCGGCGACGAGAGGATTCAGGGAGAGACGCAATGACGGTGACGACCTCGCCTCGGGGACGCAGGACGCTGACCCTGGCGCTGGGAGGGCTGCTGGCCTGGCTGGCCGTGGGAGCCGATGCCGCGGATTTCGACCCCGCTCGGGGCGAGGTCCGCAGCCTGGTCGACGAGGTGGCCCAGCGCGGCGTCGAGCGCGGTTGGCTCGAGCGGGCCCTGGGCCGCGCCGAGTATCGCCAGGAGGTGCTCGACGCCATGTCCGGCGCCGCGGAGTACCACCTGGTGTGGCACGAGTATCGCGACATCTTCCTCGGCGAGGCCCGGGTCGACCAGGGCGTCGCCTTCATCGAGGCCCATGCCGAGGCCTTCGCCCGGGCCGAGGCCGAATACGGCGTGCCCGCCGAGATCATCGCCGCCATCCTCGGCGTCGAGACCCGCTACGGCGAGGTCACCGGCGATCATCGGGTGCTCGACTCGCTGTCGACCCTGGCCTTCCATCACCCGCGTCGGGGCGAGTTCTTCCGCGGCGAACTGGCGGCCTTCCTGGAGATCGCCTATCGCCAGGACGTCGACCCGGCGAGCCTGGAGGGCTCCTACGCCGGCGCCATGGGCTACCCGCAGTTCATCCCCACCAGCTACCGGGCCTATGCGGTGGACTTCGACGGCGACGGCCGGCGGGACCTGTGGCACGATCCGGTCGACGCCATCGGCAGCATCGCCAACTACTTCGCCGAGCATCGCTGGCGGCCCGGCGCCCCCGTCTATCACCAGGCCGAGGGCCCGGCCACCCGGCCCGGCGCGGTGACCTTCAACGCGGCGCGCCCGCCGGGCACCAGCGTGGGCGAGCTCGCGGCGGTGGGCATCGAGAGCTCGGCGGGGCTGGCCGCCGGCACCGAGGTCATGCCGCTGGCGCTGACGATGGCCGACGGCTCGACCCGCTATCGCCTCGGCCGCGACAACTTCTACGTCATCACCCGCTACAACCACAGCTATCTCTACGCCATGGCCGTCACCGAGCTGGCCGAGGCCATCGCGGCCGCCCGGGGCGAGGCGGGCGACTGGTTCACGGCGACGGCCACCGAGGCGGAGGACGACACATGAGGGCATGCTGGCTCCCCCTGTTGAGCGCCCTGTGGCTGGCCGGCTGTGCCGGAGGCGGCGGCACCCCGCCGGTCGACGACGCCCCGGGGGAGGCGACCTCCGGCGGCGGCGAGCGCTATGCCATGGCCAGCGACGCCTATCCCCAGGAGCCGCCGGACGTGAGCACGGTGCCGGACGCCGAGCCCCGGGTGGAGCCGCGCTCCCGGGCGGGCAATCGTCCGACCTACGAGGTCTGGGGCGAGACCTACCATGTCCTGGACGATGCCAGCGGCTATGTGCGGCGCGGCACGGCCTCCTGGTACGGCAAGAAGTTCCATGGCTACGCGACCTCCAACGGCGAAATCTACGACATGTACAAGATGAGCGCCGCCCACCGCTCGCTGCCGCTGCCGACCTATGCCCGGGTCACCAACCTGGATAACCAGCGCTCGGTGATCGTGCGGGTCAACGATCGGGGGCCCTTCCACAGCGAGCGCGAGATCGACCTGTCCTATGCCGCCGCGGCGCGACTGGACATCCTCGAACGCGGCACCGGCCGGGTGCGGGTCGAGGCCATCGACCCGGCGGCCTGGCAGGCGCGGCGCGGCGAGTCAGAGCCCGAACCTGAGCCCGTGACCGCCGCGCCGTCTCGGGCGTCCGCGGCCGAGGCGGACGCCCCTCCGGCGCCGCGCGGCGCCGACGCCGTCTACCTGCAGGTGGCGGCGCTGGGCTCCGCCGACAGCGCCGGCGCCCTGCGGGCGCGGCTGCAGTCGGCGCTGTCCCGGCCGGTGCGGGTGAGCCGCGAGGCCGGCCTGCACCGCGTCCAGGTGGGGCCGCTGGCCGGCCGCACCGAGATCGCCCCCGTGCGCGGCGAACTGCGCCGCGCCGGGTTCGATGAAGCCTTCGTCGTCGAGGCGGCCGAGTGAATCGGCCCCCCGGCGTCCGTGTTCCGATGTATCCGATGAGACCGTCCCCATGAAAGTCCCGCGCTCGCTTCGTTTCCGCCGGCTGCTGCCGGTCCTGATGGTCTGCCTGTCGCTGGTGGCGTCGCCGTTGCTGGCCCAGACGCCCCAGCCCCAGCCGACGCCCCAGACGATGATCCCGGCGCCGCCGCGGCTGGCCGCCAGTTCCTGGATCCTGCTGGATGCCGATAGCGGCCGGGTGCTGGCCGAGCACCGTGCCGACGAGCGGCTGCCGCCGGCCAGCCTGACCAAGCTGATGACCGCCTACCTGGTCGAGCGCGAGCTCAACAGCGGCAACATCGCCCCGGACGACATGGTGCCGGTCAGCGAGAAGGCCTGGCGGACCGGCGGCTCGAAGATGTTCATCGAGGTCGGCGACCAGGTGCCGGTCAGCGAGCTGCTGCACGGCATCGTGATCGTCTCCGGCAACGACGCCAGCGTCGCCATGGCCGAGTACCTGGCCGGCGGCACCGAGCCGTTCGCCGACATCATGAACCAGCATGCCACCCGCCTGGGCATGACCAATACCCACTTCGTCAATCCCACCGGCCTGCCCCACGAGAATCACTACTCCTCGGCCCGGGACCTGTCGCTGCTGGCCCAGCACATCATCAACGACTATCCGCAGCACTATCAGATCTACCGCCAGAAGCACTTCAGCTACGGCGGCATCGACCAGCCCAACCGCAACCGCCTGCTATGGCGGGACGCCAGCGTCGACGGCCTCAAGACCGGCTGGACCGAGGCCGCCGGCTACTGCCTGGTCGCCTCCGCCGAGCGCGACGAGATGCGCCTGATCTCGGTGGTCATGGGGACCGGGTCCGAGGAGGCCCGGGCTCAGGAGACCCAGAAGCTGCTCAGCTACGGCTTCCGCTACTTCGAGACCCTCAAGCTCTACGACCAGGGCTCGGTGCTCAACACCCCGCGGGTCTGGGGCGGCGACCGCAACGAGGTCAAGGTCGGCGTGGACGAGGACGTCTTCATGACGGTGCCCCGGGATCGCCAGCAGGAGCTGACCGCCAAGCTGGACATCCGCGCCGACCTCACCGCGCCCATCGCCGCCGGCGAGCGGGTCGGGCAGATGCAGGTGCGCCTGGGCGACCGGGTGGTCGGCGAGCGGCCGCTGCTGGCGCTGGAGCCGGTGGAGGAGGGCGGCCTGTTCAAGCGCCTGTTCGACAAGGTCCAGCGCTTCTTCACCAACCTGCTCGGCGGCCTGCTCGACTGAGCCGCCTTGGTGGTCGGGGCGCCGGTGGCGTAGAATGGCGGCGACAAGCTTCCAGATGGGTGTGGGATGAACGACAAGACCCTTCGCGACCTGCGCCGGCCCGCCGGCAACGCCGACGACAAGGCGCCGACGATCACCTTCCCCTGCGACTATCCGGTCAAGGTCGTGGGGGATGCCGCCGAGGACTTCACCGCCATGGTCTGCCAGGTGGTGACCCGGCACGCGCCCGATTTCGACGCCGCCGCCGTCCGCGTGGTGCCGAGCCGCAACGGCCGCTTCCAGTCGGTGCGCCTGACCCTCAGGGCGACCGGCGAGGAGCAGCTCCAGGCACTGTTCGCCGACCTCAAGGCCACCGGCCGCGTGCACATGGTGGTCTGAGGTGGAGCCGCTGCGGGTCCATCGCCTGGGGCGTCGCCCCTACGAGCCGGTGTGGCAGGCCATGCGCGAGCTCACCGACACGCGGGACGCCGGGACCCCCGACCAGCTGTGGCTGGTCGAGCATGATCCGGTCTTCACCCAGGGGCGGGCCGGCAAGCCGGAGCACCTGCTGGTGCCCGGCGACATTCCCGTGGTGCAGACCGATCGCGGCGGCCAGGTCACCTACCACGGCCCCGGCCAGGTGGTGCTCTATCCGCTGCTCGACGTGCGGCGCGCCGGCCTCGGGGTGCGCGACCTGGTCAGCGCCCTCGAGAATGCCGCCATCGACCTGCTCGCCGCCCACGGCGTCGAGGCGCGGGCGCGGCCCGACGCCCCGGGGGTTTATGTGGGCGAGGCCAAGATCGCCTCGCTGGGCCTGCGGATCCGCCGCGGGGCCAGCTTCCACGGCATCGCCCTCAACGTCGATGCCGACCTCGCGCCGTTCGAGCGGATCAATCCCTGCGGCTATGCCGGCATGCCGATGACCCGCCTGGCCGACCTGGCGCCCGAGGTGCCGGATAGCTCGGCGGTGGCCCTCGAGCTCGCCGAGTGCCTCGCCCGCCGGCTGGATCGGACGCTGCGCCTCGCCGACGGCTGAGCGCGCCTGATGGACGCCGCAACGCAGGACGCCGGCCCTCGGGCCGGCGTCTCTCGTCACGGGGCGGCGTCGCGGCCTCAGCCGACGTTGCGCGCCGGGATGCGGTTGGGGTCCGCGGCCTGCGGCTGGCCGGGTACCTCGGCGGGGGAGGCGAGCTCCAGGCCCAGGTTGTTGTTCTCGAACACCCGGTCGGCCCGATAGCTGGAACGCACCAGGGGGCCGGACGGCACCTCCATGAAGCCCTTCGCCAGCCCCTGCTGGCGATAGCGCTCGAACTCCTCCGGCGTGACCCAGCGCTCCACCGGCAGGTGGTGGCGGGTCGGGCGCAGGTACTGGCCGAGGGTGACGATGTCGACGCCGATGGCGCGCAGGTCGTCGAAGGTCTGCAGGATCTCTTCCTCGGTCTCGCCGAGGCCCAGCATCAGGCTGGTCTTGGTGATGATGTCGGGGCGGTGGCGCTTGGCGTGGGCCAGCACGTCGAGGGTCTTGCGGTAGCCGGCGCGGGGGTCGCGGACCCGGCGGGTCAGGCGCTCCACGGTCTCGACGTTCTGGGCGAAGACCTCCAGGCCGGAGTCCGCGACCCGCTCGATGGCGCTGGGGGCGCCGTCGAAGTCCGGGGTCAGGGCCTCCACGGCCACCTCGGGGGTGCGGGCCTTGATGGCGCGAATGCAGGCGGCATAGTGGGCGGCGCCGCCGTCGGGCAGGTCGTCGCGGTCCACCGAGGTCAGCACCACGTAGCGCAGCCCCATCAGCTCCACCGACTTGGCGGTGTTCTCGGGCTCCTCGGCGTCGAGCCAGCCCTTGGGGTTGCCGGTGTCCACGGCGCAGAAGCGGCAGGCGCGGGTGCACACCGAGCCCATCAGCATGATGGTGGCGGTGCCGTTGCTCCAGCACTCGCCCATGTTGGGGCAGTGGGACTCGGCGCAGACCGTGCTGAGGCGATGCTCGGCGACGTTCTTCTTCACGGCATCGAAGCGCTCGCCGGCGGGGATCTGGGCGCGCAGCCACTTCGGCTTGCGGCCCGGCGACGGGCCGTCCTCGAGCCGTTGCTTGCCGGCCTTGATGCCATCCTTGATGGCGGTCGCGCCGTGTTCGTTGCGGTACTTCTCGCCGCTGGACACGGGCTTGCTGGTGTTGTCGCTCATGAGCTGGCGCCCCTCCACTCGGCGGCCGCCGGCTGTCCGGGGCGGCCTGTCTCGAATCTAGCCGGGTAAAATAGCATATTCCCGCCTGGCCTGGACAGGCGCGCTCAGGGCGGGGCCTCGGGCAGGCAGGCCACGCCGTGGCTGGGCAGCGGGGCGGGGCGGGTCGCGAAGTGGTCGTGCAGTTCGTCGAGATGGCGGCCGACGAAGCGCAGGAAGAGCTCGGTGACCGGGGACGGGAAGCGCTCGCGATGGTAGACCGTGCACCAGGGATGGCGCAGCGGGAAGCCGGGCAGGTCGAGCCGCGCCAGCAGCCCGGCCTCGAGCTCGAGACGCACCGCCAGGCGCGGCAGCACGGCGACCCCCAGCTGCGCCATCACGCCCTGCTTGACCGCCTCGTTGGTGCCCATCTCGATGGTGTGCGGGAGGGCCACGGCCTGGGCCTCGGCCAGCTCCTCCAGGGCGCCGCGCACCCCGGAGCCCGGCTCGCGCATCAGCAGGTAGTGGCGGGCCAGGTCCGAGAGGGTCGGCGCCTCGGCGTCGAGCAGCGGATGGCCCGGCCACACCACCGGGATCATCTCGTTGTCGAGGATCGGCGTGGCCACCAGCGCCTCGTCCTCGGGCACCCGGGCCATGATCACCAGGTCGTCGCGGCGCTCCGCCAGCCGCTCCAGGGCCTGGGCGCGATTGCAGACCCGCAGGCGCAGCTGGACGTTGGGGTAGTGGGCCCGGAAGCGCGCCAGCAACTGGGGCACGATGTACTGGGCCGTGGACACCGCGGCCAGGTTGAGCTCGCCGGTGATGGTGCCGTCCAGGTCCGAGAGGCTCATCTGCAGGCGCGACACCTGGCCGAAGATGGCCTGGGTGGAGGCCGCCAGGGCATCCGCGGCGGGCAGGGCATGCAGGGTGCGTCCGGCGTACTTGAACAGCGGATGCCCCAGGGCCTGCTCGAGCTGGCGGACCTGGGCGCTGACCGCCGGCTGGGTCAGGCCCAGGGTCTCGGCGGCCCGCGAGTAGGAGTGGCGCTCGTAGACGGCGCGGAATACCTGCAGCTGGCGGAAGGTCAGGCGGTTGAGCAGCGTGGGGGTGGTCATGGGGTCGTCCGTTGCGGCGGCGCGGCGGCGCCGGCGTGTCTGCCTCCATGCTAGCACCCGGGCCGACGCCCGGGCCATCGGCGCCGTGCGAGCCGCGGGGCTCGCGGCGGCGTCGATCCTGGGTTATATTGCAATGCAGCATGGCGGCGCCCCGCCGGCCGTCTCCCTTGCCATGGCCATCCATGGAGTGATCCCGATGTTGTCCCTGATGCCGACCCCGCCGCCCGCGGTCCTGTCCTGCCTCGATCCCTTCGGGTTCGGGCGCGCCGCCCTCGACTACTGGCGCGACAGCCTGGAGCGCGGCACCCTCTACCTGGACGTGATGCGCCAGCGCGGCAACCAGTACCTGGAGCACCTGGAGCGCACCAAGCCCAACGTGCTCGGCTTCGACGCCGAGGTGCTGCTCGACGGCCGCAGCCTGCCGCGGCCCGTCAACTACGAGCTGATGCGGGTGCTGCCCCCCGAGGGGGTGGAGACCGACCCCTTGATGCGGCCCTTCGTGGTCGTCGACCCCCGCGCCGGCCACGGGCCGGGGATCGGCGGCTTCAAGTCCGACAGCGAGCTGGGCGTGGCGCTGCGCGCCGGGCACCCCTGCTACTTCATCGGCTTTCTGCCCTATCCGGAGCCGGGGCAGGGGGTCGAGGACGTCGTGGAGGCGGAAGTGGCCTTCCTGCGCCACGTCATCTCGCGGCACCCGGAGACCGCCGAGAAGCCGATGGTGGTGGGCAACTGCCAGGCCGGCTGGCAGATCATGATGGCCGCGGCCCTGGAGCCGGACGTCTTCGGGCCCATCCTGATCGCCGGGGCGCCGCTGTCCTATTGGGCGGGGGAGCGCGGCCACGCGCCGATGCGCTATACGGGCGGGATGACCGGCGGCAGCTGGGTGACCGCGCTGCTCGGCGACCTCGGCGCCGGGCTCTTCGACGGCGCCTGGCTGGTGCAGAACTTCGAGCGCCTGAACCCCGCCAATACCTGGTGGGATAAGCAGTACCGCCTCTATGCCAACGTCGACACCGAGGCCCGGCGCTACCTGGACTTCGAGCGCTGGTGGGGCGGCCATGTGGTGCTGGGCGGGCGCGAGATCCAGTACATCGTCGACAACCTCTTCGTCGGCAACCGGCTGTCGACGGCCCAGCTGGTGACCGCCGACGGGCGGCGCATCGACCTGCGCAACCTGCGCTCGCCGGTGGTGGTGTTCTGCTCACGCGGCGACGACATCACCCCGCCGCCCCAGGCGCTGGGCTGGGTGCGGGACCTCTACGAGGACACCGACGACATCGTCGCCAACGAGCAGACGATCGTCTACTGCGTCCACGACTCCACCGGCCACCTGGGGATCTTCGTGTCCGGCAGCGTGTCGCGCAAGGAGCACGCCGAGTTCACCGCCAACATGGATTACATCGACGTGCTGCCGCCGGGCCTCTACGAGACCGCGATCTCCCGGGCCGAGGACCGCCCCGACGCCGAGCTGATCGAGCGCGACTACCTGCTCGAGTTCCAGCGCCGCAGCGTCGAGGAGCTGGGGCGCGAAATCCAGCACCGGCCCGACGATGATCGCCGCTTCGCCGCCGTGGCGCGGATCTCGGAGATCAACCTGGGGCTGTACCGCTACTTCGTCCAGCCCTGGGTGCAGGCCCTGGCCACGCCCGAGTCGGCGCGCTGGATGCGCCGGCTGCATCCCAATCGCATGGGCTATCGCCTGCTCTCGGACCGCAACCCCCTGATGGTGCCGGTGCCCGTGCTGGCCGACCGGGTGCGCCGCGAGCGTCATGCGGTGGGCGAGGACAACGTCTTTCGCGCCCTGGAGGGCGTGGCCTCGAGCCAGATCAGCCGCGGCCTGGAGGCCTGGCGGGAATGGCGCGATCGCAGCACCGAGCGGCTCTTCCTCGACATCTACGGCCAGCCGCTGCTCCAGGCGCTGGTGGGGTTGGCGGGCGACGCCCATGTGCACCGCCGCCGGCCGGGGGCCGAACCCGAGCACCGGCGCTTCGTGCAGCGCCGTCGCGAGGAGGTCCGCGCCCGGGTGGCCGAGGGCGGCAGTCATGAGGCGGTGATGCGCTCGGTGATCCACGTGCTGGGCGGGGCGCCGGCCACCGATGGCCGCAACTTCCAGCGCCTGCGGGCCTCGCGGGCCGAGCTGGAGCCGGACCTGCGCCTGGCCGACTTCAAGGACCTGGTGCGCGAGCAGTTCTTCATTCTCGAGCTGGATCGGGAGGCCGCCCTGGCGGCGATCCCCGAGCTGCTGGCGGGCCAGTCGGCGGCCGAGATCGACGCCCACCTGGCGCACATCGAGCACGTGCTGGCGGCCAGCGGCGATCTCGGCGATCATGCCGCCCAGCGCTTCGCGGGGATCCGCCGCCTGTTCGAGCGGGCCAAGCCCGCTGCCGACGGCTGACCCCGGCACGCCGCGCGATCCACGCGCCCTCGTCGGCAACCCCGGCGGGGGCGCGCTCGCGAGGGCCCCTTGCCGGGCGACGGCCGGCGGTCTAGGGTCAAAGGCCCGACGCGGCCGCGACTGGCGTGTCGGACGGCGCTGGGGTAGGGTAAGCGCATTTTTCACCCGCCATCGGGTGGCCGATATGGTTCGACGCGGGCCCAGCGCCCCGCGCCACAGATCTTTGGAGCACTATGGGCAAGTCACTGGTCATCGTCGAGTCGCCCGCCAAGGCCAAGACGATCAACAAGTACCTCGGCAACGACTACATCGTGAAGTCGAGCGTGGGGCACATTCGTGACCTGCCGACCAGCGGCTCGGGCAAGGCGGCCTCGGATCCCAAGGAGCGTGCCCGCCAGGCCGCGGCGACGCGCAAGATGTCCGCCGACGAGAAGGCCGCCTACCGCAAGCGCAAGGCACGCGAGCAGCTGATCCGGCGCATGGGCATCGATCCCGAGCACGGCTGGGAGGCGAACTACGAGGTGCTGCCCGGCAAGGAGAAGGTGGTCGCCGAGCTCAAGAAGCTGGCCGACAAGGCCGACGCCGTCTATCTCGCCACCGACCTGGACCGCGAGGGGGAGGCCATCGCCTGGCACCTGCGCGAGACCATCGGCGGCGACGCGTCCCGCTATCGGCGGGTGGTGTTCAACGAGATCACCAAGAACGCCATCCACGAGGCCTTCGAGGATCCCGGGCAGCTCAACATGCCGCGGGTCGAGGCTCAGCAGGCCCGGCGCTTCCTGGATCGCGTCGTCGGCTTCATGCTCTCGCCGCTGCTGTGGGCCAAGATCGCCCGGGGGCTGTCCGCCGGTCGCGTGCAGTCGGTGGCCATGCGCCTGATCGTCGAGCGCGAACGCGAGATCCGCGCCTTCGTGCCGGAGGAGTTCTGGGACGTCCATGCCGATCTGCGTCCGGGCGGCGAGCCCGAGGCCCCGCCGGTGCGCTTCGAGCTGGCGCGCCAGGACGGCCAGGCCTTCCGGCCGACCTCCGAGGCCGAGACGCTGGAGCGCATCGAGGGGCTCAGCAAGGCGTCGCTTTCGATCACCTCGCGCGAAGACAAGCCCACGCGGTCGAAGCCGAGCGCGCCCTTCATCACCTCGACCTTGCAACAGGCCGCCAGCGGCCGGCTGGGCTTCTCGGTGAAGAAGACCATGACCCTGGCCCAGCGCCTCTACGAGGCGGGCTACATCACCTACATGCGGACCGACTCCACCAACCTCTCCCGCGAGGCGGTGGAGGGCGTGCGCGAGTTCATCGGCGAGGAGTACGGGGCCCGCTACCTGCCCGAGGCGCCGAACCGCTACTCCAGCAAGGAGGGCGCCCAGGAGGCCCACGAGGCCATCCGTCCCTCGGATGTCAAGCGCCGGGCCACCGACCTGGCCGGCATGGAGCGCGACGCCGAGCGCCTCTACGAGCTGATCTGGCGCCAGTTCGTGGCCTGCCAGATGACCCCCGCCGAGTATCTCTCCACCACCCTGACCGTGGCCGCCGACGGCTTTGAACTGCGCGCCAAGGGCCGGGTGCTGAAGTTCGACGGCTACACCCGGGTGATGAAGCCCATGGGCCGCAAGGACGAGGACCAGTCGCTGCCCGACCTGGCCGAGGGCACGCCGCTCGACCTCGTGGCCCTGGATCCCCGGCAGCACTTCACCAAGCCGCCGGCCCGCTACACCGAGGCGAGCCTGGTCAAGGAGCTGGAGAAGAAGGGCATCGGCCGGCCTTCCACCTACGCGGCCATCATCTCGACCATCCAGGACCGTGGCTACGTCAAGCTCGAGAATCGGCGCTTCTACGCCGAGAAGCTCGGCGACATCGTCACCGAGCGGCTCAAGGAATCCTTCCCGGACCTGATGGACTACTCCTTCACCGCCCGCATGGAGGACAGCCTCGACGAGGTGGCCGAGGGGCAGCGCCGCTGGCGCGAGCTGCTCGACGCCTTCTATGCCGAGTTCCGCGAGGAGCTGGCCGAGGCCGAGAGCGAGGACGGCATGCGGCCCAACCAGCCGGTGCCCACCGACATCGACTGCCCCAGCTGCGGGCGCAAGATGCAGATCCGCACCGCCTCCACGGGCGTGTTCCTGGGCTGTTCCGGCTATAACCTGCCGCCGAAGGAGCGCTGCAAGACCACCATCGACCTGCTGCCCGGCGACGAGGCGGTGGCCGCCGACGCCGACGAGGACGCCGAGACCGACGCCCTGCGGGCCAAGCATCGCTGCCCGGAATGCGGCACCGCCATGGACAGCTACCTGATCGACGAGACCCGCAAGCTGCACATCTGCGGCAACAGCCCCGACTGCGCGGGCTACGAGGTCGAGCAGGGCAAGTTCCGCATCAAGGGCTATGACGGGCCGACCATCGAGTGCGACAAGTGCGGCAGCGAGATGCAGCTCAAGTCCGGGCGCTTCGGCAAGTACTTCGGCTGCACCAGCGAGACCTGCAAGAACACCCGCAAGCTGCTCAAGAGCGGCGAGGTGGCGCCGCCCAAGATGGATCCCATCCCCATGCCGGAGCTGGCCTGCCAGAAGGTCGACGACCACTATGTGCTCCGCGACGGCGCCAGCGGCCTCTTCCTGGCGGCCAGCAAGTTCCCCAAGAACCGCGAGACCCGGCCGCCGCTGGTGGTCGAGCTCAAGGCCCACGCCGAGGAACTGCCGGACAAGTACCGCTACCTGCTCGACGCCCCGGAGGCGGATCCGGACGGCCGTCCGGCCCAGATCCGCTTCTCGCGCAAGGCCAAGGCCCAGTTCCTGATGACCGAGGACAACGGCAAGGCCACGGGCTGGCGGGCCACCTTCGACGGCGCCAAGTGGCAGGTGGAGGACAAGCGCAAGTGACCCCGCGAGCCCGCACCAACCAGCTGCTGTATCAGGCCGAGCTGCTGCTGGCGGCCCCCGCCGGCGACGACGAGCACGCCGAGGCCCGGCGCATGGCCGGGGAGGAGGGGGCGCTGGCCCTGCTGGAACTGGCCCTGGAGTCGTTGCTGCGCGAGGTCACCGAGCACGCCGGCCTCGAGCGCCACGACTGGCGCGAGCTGCTGGGCCCGGACGGGCCGGCGCTGGCCGAGCTGGAGCGGCTGCGCGGCCTGGCCGGGCGGTCCGACAGCTGGCTGGCCAGACTGCTCGGCCGGATCGAGGCGCTGCACGCTTCCGAGGGGGTGGCCCGCCGTACCGGCGGCGCCGCCCGGGGGCTGATCGCCGTGGGCAGCGCCGCCGCCCTGGGCGAGGAGCTGCGGGACTGCCTGGCCGCGGCCAAGCGCGAGATCGCCGAGCTGCGCCAGACCAGCGAGGAGTGGTAGCCGCCGGCCGCGGCTAGCCGCGGTCGTTCCAGTGTCGCTGCATCTCCAGGAAGGTCAGCGACGCCGACCAGGTGATCAGCATGAAGCCGGTCAGCGACTCGGTGCCCATCAGCAGGCGCAGGGCTCCCTCCGGGAAGACATCGCCGTAGCCCAGGGTGGTATAGGTGATCGCCGACAGGTAGACATAGTCCAGCCCGCTCGTCATGGGAGTGCCGGCCACCGCCCCCGAGGTGGTGCCCTCCAGCCACCAGGCCGCCAGGCCGAACAGCCAGATCTCCGCCACGTGGGCCGCCAGCAGCCCGAGCATCAGGCCCAGGAAGCGCCGCCGCCGCGAGGGCGAGGTGCGCCGCATCCGCCGGCTCAGCACGCTGGACACCTCGAAGTGCAGCAGCACGCAGGCCACGACCAGCGCCAGGGTCGTGGCGGCGACGAGCAGGTGATCGAGATCCGGAAAGGCGTCGTTCACTGGCGTCTCCTTGACGGGGCGAGGTGCGGGCTTGATGCAGGTCAAGCCCGCGCCCCGCGGCTGTCGACTAGGATACCAGTAGCGGCGCCGCCCGCGGGTGCCGATGTCCGAGTCAGCAGGGGGGATCCGTGATGCGCTTTCATCAGGTCAAGGAATTGGTGCGCTGGGCGGCCGATTACCACGGTCGGCTCGAGGCCGCCTACACCGGGCTTGCCGGCGACGCCGGCGACCGGGAACGCATGGCCCTGGAGTACCTCGCCGATCACGAACGCCGCATGCAGGCGGAGCTGGAGGCCTATTTCGGCGACGGCGACGATCATCGCCGAGTGCTGGAGACCTGGTTCGACGATCCGGCCGATTTTCCGCACCCGCCGGTCCTCGAACGCTTCCCGGCGAGCCTGCCCGAGGGCGGCGTCGAGGCGCTGCTCTCGCTGGCGCTGACCCAGCACCGCACCCTGCAGGACCTGTATCGCCATCGGGCCGAGCAGGCCGTCGGCCGCGAGGAGCGCGACTTCTTCGAGGCCCTGGTGCAGGGCGAGGATGCCGAGGTGCGACGGCTGGCCCGCGACATGCAGCGCCTGGAGGCCTATTGATCGGCCGTCGCCGATCGGCGACGCCTCAGGCGAGCGGGCCTGACAGGAGAAGCGGGATGCGCTATAACGGCGTCCTCGTTATCCTGTCGCCTTCCCTGTCGAGACGTTGATGCCGATGTCCCCCCTCTCCCGACGCCGCTTCGGCCTGATGGCCCTGAGCCTGCCATTCTGGTCGACCGCCGCCGCTTCTCCCTCCGCCTTGATGACGGACCTGCTGGCCCGCGCCTCGCGGCCTCGTAGCCCCGACGAGCTCTGGGTGAGGGTCGACGATCGTCAGGCCGAGCTGGGCATCTTCCGGGGCACGCGTGCGGTGGAGCGCTTCTCGCCGGTATCCCTGGGACGAGGGGGCGCCAGGCCCCAGCGGGTGAGGGGGGATCGGACCACGCCCCTGGGCGAGTTTCGGGTCACGCGCTTCAACTTCGACAGCAAGTACCATATCTTCGTCGGGCTGGACTATCCCACCCCGACCCACGCCCGACTGGCGCTGGAGGCCGGGGTCTACAGCCAGCAGGACTACGATGACTACTTCGCCTACTACCGGCGCCACGGCGTGCCGCCGCAGGAGACCGCCCTGGGCGGCTATATCGGCATCCACGGCGTCGGCGTGGCGGATCCCGATATCCATCGACGCTTCCACTGGACCAACGGCTGCGTCGCCGTCACCGATCCTCAGGTGGAGACCCTGTCGTCGATGATCGACATTGGCACGCGGGTCGTCATCCGCTAGGCTTTATATGCGCTAAGGACGTTCTAGTCGGTGACAAGCGTCGTCTCGCGATACGACAGCGGCGCTAGACGTTTTCGACACGCAGCAAGCGTCTTGCTGCAGATAGGACCTGCCCTGCAGGAAGCCTGTTCAGACAGGCATCATCAACGCAGTACCAAGGAAGACCCAAGGAGAACACCATGACCCTCAAGACTACTCTGAAGCTGTCCGCCGCTGCCGCCTCCCTCGCCGTTCTGGCCGGCTGTGCTTCCTCCAGCGCCCTGGAAGAAGTCCGCATGACCGCCGAGTCCGCCCAGGCCGACGCCGCCGAGGCTCGCAGCATCGCCACCCAGGCGCAGAACACCGCGAACCAGGCGCAGCGCGACGCTCAGGCGGCCCTGCAGATGTCCCAGCAGAACCGCGAAGAGATGAACCGCATGTTCGAGCGTTCCATGCGCAAGTAAGGCGTCCTCGCTGCATGCCGGGCCCGTCGGCCCGGCAGTGCGTTCGCCGACCACCCCTCCTCGGAGGGGTGGTTTTTTTTGCATGCCAGCGCTCCCCTCCGCCATGCCCTTCCGGGAGAGTCCCCGGAAATCCGGGCCCCTCCCGTGTCCGAAGGTGTCGTGAAACCGCGGTCATATGACGCCTTTCGCGTAAGAGATCTCGGATACTCGCGTCGTTCTTCGTCTCCTCTTCGTGTAGGAGCTCTTTAATATCAATGGCTTGGAATTTCCTGTAGGAAAATTGCCACGCTGTCGCCCGCGCCGGTCCCGACATAGGCTCCCGGTGTCAGTTGAGGCATGGAAGACGCCGCTGTCTTGCCATGCCGGCTCCGGACACAAAAGAGAGGTAGCGACGATGGCAGGGAATAGCTCACTCCGTACGACACTCTTTCCGCTGGCCGCACTCGTGCTGGCCATTTCGCTGGTCGGCTGCAGCGGCAGTTCCACCAAGTCCCAGCCTCTCGACGGCGGCAGCGACGGCGGCGTCCAGGATGGCGGGGGCGGTGACGGCTCCGGGGGCGATGACGGTGCCGGGGGCGATGACGGTGCCGGAGGCAATGACGGCTCCGGGGACGCCGCGACCACCACGGAGGGCGTGACCCAGGACACGGCGTCCATCACGGGTGGCACCGGCGACAGCCTGACGGCCCTCGGCGGCACCATCCAGCGGGTCGACGCGCCCCTGGTCGATGGGGTCACCGACGGTAGCGGCCAGGTGCTCAAGGATCTGGGCGATGGCGTCAACCTGCTCTCCGACGGGCTGAATGACGGTCTCGGCGGCCTCAGCACCAACGACAACGCCCTGGGCACGACGCTGGGCGGTGCCACGGGGCTGGTCTCCCAGGCTGGCAAGGCCGTCAGCAGTGCCGGCGGTATCGTCGAGGGGTTGGGCTCGCTGCCGGTCCTGATGCAGGTGGAAGACGGTACCGGCGTGCTGGCCAGCCTGGGCGGTACGGTCGACCGGCTCGGCGTCACCGTCACCGCCCTCGGTGACAGCCTGAGCGTGGCCTTCACCCGCGAGGGCGGCCATCTGGCCGGCCTGACGACCGAGCTGACCGGCGTGGTCCGGCCGCTGGTCGTCAACCTCGAGGGCACCACGCGGCGCCTCGGCAGCGTGCTGGTCATCGGCCCCGTGGGCAGCGGCCTGCTGGATCGGGCGGGCGGTGCCGTCATGGTGCTCGGCGAGCGCCTGACGGACGGCGGCGTCCAGCTGGCCGGGCTCGGCGATCTCGTGACCTCGACCGGGCGCCTGGTGGCGGATGCCGGGGGGCTGCTCGACGGTGGCGGCGGTCCGGATGCCGATCTGACCGGCGGCCTGCTGGCCGCCCTCCAGGGCGAGGGAGGCCTGGAGGCCGGCCTGCTGCTGTCCGGTGAAGGCGAAGGCGGGCTCGATCTCTCGCTGACCGGTGGCCTGCTCGTTGACGAGCGCGGGGCGCTTCTCGGCGGCGACGGGCTGCTGGCCGCCGGACTGATCGGCGAGGGCGGCCTGCTGGCCGATCCGGTGGCCGTCCTGGGGGATCTGCAGGGCGGCGTGCTGACCGGCGAAGGCGGACTGCTCGGCGGCGTGACCGGGGGCCTGCTGGGGGGAGACGACGGCCTGCTCGGTGGCGAGGGTGGGCGTCTCGCCGGTGAAGGCGGCCTGCCGGTCAGCGTGACCGGCGGGGTGCTCGGCGGCGATGCGGGCCTGCTGGACGGCGACGGCGGATTGCTTGGCGGCGTGACCGGCGGGGCACTCGGTGGCGATGCGGGCCTGCTGGGTGGCGTCACCGGCGCGGTGGACGGCGTGACCGGCGAGGCACTCGGCGGCGATGAAGACCTGCTGGACGGCGACGGCGGATTGCTTGACGGCATGACCGGCGGGGCACTCGGTGGCGATGCGGGCCTGTTGGGCGGCGACGGCGGCCTACTGGGTGGCGTCACCGGCACGGTGGACGGCGTGACCGGGGGCCTGGTCGGCGGCGATGAGGCCGACGGCGACGACGGCCTGGTCGGTGGCGTGACCGATACCGTCGACGGCCTGGCCGGCGGTCTCCTGGGAGGCGAGGGCGGGCTGCTGTAAGCCATCCGCGGGATCCTGGCCCGTCGGTCGGCAGGCGGCATGCGCCGCCTGCCGTTGCGTTGATTAGAGTTGATTCGGGGCAGGTGCGCTGTACTATTCTGAAGTCAGCTTACGAATATGTAAGTCACCTTCGGATTGTGCGGCCGACTCGACAATAACAAGCGGCGTTGCGGCCGCCCCCCGGACTCGCAAGCAGGGAATCGAGCATGTTGCCAAGGTCAGGCAGAGCGATATCGTGGCGAGGCGCCGTGCCACGGGCACGGGTGGCGGCGATGTTGCTGGTGGCGAGCGCCGCCACGGCGAGCGAGCCGCCTGCCATCATCGACGAGCGTCGCCCGACGCTGTCTCCCCCCATCGAGGACGCGCTGGATCGCGGCCGTCAGCCCGTGGCTGTCGAACTCCCGGGCACGCTGGATCGCCTCGACGCCGAGACTCGGGTGTCGGTGTCCCGCGTGCGGATCCAGGGCGGCAACGCCTTCGACCTGGAAACGCTGAGCGCTCCCCTCCGGCCGCTGGTCGGCCAGCGAGTCAGCGTCGAGCGCCTGGTCAGGGCCGTCGAACGCATCACCCGCCGCTACCAGGATAGCGGCTTCCCGCTGTCCTACGCCTACCTGCCGCGCAACAACTTCCGCGATGGCCAGGTACGCGTGGTGGTGGTGGAAGGCTACATCGCCCGCAGCGAGATCGCGGTGCAGGACGCCGCGGTGGCCCGTCGCGTCGAGCGGCTGGTCTCGCGGATGCGCGAGGAGCGCCCCCTGACCCGCGAGACCTTCGAACGCTACACCGCGCTGATCGAACGCATCCCCGGCGTCCGCCTGTCGGTGCGGGCGCCCGTGCCGCGCACGCCGTCCGGCGCCACCACGCTGCGCGTCGAGCAGCGCGACAGCGACCGCGTCGACGCGGGGCTGGCGCTCGAGGGGGGCAGCGAGGACGAGGCGCGCCTGGTGGCGAGCCTGGATCTGCGCAGCCATACCCCCCATGCCGAATCCTTGTCCTTCTCCTCGCTGCTGCCGGTCGACACCGACGATCGTTTCCATGCCCTGGCCTATCGCCAGGAACTGGGTCGCGACGGGCTGCGCCTGCAGCTGAGCGCCCAGCGCTTCGAGGGCGACGACGACACCCCCTTGCCGAGCGATGAGCGGGTACGGGTCCATGAACACAAGGAGCGGGATCGCTTCCGCGTGGGCCTCGACTACCCCCTGTGGCTGGAGCGGCGCCGCCGCTGGGATCTCGAGGCGACTCTGGAGCATCTCGACGAGACCGTGGACTACCGCTACACGGCGTTCGACCGTTCGCTGCTCACCGCGCGTCAGGACCTGCGCTACTCGACCCTGGAGCTGGCCACCCGCTATCGCCGCGGCGGCGAGCGGCGGCGGCTGTCGGCCCGTGCCGAGCTGCGCCGGGGCCTCGAGCTCGGCGGCAACCGCAACGCGCTCGCCGTGCAGCGGCTCGACAACGGGGCCGTCGCCGTGGACGAGGGGGACGAGGAGCTGGCGTTCACCCGCCTCGCCCTGGAGGCGAGCTGGCTGGAGGCCCTGTCGCCCCGCTGGCGTCTCTCCCTTCGCCTGGCGGGGTTCTGGTCGGAGGACGACCTGCCGCTGGCGGAGCATGGCCGTTACGGCGGGCGCCGCTTCGGGCGCGCCTATGCGGATGACGAGGCCGAGGGCGAGCGCGGCTATGCCGGGGAACTGGAGCTTCGCTACCGCCGGCCGCTGTCCTCGGCCTGGCTGTCCCGCCTGGAGCCCTACCTGGTGGTGGACGGCGCCCGGACCCGCTTCGTTGAGGGCGAGGTCAAACACGAGCTCGCCTCGGTGGCCACCGGTGTCGAACTGCGCCACGACGATGATTATCGCCTCGGGGTCGAGTACGCCCTCCCGGTGGGCGACCGGCCCGAGGACGACGCCGACCGCAGGGGGCGCCTCAACGCGAGGCTCTCCTGGGCCTTCGGTGGCTAGGCACGGCGCCGGCGAGTCCGACTCGTCGGGGCGCGATGCGCAGGAAAAAGACCAACAACCATGCGGGGGAATGCCTCATGAAACGGGAATCGATCCTCGACCAGGCGCTTGTCCGGGTGCATGCCAGCATCGTCACCGGCCGACTCAACCGTCCGGCCGCCCGCCGGCAGCGGGGGGCGAGCGGTATCGAGTACGTCATCATTGCCGCCATGATCGCGCTGGCGATCATCGTCGCCGTGCCTGATCTCGGCGATAAGGTCGCCGAGCTGTTCGAGCAGATATCCGCCCAGCTCCCTGATCCTTCCGCTTAATGATCACTCAAGCATCGAGTGGCCGCTGCCCCGCGGGAAGGGGGTAGGGGACCCGTCGCTTTCTGTCGTGAGGAGCTGCCATGTCGCCCAACTTGCTGAAGGGCATCGCCGCCCTGCTGGTGGCGATCGCCATCGGCCTGGCCTTCGCCGGCTGGCGGATGGCCGGCCAGGTGCCGGAGACGGTGGTCGAGGCGCCGGTGGCCGAGGTCCCGATTGACGAGGCCGCCGGCTACCCGGTGCTGACCGCCGCCCGTCGCCTGCCGGCGGGCACGCGACTGGACGCGCCCGGCGAGGGCGAACGCCCGTTGTTGCGCCCGGTCGACTATCCCGAGCCGCTGGCGGCCGGCTATCAGGACATCGCCGAGGTGGAGGGGCGGGTGCTCACCCGGCCCCTGGCTCCCGGGGATGTGCTCAGGCCCGGGCATTTCGCGGCCGGCGGCCTGCTCGCCGAGGCGGTGCCGCCGGGCAAGCGGGCCATCGCGGTGGGCGTCGACGAGGTGGTCGGCGGGGGCGGCTTCGTGGCGCCCGGCGACCGCGTGGATGTCTTCTTCTTCGCCCGGGACGATGACGACGGGCGAACCCGCCTGGCTCGCCGGCTGCTGCGCGATATCGAGGTGCTCAGCTACGGCGATGCGCTGCGTGGCCAGCCGCCCCGGGAGGACGCCGAGGCGGGAGTCAGGCGCAGCGGCCGCACGGCGGTGCTGGCGTTGAGCGAGGATCAGGCCCCCCGGCTGCTGCTCGCCGAGGAGACGGGGCGGTTGCGGCTGGCGGTCATCGGGGCAGAGGAACGCCGCGGCGTTCTCACGCCGATACCCCCCGGGACCGGCGACTGGCTGGTGCCGGCCTCGCTGTCACCCGCCCGGGCGCCGCGCCGGACCGGCGACCTGGGGGCGCCGGTGGCGTTCGACGAGCTGGTGTCGCGAGACGAGGCGGGTGCCCAGGCGCCGCCCGCGGGCGGCGGCGGGCGTCCTGCCGGACGCCGGGTGGTGCAGCAGGTGGGCGGCGAGGTCCACGCCGTCCGGGTCGACGGCTGAAGCCGTATAAGCCATTGATGAAGGTGCAGGGAATCGCATGACGAAAAGAATCAGTCCCGCAAGACGAGCGGCGTGGTCACGCTGGCTCGTGGCCGCGATGACGGGGGCCTGGCTGCTGGGCGGGGCGTTGGCGGCCGCCATGGTTCAGGCCGACGAGCGGTCGGTGTCGCTGCTGGTGGGGGAGAATCGTCGGCTCGGCTACGGCGACGCCATCGTGCGGACCGCCCTGGGCAGCGGCGGCATCGCCGACGTCCAGCTGGTCGGCGATCGGCAGCTGCTGGTCACCGGGCTCGGCCCGGGGACGACCTCGCTGAAGGTCTGGTTCGACGGGGCGAGGGCGCCCAGCGCGATCGATCTGTCGGTGCGGCCCGCGGCGGCTCGTGGCTTGGAGGAGGAATACCGGCTCGAGCAGCAGGCGAATGTCTCGCGGCTCGAGGGCGAGACCCGATCCCTGGAGCGGCATGCCCAGGCGCTGCAGCGCTTCGGCGAGGCTCCGCCGGTGGATGCCAGCCGACAGATCGGCCCCGTCCAGGTGCAGACCGACATCCGGGTCGTCGAGGTCAACCGGCGCCGGCTGGAGTCCGCCGGGTTCTTCCTGGGCCGCGACAACGGCGGCAATACCCAGTTCGCGGTCGGTCCCACCGATAGCGGCCTACCCTTCATCAACGACGGCAGCCTGGTATCGCCCACCTCCCTGAGCGGCGGTTTCTCGATCATCGGCGGCAACGCCGACGAGGGCATCCTCGGCGCGATCAGCGCGCTGCGCAACAACGGCTTCGCCTATACCCTGGCCGAGCCCAGCCTGGTGACCCTGTCGGGCCAGAGCGCCTCCTTCCTCGCCGGCGGCGAGTTCCCCTTCCCCAGCAACAGCAGCGACGGCGATGTCTCGGTGGACTTCAAGGAGTTCGGGATCCGCCTGCGGCTCACGCCCACGGTGCTCGCCGACGATCGCATCATGCTCAAGGTCGCCCCGGAGGTCAGCGAACTGGACTTCACCCGCTCGGTCCAGTCCAGCGGCATCGCCGTGCCGTCGTTGAGCGTGCGTCGCACGGACACCACCGTGCAGCTGGGGGACGGCGAGAGCTTCATCATCAGCGGCCTGGTCAGCAACGCCACCCTGCAGAGCGTCGACAAGCTGCCCGGCCTGGGGGATATCCCGGTGCTGGGTGCCTTCTTCCGCTCGACCCGCTTCGAGCGCGAGGAGAAGGAGCTGATCATGGTGGTCACGCCGCACCTGGTCTCGCCGATCGCCGCCGGGGTCGAGCTCGACGAGCTGCCCGGCGAGGCCCTGGGCCGCTACGATCCCAGCTTCCTCGAGCTGCTCTTCGATCCCCAGTCGGCCCGGGAGATCGAGCGGCTCGGCACGGTTGGCTTTTCCCCCTAGGAGGTGACATGGGTGCCTGGCGTTCCCTGACTCGACACAAGCCGATGGCCGCGAGGCCGCTGGAGGACCTCGCCGATGGGGCGCTCAAGGCGGCCCTGCACCGCGAGGTCATCGAGCGCCTGGAGGACGACGAGGCGCTGTTCGGCGACGAGCCCTCGGCGATGCTGGTGCGCATCGAGAGCCTGGTGCGCGACTACTTCGACCAGCGCGGCGAGGCGGTGCCCGTCGAGGCCCTGGAGGCCCTGGCCCGGGAGGTGCTGGACGAGGTCACCGGCTACGGCCCGCTCCAGCCCCTGCTCCAGGACGACGACATCACCGATATCCTGATCAACGGCCCCCAGCAGATCCTGGTGGAGCGCGAGGGTCGCCTGGCGCGTGTCGAGGAGCGCTTCATCAACGACGCCCATGTGCTGCGGGTGGTCAGGCGCATGCTGGCGCCCCTGGGCCGACGCCTGGACGAGTCCAGCCCGATGGTCGACGCGCGCCTGCCGGACGGCTCGCGGGTCAACGTGGTGATACCGCCGCTGGCCCTCGACGGGCCCTGCGTGTCGATCCGCAAGTTTCGCCGCGAGGCGCTGACGGCCGAGGACCTGGTCGCCGGCGGCGCGGTGACCGAGCCGCTGATGCGCATGCTGCGGACCGCCGTGGCCGAGCGCCGCAACATCCTGATCAGCGGCGCCACCGGCGCCGGCAAGACGACCCTGCTCAATATCCTCAGCCGCGACATCCCGTCCCACGAGCGGGTCGTGACCATCGAGGACGCCGCCGAGCTGCAGCTGGGCAACAGCCATGTCGTGCGCCTGGAGACGCGACCGCCCAACAGCGAGGGCGAGGGTGAGGTCGGTGCCCGGCAGCTGGTGCGCAATGCCCTGCGCATGCGTCCCGATCGGGTGATCCTCGGCGAGAGCCGCGGCGACGAGGCCCTCGACATGCTGCAGGCGATGAACACCGGGCACCTGGGGTCGATGAGCACCGTGCACGCCAACTCCGCCCGGGATGCTCTGGTGCGTCTGCAGATGATGATCCGACTGGCGGGCTTCCAGGGCAGCGATGGGCTGGTCAACCAGATCATCGCCACGGCCCTGGACCTGGTGGTCCATGTGACGCGCGACGATCGGGGGCACCGCCATGTGGTCGAGGTGCAGCGGATCACGGGGCTGGCCGAGGGGCGGATCGAGCTGGGCCTGTTGTATCGCCACTCGGACCGCCGGCTGGCCCGGGACTTCGGCTGGGAAAAACGCATCGAGGGGGCGGCATGACGGCCTGGCAGCTCTGGTCGGCGACCATGCTGCTGCTGATGCTGGCGGCCTGGTTGCTGTGGCGCAGCGCCAATCGCGAGAGCGAGCGGGCGGTGCTCGGCAGACGGCAGGCCCGACGGCGACGTCGCGGGCGGCGCCTGCCGACCGACTCCATGATGCAGTGGCTGCTGGACTCCCTGCTCGCGGCCGGCGTGCATGCCACGCCTCGGGCGGTGGTGGTCTTCCTCCTCCTGGTCTCGGCGGCCCTGGTGCTGGCCATGGCGCTGTTCGGCGTACGCCTGGCCCTCGGCATCCTCGCCGTGCTGCTGGCGATGAAGCTGTTGCTGCGCGCCCGGGCCCGTCGCCTGCGGGGACGCATCCGCGCCCAGCTGCCCACCTTCATGGAGCAGGTGGTCAGGGAGCTGGGCACCGGGGCCACCGTCGAGATCGCCTTCCGCCGCAATGGCCCCCAGGCCGGCGGACTGCTCCGCGAGGCCATGGGGCGGGTCGCGGTGCGCCGCGAGCTGGGCATGGAGCTGCACGAGGCCCTGCGGCGGGAGGCCGACCTGCTCAAGCTGCGCGAGTTCGACCTGCTGGCCACCGCGGTGGAGGTCAACCAGGTGCATGGCGGCAGCCTGCGCAACATCCTGGGCAGCTTCGTGGACCTGCTGCGCCAGCAGGAGCGCGGGCGTCGCGAGCTGCGGGCGCTGACCGGCGAGACCCGCGTCACCGCCGCGGTGCTGGCCGCGGTGCCGGTAGCGCTGGCCGTCTTCATGGCGGTCGGCAACCCGGCGTTCCTGGCGCCCATGCTCGACAGCGATGGCGGGCGCCTGGCGCTGTGGGCGGCGGTGGCCCTGGAAGTCGGCGGCTGTGCGGCCCTGTGGCGCATGCTGAAGTCGATATAGCGATGGCGAGGAGGACGAATGATGCTACTGATGGCCAGCGCCCTGCTGGTGCTCGCCGCCGCCTCGGTCTGCCTGTGGCTGGCCCGCCCGGGGCAGGGGGCCGCCCCCCGATCGCCGGGGGAGGCCGCGGCGATGGGCGAGCTCGATCGTCGTCGCCGGGCCGCCGCGCGGGAGGCGCGGCTGATGGGCAGCGGGCGGATCATCTGGCGCCGCCAGACCCGGGGGCGCCCCTGGCTGGCGGAGCTGGCGCTGGTGCTGCGCCAGGCCGGCTACATCGGCAGCCGGGCTCAGCTGCACCTGCTGTTCTCGCTGGCGCTGGTGGTGTTCGGAGTGTTCAGCGGCGGCGTGCTCTACGCCATGCAGGGCGGTCGTGGTTGGCCGGGCATGCTGCTCACGGGCCTGGCGGTCGCCGCGCTGGCGACGCTGGTCGCCTGGCTGTGGCTCAAGCGCTGTCGCCGGCGTCGGGTGGCGCGCCTCGACGAGGAGGCCGATATGCTCATCCAGGTGACCCGCATGCTGTGGGAGTCGGGGATGACGCTGGAGGGGGTGCTGCGGGGCCTGATCCACAACCTGGACGATGCCTGCCCGGAGAGCGTGCGCGAGCTGCGCCTGATCCTGCAGCGCATCGAGGCCGGCCAGGCTCGCGAGGAGGTGCTGGAGGAGCTGGCGGGGATCCAGGCCAGCGAGGGCCTGGAAGATCTGCTCAAGCTGCTCGCCCAGATCTCGTCGTCGGGCGGCGGAGCCCGACAGGCCATGCTCGAGCTCGGCCAGCGGCTGCGCGATCGCCGGCGGACCCGCATCCAGGAGGCGGTGTCCCGGATGTCGGGCAAGATGTCGCTGGTGATGATGGTGTTCCTGTTCCCGGCCTTGCTGATCGTGCTGGCCGGGCCGGCGGTGATCAATCTTGGGGGAATGCTCGATGGCCTGGGGAATTGAGATGAGGCGCGACGTCGGCCGGGGCCTGGCCCTCGCGGCGCTTGTGGCGCTGACGGGCTGCGCCGGGGTGTCCGAGCCGCGGGCCATGTGGCGTTTCGCCGAGGGCGATACGGCCGGCGAACGCAGGGTCCAGGGCCCCTGCGGGGAGCGCTACCCCGCGGAGGTCGGCCTGCGGATCGACATGATCCGCCAGCAGCTGGAGCAGGGGCGCCCGCGCTCGGCCCTGGCGCACCTGCAGCAGGCCGACTTCGGGCGGGCCGAGTCCGTCCTGATGCGCGGCGATGCGCTGCGCGCCATCGGTCGCCGGGACGAGGCGGACGCCGTCTACGAGACCCTGGCCACCGGTTGCCTGGCCGCCGATGCCTACCAGGGCATGGCGCGCAATGCCGCGGCGCGCGGCGATCGCCGAGAGGCGATCCTGCTGATGCGCGAGGCGCGCCATGCCCGGCCCACCGATCCGGGGATCCGCAACGACCTGGGCTATCTGCTGCTGCTGGAGGGCCATCGCCGGCAGGCGCGGGAGGAACTGCTGACGGCCCTGGAGCTGGGGGACGTCGGCCAGCGGGCCGCCAGCAACCTGGTGGTCCTGCTGATGCAGGAGGGGCGCAGCGCCGAGGCCGAGCGGCTGGCCGACCGCTATGGGGTCGACGCGGCCCTGGTGGAACGGCTGCGAGGGCTGGCGCGGGCCCAGGGCCGTGACGGCGAGGGATGACAAGGAGGAATCACGATGGGACGAGACCGCATCCTGCGCAAGCCGCTCGCCTGGATGGGGGCCGGCCTGGTGGCGGCGCTCTGCGCCGCCGCTCCCCCGGCCCTGGGCGAGCGCGACGAGGCCCCCCGGGCCCGCGACGCCGACGAGGCGCGGCGACCGGCGTTCGGGGAACGCACGGGGCGGCTGCTCGAGCTGCAGCGCAGCGGCCGGCTGGCCGCGCCGCCGGCCCAGCGGCTGTCGGGAGAGGTGCAGACCCGGATCTACCGACGCTATGTCGAGAGCTTCTCGCACCCGATTCCCGACACCTACATCGAGATGGGCTTCGGCGAGTGACGGCGCCCGGCCCGTGTCGCGTCCCCTCCCGGCAGCGCGGTGCCATCGGCGTGCTCGGCGCGGTGGTCATGCTGCTGGTGGTGCTGTGCATCGCCCTGGCGCTGGACACCGGGCGGCTCTACATGGAGCAGCGCAACCTGCAGCGGATCGCCGATCTGGCGGCGCTCGAAGTGGCCAGTCAGGCCGACGAGGGCATCGCGGCGATGTCGGACACGGATCTGACCTCGTTGTCCGTGCGCAGCGCCAATGTTCCCGACAGCGTCGAGGGGTTCCTGATCACCGCCCAGGGAGGCGGGCTGTGTCGGGAGACGGTCGAGCTCGAGGAGCGCGACCCCGAAGGCCGGCGGTTGCGCTTCGCCGCCCTGTCGAGGGGAGGCAGGACCCGCTGTGCGGACGGTACGCTCATGGGGCGCCGCACGGCGGTCGAGGTCACCGCCTCGCTCGAGACCCGTGCGAGCCTTCTCGGCGGCTCCCTGGCCGGCGCGGAGCGGGTCAGGCTGCAGGCCACGGCGGTCGCCAGGCAGTCGCCCCGGCAACCGCTGGTCACCTACCGGCTCGGCTCACGCCTGCTGGCCGTGGATGGAAGCGGCCTGCTGGGGCTGCTGCTGGGCAACGACATCGACGTCACGGCGCTCGGTTATCGGGGGCTCGCCAATGCCACCCTCTCGATCGTCGATCTCATCGATCTCGCGGCGGATGCCGGTACCGCCGATGGTGTGCTGGAAGACGTCAGCCTATCGCTCATCGACCTCGCCGAGATCAGTGGCCTCGAGGCCTTGGCCCGTCACCCCTCGGGGGATCAAGAGGCCTTGAGGCTGGGCGTTCGGCTGTTTCGGGACGCCCTCGAGGGGTTCGTGTCGCTGGGACTGGACGCCGTTCGCCTCGGCGAGCTCGCCGATATCGACCCATCGCGCCCTGACGAGGCGCTGCAGGCGGAAGTCGGGCTGTTGCACCTGCTGGAGACCATGGCCTTCGTCGGCAACGGCCGTTTCATCGACCTGGAGCACCTCGGTCTCGATCTGGGGATTCTCGGCGGAGTGGAGCTCGCGCTGCAGGTCATCGAGCCGCCGCAGATCGCCATCGGCCCGACAGGCTGTGAGCGGGGCGAGCCCCCCTGCGATGGCCGCTGGGCGACCCAGGCGACGACCGCTCAACTCGCCCTGGGGGCCCACATGCAGATCGACGTGCCATTGGTCTCGGGCCTCGATGTGCTGGTGGGGATACGCGGAGGGGCGGCGCGCGGGGGGATCGACGACCTTCGGCCGGTGAAGGCCGGCGATGCCTCGTACGAGCTGAATGCAGGCGCCTATCACCAACCCCTGGGGGTGGATCTGGCGGTCGGGCTCTCGCTGCTGAGCGGCTCCGGCTCCGGCTCCGACTCGCTGGTCGGCTGGATGGGGACTGCTGATCCGGAACCGTGGGAAGGGACGCGCATGCAGGCCGTCGACGCCCGACAGATCTGGCCATCGGCCGATCCCTATTCGTTCGAGGCCCGTGGCGCGGGGGATGTGACGCAGGCGTTGCTGGACGAGGCCAATACCCTGAGCGTCACCGTCGAGCTGCTGGGGGGGAGCGTGACGCTGCCCGCCGGCCAGCTTCTCGGGGCGCTGGAGCCCGCCTTGACGCAGCTGGCCGAAGAGGTGCTGACCCCCGTGCTGGAGCTGTTGGGGGCTAGGCCCGGGGAGGCCGACATGCGGATCATCGAATTGGCACCGGGCACCGGCGGCGCGGAGTTGGTGATATGAGACACCTCGAAGACGGAGCGGCGTCGATGAAGGGGCGCCGAGGTCACGGGCAGCAAGGATCGGTGGGGATCGAGTTCGCGCTGGTGTTCCCGCTCTTCCTGATCGTCTTCTACGCCATCGTGAGTTACAGCCTGCTGTTCGTGTATCAGCAGGGCCTGCATACCTTGAGCGCCGATGCGGTCCGGCAGGCCCTGGCCGTCGAGAGGAAGCCGGACGGAACTCTCGATGAGGCCGCCATCGAGGCCGTGGTGAATGGATTCATCGAGGAGAGCGCCCACTGGCCGGGCCGTCTCGCCGAGCGCTGCAACGACGACCTGGTGCCGTCGACCGGCACCGTGAGGGTCTGCGTGAAGATCGAGCTCGGCCTGGTGCCGCTCAAGCTGCCGGGGAGCGCCATCGGCATCCCCCATTTCACCAGCGTTCATTCCACGTCGAGCATACGCCTATGAGCCGGAGCGCGAAGGGCTGGGTCGGTGGGCTGGCGCTGCTGGCGGTCTGTCTGGCGGCGCCGCTGCGTGCCGACGACGAGGTGCTGGTGGTGGCGCCGGGCGAGCCGGGCCAGCGCCTGGACCGCCGCCTGATCGCCGAGCTGGGCGATCGCCTCGAGGCGCGCCGGGGGCCGGGCGCCATGCGGGTCGTCTACCTCGGGCGGGGGGGAAGCGCGGCGCTGGACGCTGCCCTGGCCGGAGGGGCCCCCGCCGGCCTGCTGCTGCTGCATGATCCCGCCGTGGCCGCCTATCGCCAGTGGCTGGCGTCCGACCGGGGGCCGGGCGCCGAGCGGCTGGCGGCCTATGGCGCCTTCCTGCCGGGGCACCGTCGCTGGCTGCGCGGGCAGGGGGCCGGCCATCTCGACCTGCTGCCCGTGCTGCTGCGTCACCTGGGCTGGGTGCGTCATGCCACCGGGGCGGCGCGCCTCGAGGGCTGGCTGATGCCGGGTTCGCCCCTGCTGGCGCTGCAGGCGGTGCGCCGGGAGGGCGAGGGGCGGCTGGAGGCGGTGTACCCCCTGGACCGCCTCCCGCCACCGGCCGCGGCGGGGACCGAGCGGGTCGTGCTGGCGCTGCCCGATGCGATGGCCCGGCGCCGGGCCGCGCCCCTGCTGGCCGCCGACGGCGGCGTCTGGTGCCTGCAGCCGGAATGGCGGGCCGACGGTTGCCTCGGCGGGGTCCAGCCGTCCCCGTCGGGCAGCGCCGAGGCGCTGCTGCAGCGCCTCGCGTCGGGGGGCGAGGCCACGGCGCCCGCCGCGCCCAGGCTGGCCTATGCGGCGCGTCATCGCGTGCGGCCGGGGGTGCGGGACGAGGTTCGCTACCTGGAGGTTCCGCCCGAGGCGATGCGCCGCCTCGGGCGGGGCGAGCGTCTGCTGTTCGGCGCCCTGGGGCTGGCCGTGCTGGCGGCCCTGGCCCTGGGGGTGGCCCTGGCGGTGGAGCGACGCCGGCGCCGCCGGCGCTTGCGCTTCGGGCTCGACGAGCTGACCGGCCTGCCCGGGCGGCCGCGACTCGAGGCGCGGCTGCGGCGCCACCTGGAGGAAGGGCATGCCTTCCAGGTGTGCTGGATCGGCTTCGATCGACTCGACGGGGTGCGCGCCGCCCTCGGGCAGGCGGGCATCGACGAGGCCCTGCGGCGGATCGCCAAGCGGCTGCGGCGGACCGCCCGCGGGGAGGGCTATATCGCCCGGCTGGAGGGCGAGGTGTTCGCGGTGATGAGCTTCCTGCCCGTGGACGCCGATGGCCGCTGCCCGGCCGGCATGGCCTTCGCCCGGCGCCTCCAGGACAGCCTGTCCGCGCCCTTCCAGGTGGGACGCGAGGATCGCCTGCTGTTGCCGCGGATCGGCGTGGCCCGCTGCGCCGACGACACGACCCCCTTCCTGGTGCTCGAGGAGGCCCAGGCGGCCGCCCGCCAGGTGCTGCGCGGCGGCGGGCGGCAGCCTCGCGTGCTGGCGCCGGCGGCCGTGGCCCCGGAGGAGCGCTGCCTGGCCCTGGTCGAGCTGCTGCGGCGCCTGCCCGAGGAGCGGCTGGTCGCCCAGCTGGCGATCGACGTGGAACCGCGGGTGCTGCTGGCGGATCGTCGCGGCTGCGGCGGCGAGATCCGGCCGGCCTGGGCGTCGCTCGGCTGGGGGCGGGTGGAGGCTGCGGAGCTGGTGCGGGTGGCGGAGCTCGCCGGGCGGCGGGCCTGCCTGGATCGGGGGCTCTGCGAGCGGGTCCTGGACGTCCTGGCGCGACAGGCGGACGAGGCGGCGCCGGGCCCGCGTTCGGCGCGGCGGATCTGGACGGTGCCCGTGGGCCTGGCGCAGTCGATCGATGCCGCCTTCGTCGAGGCCCTGAGCGAGGCCTGCGAGTCGCGGGGCCTCGACCCGTCGCGCCTCGAGCTCGCCGTCGACAGCGCCGAGCTGCCCCGGGAGGCCGCCCTGGCGCCGGCACTGCGCCGCTGCCGCGAGGCGGGCTTCGGGATCGCCCTGACGGGGCTGGCGCGCTCGGGGGCCTCCCTGGCGGCGATCTTCCGCCTGCCGCTGACCCGCCTGCTGCTGGAGCCGGAGATCATGGCCCGGGTGCCCCGGGATCAGTCGGCCCTGCTGATGCTGCGCAGCCTGCGCGACACGGCCAAGCTGGCGGGGCGCCACCTCACCGTGGCCGGCGTGGCCACCACCGAGCAGCTGGTGGCCCTGCGCGGCCTGGGCGTGGTCGCCGCCCAGGGACGCCTGCTCGGGCAGGCCCACCCGCTGGAGGCGCTGGGCGAGGGGGAGGCCGGCCCGGCGCCGCCGGGCCGGGCGGTCGAGGCTCAGCCCTCCGCGGACGGCGAGTCGTAGAGGGCCGGCACGGCGACGATGGCCTCCAGGCGATCGTAGAGCGACTCGGGGGCCGGCGCCGGGGCGGGCTCGGGTGCCGGCGGGGTCTCCAGCGCCACCGGCAGGCCGTTCGGGACCTCGACCGCCGCGCGCAGCCGGGCGTAGTCGACCGGGTAGTCCAGACCCTCGAGGCTGGCATCGACCCGGCCCAGGGCCTCGGTGACGCGCTGGATGGTGGTGCCGTCCTCCTCGTCCAGGTAGGGGTAGGCCTGGGCGTAGAGGCTGCCGTCGGCCCAGCCCACCTTGAAGGGCTCGTTCACCAGCCGTACCCGGGTGCCCACCGGCAGGCGCGGGAAGAGCCCCTCGATGTCCTCCGGCAGCATGCGGATGCAGCCATGGGTGACCCGCATGCCCACGCCCTCCGGCTTGTTGGTGCCGTGGATCAGGTAGCCGGGGATGCCCAGGCGCATCTTGTGCCGACCCAGCGGGTTGTCGGGGCCCGGCGGCACCACGCTGGGCACGGGGCGTCCCTCGGCGGCGCGCTCCTCGATGATCGACTGGGGCGGATACCAGGCCGGGTTCTCGACCTTCTGGGTGATGGTGGTGGTGCCCAGGGGGGTCTTCCAGTCCATGCGCCCCACGGCGATGGGATAGGTTTCCACCCGGGGCGGCTCGCCGTCCCTCGCCGGGGGGTAGTAGTACAGGCGCATCTCGGCGACGTTGACCACCACCCCTTCCCGGGGGGCGTCCGGCAGGATGAAGCGGCCCGGAATCACCACCTCGGTGCCCTCGCCGGGATACCAGACGCTGACGTCGGGATTGGCGCGGACCATGGCGCGGTAGCCGATGCCGTGCTCGTGCCCGATATCGATCAGGGTGTCCTCCTCGTCGGCCTCCACGCGATACACCTCGCCCACCAGGTCGCCTTCCTCGGGCAGGGGGTAGTGGCCGCGCGGCCGGTCCTCGCTGGCCGACAGGGGAGTGGTGAGGGCGAGGCCGAGCCCCAGCAGCAGGGTGGCCCGGCTCAGGGAGCCGCGAAGGGGAGAGGGCATCATCTTGGTCATGGTCTCGCGTCGGTTCGTCATGGGGCCGGCCCCTCCGTGGGCCCGGCAGGCGTTAGAGTGCCCGAGGCGGCGCGGGTTCGCCAGTCTCGCGGTGGGCGAGGTTCGAGGCGCGAGATTCTAGGGTTACCCTGCACCTCGCTTCCTCGCTTCCTCGCTTCCTCGCTTCCTCGCTTCCTCGCTTCCTCGCTTCCTCGCCCCTCGTGCCTGTCATGCCGCCTCGGCCTTGCGGTTGAAGGTCTCGAGCAGGGCCTCGACCTCGCGGAAGCGGGCCTCCTCGTCGGCCATGTCGGCCTCGAAGCGCAGGGTGTCGGCGCCTTCCAGGCGATAGCGGGCCGGGTCGCGCTGGATCATTTCCACCAGGGTCAGCGGGTCGACCCGGGTGTGGCCGGCGAAGATCACCCGGCCACGCTCGGCTCCGGCCTCGAGGCGGGCGATGCCCAGCCGCTCGGCGCGCTGGCGCAGGCGGGTCTGGCGCAGCAGGGTCTTCACCGGCGCCGGCAGCAGGCCGAAGCGGTCGATCATCTCCACCTGCAGTTCCTTGAGCTCGGCCTCGCTGTCGGCGCTGGCGATGCGCTTGTACATCACCAGCCGCTGCTGGACGTCGTGCAGGTAGTCGTCGGGGATCAGCGCGGGCAGGTTGAGGCCGATCTCCACGCCCTCGTCCAGCGGCGCCTCGATGTTGGGCGTGCGTCCCTCGCGGATCGCCTTGACCGCCCGGTCGAGCATCTGCATGTAGAGGCTGTAGCCGACGGCCTCCATCTGGCCGCTCTGCTCGTCACCGAGCAGCTCGCCGGCGCCGCGGATCTCCATGTCGTGGCTGGCCAGGGTGAAGCCGGCGCCGAGGTCCTCGGCCTGGCCGATGGCCTCCAGGCGCTTGACCGCGTCGCGGGTCATGACCCGGGGCGGCGGGGCCAGCAGGTAGGCGTAGGCCTGGTGGTGGCTGCGGCCGACCCGGCCGCGCAGCTGGTGCAGCTGGGCCAGGCCGAACTTGTCGGCGCGCTCGATGATGATGGTGTTGGCGGTGGGCACGTCGATGCCGGTCTCGATGATGGTCGAGCACACCAGGACGTTGAAGCGCTTGTGATAGAAGTCGGACATCACCCGCTCCAGGGCGCGCTCGGGCAGCTGGCCGTGGGCCACCGCCACCCGGGCCTCGGGCACCAGCTCGCGCACCGTCTCGGCGGCGGTCTCGATGGTCTTGACCTCGTTGTGCAGCAGGTAGACCTGGCCGCCGCGCAGGATCTCGCGCAGGATCGCCTCCTTGATCACCGCCTCGTCGCGCTGCTGGACGAAGGTCTTCACCGACAGCCGCCGCGCCGGCGGCGTGGCGATGATCGACAGATCGCGGATGCCGTTCATCGCCATGTTCAGGGTCCGCGGGATCGGCGTGGCGGTGAGCGTGAGGATGTCGACCTCGGCGCGCAGGCTCTTCAGGCGCTCCTTCTGGGCGACGCCGAAGCGGTGCTCCTCGTCGATGATCAGAAGGCCCATGTTGGGGAAGCGCATCGACTTGGACAGCAGCTTGTGGGTGCCGATGACGATGTCCGCCTGGCCCTCCTCGATGCGCGTCTTGGCCGCCGCCTGGCCCTGGCCGCCGGTGAAGCGCGAGACCAGTTCGATGTTCACCGCGGTGTCGGCGAAGCGGTCGCGGAAGTTCTCGTAGTGCTGGCGGGCCAGCAGGGTGGTGGGCACCAGCACCACCACCTGGCGGCCGGAGTGCACGGCCAGGAAGGCGGCGCGCATCGCCACCTCGGTCTTGCCGAAGCCGACATCGCCGCAGACCACCCGATCCATGGGGCGAGGGGCGGTCATGTCGCCCACCACGGCGGCGATGGCGGCGCGCTGGTCGGGGGTCTCCTCGAACGGGAAGCTGGCCGCGAAGCGGCCGTACTCGGCATCCGGCACCTCGCAGGCGAAGCCTTCCTTGGCCTCGCGCCGGGCATAGACGTCGAGCAGCTCGGCGGCGGTGTCGCGGATCTTCTCGGCCGCCTTGCGCTTGGCCTTCTCCCACTGCTCGGAGCCCAGCTTGTGCAGCGGGGCCAGGTCGTCGTCGGCGCCGGCGTAGCGCGAGATCAGGTGCAGGCTGTCCACCGGCACGTAGAGCCGGGCGCCGTCGGCATATTCCAGGGCCACGAACTCGGCGGCCTGGCCGCCGGCCTCGAGGGTCTCCAGGCCGCGGTAGCGGCCCACGCCATGGGCCTGGTGGACCACTGGAGCGCCGGGCCGGAGCTCGGCCAGGTGGCGGATCGCCAGCTCGCCGTCGTCGGTGGCCTTCTCCCGGCGCCGGCTCTGGCGCACCACCTCGCCGAACAACTCGGTCTCGCTGATCACCGCCAGGTCGGGGGCCTCCAGCCACAGGCCGGCGTCGATCGCCCCCTCGGCGATGCCCGTGCGCGCCTCGCCGGCGAGGAAGGCGTCGAAGTCGTCGACATGCGGCAGGGCCAGGCCCAGCGGCGCCAGGGTCTCCTCCAGGGCCTCGCGACGCCCCCGGGATTCGGCCACGAACAGCACCCGGGTCGCGTCGTGCTCGGCCAGGAAGCCCTCGAGCGCGGCCAGCGGGCGCTTGGCGCGGGCGTTGACGGGGACCGGCGGCGCCGGCCGGGCCGACGGTGCCAGGGCATGGCGATGCTCGGCGTCGTCGGTGAGCTCGACCCGGGGGTGGCGCTTGATGGCGCCGAACACCTCGGCCACCGGCACGAAGGCGCGATGCGGCGGCAGCAGCGGGCGGCTCGGGTCGACGCCGAGGTTCTCGAAGCGGCTCTCGATGGCCGTCCAGTGGTGCTCGGCGGCCTCCCGCACGCCGGGCAGCAGGGCCACCCGGGTGCCCTCGGCCAGGTGCTCGAAGAGCGTCGCCGTCTCCTCGAAGAACAGCGGCAGGTACTGCTCGAGGCCGGGGGAGGGGATGCCCTTCAGGGCGTCGACGTA
Source organism: Halomonas koreensis (assembly GCF_031451675.1). Taxonomy (NCBI): domain Bacteria; kingdom Pseudomonadati; phylum Pseudomonadota; class Gammaproteobacteria; order Oceanospirillales; family Halomonadaceae; genus Halomonas; species Halomonas koreensis. The sequence goes on along the minus strand of NZ_JARWAK010000007.1, from coordinate 95,731 downwards.
GAGCGGGCACTGGCGCGGGTCGACGTCGAACAGCGTCTCGAAGCCCTCGCGGAAGCAGGCGATGGCGCCCCGCGACAGCGAGTACTCGTGGGCCGGCAACAGCTCGACCCGCTCGACCCTGTCGGCGCTGCGCTGGGTGTCCGGGTCGAAGTGGCGCAGGCTGTCGACCTCGTCGTCGAACAGATCGATGCGCAGCGGCGACTCGCTGCCCATGGGGAAGAGATCGATCAGCGCGCCGCGCAGGGCGTACTCGCCGGGCTCGAAGACGGTCTCCACGGCCCGGTAGCCGGCCCGGGACAGGCGCTCGCGGAAGCCTTCCCGGTCCAGCGTCATGCCCACCTCGAGGGTCATCACCCGGCCGGCGATGTAGTCCACCGGAGCCAGGCGCTGCATCAGGGTGTTGATCGGCACCAGCACGATGCCCCGCTCGCCGTCCTGCAGGCGGCGCAGCGTCCGCAGCCGGGCGGAGACGATGTCCTGGTGGGGCGAGAAGCTGTCGTAGGGCAGCGTCTCCCAGTCGGGGAAGGGCATGATCGGCTGGGACGAGAAGAACGCCAGGTCGCCCTCCAGGCGCTGGGCGGCGGCGGTGTCGGCGGTGATCACCAGCAGCGGCGCGTCCTCGGCCAGCCGGGCCAGGGACAGGGCGGTGGCGCTGCCGGGGGGCGTCTGCCAGTAGAGGGTGTCGCGCAGCCCCTTGGGGCGCGGCGGATCGAGAGGCGAGAAGGTCGGCATGGCGTCGCGTGCGTTCCTCGAATGGGTGACTGGGGGCATCATACCAGCCCGTCCCTCGCGTGTAGTGAGCGGCGAATTCCTGTAAATCCCCTACACCGGCTGCGACCATCCCGCGATTGCCCTGGCGCGCCGGGGGCCGGATAATACCGCCGAAATCTCAACCCCACAGTGAGGCCCCTCGTGAGTCAGCAAGCCCTCGATACCGTCTTCCAGGATTGGCACGACAACCAGGCGATCGCCGAGCAGATGATCCCGCTGATCGGCAGCCTCTACCGCCACAACAACGTCGTGACCACCCTGTACGGCCGGTCGCTGTTCAATCGCAGCGTGATCCGGATCCTCAAGGACCACCGCTTCGTGCGCAAGGTCGAGGGCACCGAGCTGTCCGTCAAGGACACCTTTCCGCTGGTCAAGGCCATGACCGAGCTCAACCTGGGGCCGGCCCACGTGGACGTGGGCAAGCTGGGCGTGGCCTACAAGAAGCAGGGCGGCGGCGATGCCGTGGCCTTCCTGCGCAAGGAACTGGCCGAGATCGTCGACGCCCACGACCCGGAGGCCGGCAACGGCGAGCCCAAGGACGTGGTGCTCTACGGCTTCGGCCGCATCGGCCGCATCCTGGCCCGGGTGCTGGTCGAGAAGGCCGGCGGCGGCAACCTGCTGCGCCTCAAGGCCATCGTGGTGCGCGGCCGCGGCGACATCGCCAAGGACCTGGAGAAGCGCGCCAGCCTGCTGCGCCGCGACAGCGTCCACGGCCCCTTCGAGGGCACCATCAGCGTGGATCCCGAGGCGCGCACCCTGACCGCCAACGGCAACGTCATCCGGGTGATCTACGCCGACTCCCCGGCCGAGATCGACTACACCGAGTACGGCATCGACAACGCCGTGGTGGTCGACAACACCGGCATCTGGCGCGACGAGGACGGTCTGGGCCAGCACCTGGCCTGCAAGGGCGTGGCCAAGGCCCTGCTGACCGCGCCGGGCAAGGGCGATCTCAAGAACATCGTCTACGGCATCAACCACCAGGACATCGATGCCGAGGATCGCATCATCTCCGCGGCGTCCTGCACCACCAACGCCATCGTACCCACGCTCAAGGTGCTCAACGACGAGTACGGCATCGCCCACGGCCACGTCGAGACGGTGCACTCCTACACCAACGACCAGAACCTCATCGACAACTACCACAAGGGCGATCGTCGCGGCCGCAGCGCGCCGCTCAACATGGTGCTGACCGAGACCGGCGCCGCCAAGGCGGTGGCCAAGGCGCTGCCGGAGCTGGGCGGCAAGCTGACCGGCAACGCCATCCGCGTGCCGACCCCCAACGTCTCCATGGCGATCCTCAACCTGACCCTGGAGCGCGAGACCGACGTCGCGTCGCTCAACGACTACCTGCGACGGATGTCCATCGACTCCGAGTACCAGAAGCAGATCGACTACGTGGACTCGCCCGAGGTGGTCTCCACCGACTTCGTCGGCAACCGTCATGCCGGCATCGTCGACGCCCAGGCGACCATCGCCAACGGCAAGCACGCCGTGCTCTACGTCTGGTACGACAACGAGTTCGGCTACAGCTGCCAGGTGATCCGCATCCTGCAGCACATCTCCAACGTCGACTTCCTCAAGCTGCCCCGCGCCCAGGGCTGAGCCCCTCCGCCCCCGGCCCGGCCGGGGGCGCCCCCTTCTTGCCTGCTTCCTTCCCTAAGTCGCCTTCCTTCAACGGTTTTTACACCCGCCGCGACAATCCGACACTTGCCCGTGGCGCGCCCTTGCGACCTAAGGGCAGGTGGTCATCGTACCGGCTTCTCTTTATAATACCGGGGATTTTTTCGGGGTGGTTCGAGTTCGCCTCGGGCCCGACTGGTAACATTCTGACAAGCAAAAGAATCCGAATCCATTCGCACCCCTTTCCTTCATCTATCCGATCCATCAACTGGGCGAGACTATGATCGAAGTCAAGAAAGGCCTGGATCTCCCCATCGCGGGAGCCCCGGAGCAGCGCATCGAGGATGCGCGCCCGGTGCGCCACGTGGCCGTCCTGGGTACCGACTACATCGGCATGAAGCCGACCATGGCGGTCCAGGAAGGGGACAGGGTCAAGCTGGGCCAGCTGCTCTTCACCGACAAGAAGATCGACGGCGTGCGCTTCACGGCGCCGGCGGCCGGTGAAGTCGTGGCCATCCATCGCGGCGAGAAGCGCAGGCTGCTGTCGGTGGTGATCAAGGTCGACGAGACCGAGGACGCGGTGACCTTCACCGCCCATGACCGTGACAGCCTCGGCGGCCTGGAGCGCCAGGCGGTGGTCGACCAGCTGGTCGAGTCGGGCCTGTGGACGGCGCTGCGCACCCGTCCCTATTCGCGCACCCCGGCCATCGACGGCACGCCGGAGAACATCTTCGTCACCGCCATCGACACCCATCCGCTGGCCGCCGACCCGGCCAAGGTCATCAACGAGCAGACCCAGGCGTTCGAGGACGGCCTCAAGGTGCTGACCCGCCTCACCGAGGGCAAGGTCTTCCTGTGCACCGGGCCGGACAACAGCGTGCCGGGCGGCAACATCGACGGCGTCCAGGCCCAGACCTTCGCCGGCCCGCACCCCGCCGGCCTGGTCGGCACCCATATCCATCACCTCTCGCCCGTGAACCTGCACAAGCGCGTCTGGCACATCGGCTACCAGGACGTGATCGCCTTCGGCAAGCTGTTCACCGAAGGGCGGATCGACGTCGGCCGGGTGGTGGCGCTGGGCGGTCCCCGCGCCGAGGCGCCGCGCCTGCTGCGCACCCGCCAGGGCGCCAGCACCGAGGAACTGCTGGCCGGGGAAGTCATCGAACCCGAGGACACCCGGGTGATCTCCGGGTCGGTGTTCTCCGGCGTGACCGCCGAGGGCAGCCTGCGCTACCTGGGACGCTTCCACAACCAGGTCAGCCTGCTCGAGGAGGGCAACAAGCGCACCTTCATGGGCTGGATGTCACCGGGCAGCAACCGTCACTCGGTGCTGGGCATCTACCTCTCCAAGATCAAGGGCCTGCGCAACTACGCGCCGACCACCTCCACCAACGGTTCCGAGCGGGCCATGGTGCCGGTGGGCGTCTACGAGGAGGTGATGCCGCTGGATATCCTGCCCACCCAGCTGCTGCGCTCGCTGATCGTCGGCGACATCGAGACCGCGATGCAGCTCGGCTGTCTGGAGCTGGACGAGGAGGACCTGGCGCTGTGCACCTACGTGTGCCCCGGCAAGTACGAATACGGTCCCATCCTGCGTGACAACCTCACCATGATCGAGAAAGAGGCCTGATGATGGGTATCCGACAGACACTCGACAATCTCGAGCCGCACTTCCACAAGGGCGGCAAGTACGAGAAGTTCTACCCGCTGTACGAGGCGGTGGACACCATCTTCTACACGCCGCCGAGCGTCGCCAAGACCACCGCCCACGTGCGTGACGGCATCGACCTCAAGCGCATCATGATCACGGTCTGGCTGTGCACCTTCCCGGCCATGTTCTTCGGCATGTGGAACGCCGGCTGGCAGGCCAACCTGGCCATCGCCGACGGCTTCGGTGCCCTGGGCGGCTGGCGCGAGGCCATCGTCATGACCCTGGCGGGCAGCCACGACCCGGGCAGCGTCTGGGCCAACTTCGTGCTCGGCGCCACCTACTTCCTGCCCATCTACCTGGTGACCTTCGCCGTGGGTGGCTTCTGGGAGGTGCTGTTCGCCGTCAAGCGCGGCCACGAGGTCAACGAGGGCTTCTTCGTCACCTCCGTGCTCTACGCCCTGATCCTGCCGGCGACCATCCCGCTGTGGCAGGTGGCGCTGGGCATCACCTTCGGCGTGGTGATCGGCAAGGAGATCTTCGGCGGCACCGGCAAGAACTTCCTCAACCCGGCCCTGACCGGCCGCGCCTTCCTGTACTTCGCCTATCCGGCGCAGATCTCCGGCGACGCGGTCTGGGTCGCCGCCGATGGCTACACCGGCGCCACCGCGCTGTCCACCGCCTTCCAGAGCGGCATGGGCGCGCTGGCCGACCAGTTCAGCTGGTGGGACGCCTTCCTCGGCTTCATCCCCGGCTCCGTGGGCGAGACCTCGACCCTGGCCATCCTGATCGGCGCCGCGGTGCTGCTGTGGACCAAGATCGCCTCCTGGCGGATCATGCTCGGGGTCTTCCTCGGCATGGTGGCGACCAGCTTCCTGTTCAACCTGATCGGTTCCGACACCAACCCGATGTTCGCCATGCCCTGGTACTGGCATCTGGTGGTGGGCGGCTTCGCCTTCGGCATGGTATTCATGGCCACCGACCCGGTGTCCGCCTCCATGACCAACCCGGGCCGGCTGATCTTCGGCATCCTGATCGGTGTCATGACCGTGCTGATCCGCGTGGTCAACCCGGCGTTCCCGGAAGGCATCATGCTGGCGATCCTGTTCGCCAACCTGTTCGCCCCGCTGATCGATCACTTCTTTGTTCAGGCCAACATCAAGCGCCGGATGCAGCGTACCGGTGACGTGGCCGAGGAGACTGCCTGATGGCACAGAGCAACAACTCCATCAAGAAGATCCTGACGGTGGCGTTCGCACTTTGCATCGTGTGTTCGGTCATCGTGTCCACCGCCGCGGTGGGCCTGCGCTCCAAGCAGCAGCTCAACCAGGAGCTGGATCGCAAGTCGAACATCCTCGACGTGGCCGGCCTCTACGAGCCCGGCGTCGACATCGAGGAGGCCTTCCAGCAGGTCACCCCGCGGGTCGTCGACCTGCGCACCGGCGAGTACACCGACCGGTTCGACCCGGCGAGCTACAACAGCTTCCAGGCCGCCAAGGATCCGGCCCAGTCGCGGACCCTGTCGGGCGAGAAGGACATCGCCGGCCTGTCGCGCCAGGAGAACTTCAGCACCGTCTACCTGGTGGGCGACCCGGACGACCCCGAGCAGGTGATCCTGCCGATCCGCGGCCAGGGGCTGTGGGGCCTGATGCGCGGCTACCTGGCGGTGCAGGGCGACGGCAACACCATCGAGGGCATCACCTTCTACTCCCACTCCGAGACCCCGGGGCTCGGCGGCGAGGTCGACAATCCGCGCTGGAAGGCCCAGTGGGAGGGCAAGGAGATCTATGCCGACGCCGACAGCGCCGAGCCGGCCATCGCCCTGGTCAAGGGCGGCGCCAGCGAAGAGACCGAGGTCGACGCCCTCTCCGGCGCCTCGCTGACCAGCAAGGGGGTCACCAACCTCCTGCAGTTCTGGCTCAGCCCCCAGGGCTTCGGCGAGTACCTCGCCCGGTTCCGCAGCGGCATCGACCCGGAGGCGGCCCAGCGCGCCTCCGCCGACAGCGACCAGACTGAAGGAGCCTGATGATGTCAGCACCGACTCCCAAGGGCGTCCTGACGACGCCGATCTTCAAGAACAACCCCATCGCGCTGCAGATCCTCGGCATCTGCTCCGCGCTGGCGGTGACCAGCAGCATGAGCGTGTCGCTGGTGATGACCCTGGCGGTGATCTTCGTCACGGCCTTCTCCAACCTCTTCGTGTCGCTGATCCGGCATCACATCCCGTCCTCCATCCGCATCATCGTGCAGATGACCATCATCGCCTCGCTGGTGATCGTGGTGGACCAGATCCTCAAGGCCTACGCCTACGAGATGTCCAAGCAGCTGTCGGTCTTCGTCGGCCTGATCATCACCAACTGCATCGTGATGGGCCGCGCCGAGGGCTTCGCCATGACCAACAGCCCGGGCCTGTCCTTCCTGGACGGCGTGGGCAACGGCCTGGGCTACGGCTTCATCCTGATGACCGTCGGCTTCGTGCGCGAGCTGCTGGGCTCCGGCTCGGTGTTCGGCTTCACCGTGCTCGAGACCGTGCAGAACGGCGGCTGGTACGTGCCCAACGGCCTGCTGCTGCTGCCGCCGTCGGCGTTCTTCATCATCGGCCTGATCATCTGGGTGCTGCGCGCCGTCAACCCGGAGCAGGTCGAGGAGACCGAGTTCAAGATGAAGGAAAACACCCAGCCGAAGGAGGCCGTGTAACATGGAACACTATCTGAGCCTGTTCGTCGCCTCGGTCTTCGTCGAGAACATGGCCCTGGCCTTCTTCCTGGGCATGTGCACCTTCCTGGCGGTGTCTAAGAAGGTTTCCTCGGCGTTCGGCCTGGGCGTCGCCGTCATCGTGGTGCTGACCATCACCGTGCCGGTGAACAACCTGATCCTGGAATACCTGCTCGCCGAGGGCGCGCTGACCTGGACCGGGATTCCCGGCGCCGAGAACATCGACCTGTCGTTCCTCGGCTACCTGAGCTACATCGGCGTGATCGCCGCCATCGTGCAGATCCTGGAGATGTTCCTGGACAAGTACGTGCCGGCGCTCTACAACGCCCTGGGCGTGTTCCTGCCGCTGATCACGGTGAACTGCGCGATCCTCGGCGCGACCCTGTTCATGGCCGAGCGCAACTACAACTTCGGCGAGTCCGTGGTCTATGGCTTCGGCGCCGGCTTCGGCTGGGCGCTGGCCATCACCGCCCTGGCCGGGATCCGCGAGAAGCTCAAGTACAGCGACGTGCCCGCCTCCCTGCAGGGCCTCGGCATCACCTTCATCACGGTGGGCCTGATGTCGCTGGGCTTCATGTCCTTCTCCGGCATCCAGCTCTGAGTCGTGTGCTGCCGGCGGCGCGAGGCGCCGCCGGTGACCAGGCAACGCAAGCAATAGGAAACCGACATGGTTGATACATCAGTCATCTTGCTCGGTGTGGTCATGTTCACCGTGATCATCATCGGTCTGACGGCGGTGATCCTGGCCGCCCGCAGCAAGCTCGTCAGCACCGGGGACGTGACCATCGAGATCAACGACGATCCCGATCACACCCTGACCACCCAGGCCGGCGGCAAGCTGCTCAACACCCTGGCCGCCAACGGCATCTTCCTGTCCTCCGCCTGCGGCGGCGGCGGCTCCTGCGCCCAGTGCAAGTGCCGCGTGGAGGAGGGTGGCGGCGCCATCCTGCCCACCGAGGAGTCCCACTTCACCCTGCGCGAGAAGAAGGAAGGCTGGCGCCTGTCCTGCCAGGTGCCGGTGAAGCAGGACATGAAGATCGAGGTGCCCGAGGAGGTCTTCGGCGTCAAGAAGTGGGAATGCGAGGTCATCGAGAACCCCAACGTCGCCACCTTCATCAAGGAGCTCAACCTGCGCCTGCCCGAGGGCGAGGACGTGGCCTTCCGTGCCGGCGGCTACGTGCAGCTGGTGGCCCCGCCCTACGACATCAAGTTCTCCGACTTCGACATCGAGGAGGAGTACCGGGGCGACTGGGAGAAGTTCGGCCTGTTCGACATCTCCCACAAGAGCAACGAGGAAGTCATCCGGGCCTACTCCATGGCCAACTACCCGGAAGAGAAGGGCATCCTCAAGTTCAACATCCGCATCGCCACGCCGCCGCCCAACACCAACCATCCGCCGGGCCTGATGTCCACCTACGTCTTCGCCCTGAAGCCGGGTGACAAGGTCACGGTGATGGGGCCCTTCGGCGAGTTCTTCGCCAAGGACACCGATGCCGAGATGGTCTTCGTCGGCGGCGGCGCCGGCATGGCGCCGATGCGCAGCCACATCTTCGACCAGCTCAAGCGCCTGGACTCCAAGCGCAAGATCTCCTTCTGGTACGGCGCGCGCTCCTGGCGCGAGACCTTCTACAACGAGGAGTACGACCAGCTGGCCGAGGAGCACGACAACTTCGAGTGGCACCTGGCGCTGTCCGACCCGCAGCCGGAGGACAACTGGGAGGGGCCGACTGGCTTCATCCACAACGTGCTCTACGACATGTACCTCAAGGACCATCCGGCCCCGGAGGACTGCGAGTACTACATGTGCGGGCCGCCCATGATGAACGCCTCGGTCATCAAGATGCTGCTGGATCTCGGCGTCGAGCCCGAGAACATCATGCTCGACGACTTCGGCGGCTGATCGTCCGTCTGGCGACTTCAGGGCCGGCCCATCGGGCCGGCCCTGATCGGTTCCGCCGCCCGGCATGCCGATTCGGCGAGTCGGCATCCCAGGCGACGGCTCCTCCCGGGATCACCAGGCCATCGGCGTGGTCCCAAGGGCGACCCCCTCTCACCGATACCCACGGAGCATCCTATGAGCACCTTCCTGGTGGTACTGGCCTTCATGCTGATCATCGTCGCGGCCATGGCGGTCGGCGTCATCCTCGGCCGCAAGCCCATCGAGGGCTCCTGCGGCGGCCTCAACAAGCTGGGCCTCAAGCAGGGCTGCGAGGTCTGCGGCGGCAAGGACGAGGTCTGCGAGGAGGAAAACCGCAAGCGGGGCGGCGAGCGCCGGCGCAGCGACGAGAGCCGCGGCGCGGACCTGGGCTACGACGCGACCCGTCGCTGACGCGAGGTTCGAGGTGGTAGGAGCGCAGCTTGCTGCGCGATGGAAGACGCCCCACCCCAGAGGCAAGGGACGAGGTTGTAGGAGCGCTCTTTAGGCGTGTACCGGCCGGTTGTCCTGAGGCTGGGCCCAAGGAAGTGGGAGCGCAGCTTGCTGCGTGATGAGAGGCGTTGAGCCTGAGGGCTCGCCCCTCGCCCCTCGCCCCTCGAACCTCGAACCTCGAACCTCGAACCTCGAACCTCGAACCTCGAACCTCGAACCTAGCCCCCATGGCAGACAGGGAGAATGATGCCCCATGGCAGTCCATGACTACGACGTGGTGGTGATCGGGACCGGGCCGGCCGGCGAGAGCGCGGCCATCAATGCCGCCAAGCACGGCCGGCGGGTCGCGGTGGTGGAGAAGCAGCTTCAGGTGGGCGGCAACTGCACCCACTGGGGCACCATCCCCTCCAAGGCGCTGCGCCACCAGGTGAAGCAGATCCTGTCGTTCAACACCAACCGCATGTTCCGCGACATCGGCGAGCCGCGCTGGTTCTCCTTCCCCCGCGTCATGGAGCGCTCCCGGGTCACCATCGACCAGCAGGTGGCGATGCGCACCAACTTCTATGCCCGCAACCGCATCGACCTGTTCCGGGGCGTGGCCCGCTTCTGCGACGCCCACACCCTGACGGTGCGCGGCGAGGAGGGCACCGACGAGCTGGTCGCCGAGCGGATCGTCATCGCCACCGGCTCGCGGCCCTATCGGCCCGCCGATATCGACTTCCGGCATCCGCGGATCTATTGCTCGGACACTATCCTCAGCCTCAACCACACGCCGCGCACCCTGATCATCTTCGGGGCCGGGGTGATCGGCTGCGAGTATGCCTCGATCTTCTCCGGGCTGGGCGTCAAGGTCGACCTGATCAACAGCCGCGACCGGCTGCTGTCCTTCCTCGACGACGAGATCAGCGACGCCCTGTCCTATCACCTGCGCAAGCACGGCGTGCTGATCCGTCACACCGAGGAATACGAGCGGGTCGAGGGCGACGATGCCGGGGTGACCGTGCACCTGAAGTCGGGCAAGCGGCTGCGCGCCGACGCCTTCCTGTGGGCCAACGGGCGCACCGGCAACACCGACGAACTGGGCCTCGAGGCCATCGGCCTGACCGCCAACGGCCGTGGCCAGCTGGCGGTCGACGAGCACTATCGCACCTCGCTGCTGCACATCTACGCCGCCGGCGACGTGATCGGCTGGCCCAGCCTGGCCAGCGCCGCCTACGATCAGGGCTTGAATGCCTGCGACGAGCTGCTGGATCGCGAGTTCCGCTACGTCACCGACGTGCCCACGGGGATCTACACCATTCCCGAGATCAGCTCCTTCGGACGCACCGAGCGGGAGCTGACCGAGGCGCGGGTGCCCTACGAGGTGGCCCAGGCGTTCTTCAAGGACACCGCCCGGGCCCAGATCACCGGGGACACCGTGGGCATGCTCAAGATCCTCTTCGACCAGGACACCCTGGAGATCTACGGCATCCACTGCTTCGGCGACCAGGCCTCGGAGATCGTGCACATCGGCCAGGCGATCATGCAGCAGGAAGGCGCGGCCAATACCCTCGAGTACTTCGTCAGCACCACCTTCAATTACCCCACCATGGCCGAGGCCTACCGGGTGGCGGCCCAGAACGGCCTGAACCGCCTCTTCTAGTCCCCGGGATCGAGGCAGGGCGGCGAGGCCGGCTCCCGATCCGCGGCGTCCTCCGCCTCCAGCGCGGCGAGCAGCGCCTCGCGCAGGATCGGCAGATGCGAGGCCTCGAGGTCGCGGGCCGCGGAGAGCAGGGTCAGGCGACCCTGCCGAGCCTGGCGCATCAGCGGCAGCAGCCGGTCCGGGGCGTCGCGCAGCTCGCCCCGATAGCGGGCGGCGAACACCGCCGCGCTGATCTCGCCCTGGTGATACTGCCGGCGCAGGGCCGGCGAGGGCGAGGCATCCCGGTACCAGTCGGTCAGCGCCAGGGATTCGCGGCGCTTGCCGCGGGGCCAGAGCCGATCCACCAGCACCCGGGCGCCGTCCCCGGGGTCGATGGCCTGGTAGATCCGCTTGAGGACGATCTCGTGGCTCATGCGTCGGTTTCCTCGTCGAGGGCCCGGCGCGCGCGCGGCTGCCAGGGGCCCGGCAGGGCGGCGGCCCGTTTCAGGGCGCGTCGGGCGGCGGCGTTGTCGCCGGCCTGGCGGGCGAGCAGGCCCAGGTTCAGCCACGCCGGGGCCAGCTCGGCATCGGCCTCGGTGGCGGCGCGGAAGGCCGCCCGGGCGCCGGCGAGATCGCCCACCGCATGCCGGGCATTGCCGAGGGCGAAGCGGGCCATGGCGTGCTCGGGGTGCCGCGCGACCAGGGCCCGCCAGGCGGGCAGGGCGGCGCGCGGGCCGCGGGCGGTCTCGAAGTCGGCGATCGCCTGGAGCATCGTCTCGGCCCCGGCGCTGGCCGGCAGGCGTCCCGGGGGCAGGGCGACGAACGCCCAGCGGCTGCTGCGCGCCCAGGTGGCGTCGAAGCGAGCGGCGTCGACCTCGCGGCGCGGGGTCATGCCGGTGTGCAGGGTCAGGGTCTCGGCCGCGCGGTCATAGCCGATGGCCACCGCGTAGTGCCATACCGGCCAGGCGGGCAGGGCGAGGTTCTGCATCACCACCGCGGGGTGGCCGGCGGCCAGCTCGGCGAGCAGCGCCCCGTAGCGCTCGGGCAGGCGAAAGGGGATCAGGCCGTGGCGCCGCACCGTGGCCAGCATCTCGGGCTGGACGCTGCCCTCCCGGCCGGGCAGGAAGACCTGGGGAATGAGCGCGTCGACCCTGGCCCCGCGACCGGCGGCCTGGAGGACCATGGCCAGGGAGGCCGGGCCGCACTGGTAGTCGCGCTGGCCGTGGAAGGGCACGTCGGCGAGCTGGACGCGGGGGGGCAGCTGGCGGCGCAGCTCGGGAGCCAACGTCGGCGTCGAGGCGCAACCGGCCAGCGTCAACAGCAGGACCATCAACGCGGAAACGCCCGCGTAGCGGGCGTTTCCGGGCTGCCGAAGCAGGGCGATCATGCGCGGGCCTTCGCTCAGCGGGTGAAGGGGTAGACGTCGGTGAGGCCGAGGATGTCGGTCACCAGCAGGATCACGAAGACGGCGAACAGGGCGCCGACCACGCTGGCCCCGGCGGGGAGCTGGTCCAGTCGCTCGGCCATCTGGCGCGCCTCGGCATCGGACAGCGCGGCCACGCGCTCCTCGACCTCGGCCGGAGCCACGCCCTGCAGCAGCAGCTGTCGCTGGACGTCCTCGCGGGCCAGGATCTCGCGGATCTTGGCGCGATCGTCATGGCCGGCCTGGGCGCCGAGGGCCTCGCCGGTGCTCACCAGGTCGGTGGTGGCGGGCTGGGCGCCGGCCATCGCCGGCAGGCCGCCGACGACCAGGGCGGCGATCAAAAGCGGGCTGAGGAGTCGGGTGAGTCGCTTCATCATGTCGGGATTCCTTGTGTCGCGGGATGGTCCGGCTCGTGTCCGCTGCCCATGGGCGTCCCTGCGCCATGATCGGCGGGCGATGTGCGGACAGTATAGAGGAAATCCGCCCGGCGTTTCACGACGCCTCGTTGATTTCCAAGCGGTTGCGGCCGCCTTGCTTGGCGCGATAGAGGCCGGCGTCGGCGAGGGCGTAGAGCCGCTCCATGTCGTGCGCCCCGGCGCGGGTGGCGGACAGGCCAAGGCTGGCGGTCAGCACATGGCCGTCGGCGGGGGGCGGGAGGTCCAGCGCGGCGGTGGCGCGGCGCAGTCGTTCGCCGAGCCGGCGGGCCGCCGGCAGCCCGCTGTCCGGCAGCAGCACGGCGAACTCCTCGCCGCCGAGCCGGGCGACCAGGTCGGGGCCGCGGATCAGGGAGCGCAGCATCTCGGCGAAGGCCTGGAGGGCGGCATCGCCGGCCGGGTGGCCGAAACGGTCGTTGACGGCCTTGAAGTGGTCGAGATCGATCAGCAGCAGGGCCAGCTCCCCGCCGTCGCGCCGGTGGCGGGCCAGGTGGTGGCGGGCCAGGTCCCAGAGGCGGCGCCGGTTGGCCAGGCCGGTGAGCGGGTCGGTCACCGAGAGCTCGCTCAGCCGGCGCCACTGGCGGTGGAGGCGCGCGAGGGCCAGCATCAGGGCGCCGGCGACCATCAGCACGAGGCCGATCAGGGTGCCGACCGCGATGCTCAGGCGCTTCATCAGCCGCTGCTGGGCCGCCGCGGCCCGGTGGACCCGGTCCAGCAGACTGCTGTAGGCCCAGGCCAGGTCCGCCTCCAGGGCCTGGCCGATCGCCTCGAGCTGGGCGTCGGGGGGCGTCAGGGACGCCTCCAGGGTGGCCAGGCGGTCCTCGGTGCGCCGTAGCGCATCGAGCACGTCCACCTGGCCGGCCTCGGCCAGCTCGGTGCGGGCCAGCACCCGGCGAATGGCGTCCATGCGTTCGGGCATCAGCCACAGCAGCGTTTCCACCCGTTCGCGGTGCCGGGCATCGCCGGGCTCCCGGGCCAGGTCTTCCAGCGCCAGGCGCAGGTCGGCGGTCTCCGCCTGGGCGCGCACGATGTCGCCGGTCAGCGCCGGATAGTCGGCGCCCAGGTGACGGCCGGCCTCGCTCATGTAGGTCCAGGCCGCCAGCACGCATACCGCAAAGAGGGTGGCGAAGCCGAGCGTCAGGCCCAGGCGCAGTCGGAAGCCCGGGCTGCGGATCACGGCGCCTGGATCTCGCGGATGGCCCAGATCCAGTGGCTCATCGGGGCCTCGCCCTCGAGCACCGCCTCGGCATCCGCCGGGACGATCAGCATCAAGGGCCCCAGGTCCTCGGGGGCGATGGGCGCGCCGTCCAGCCGGGTGGCCAGCAGGTAGGCGCGTTCCTCGCGCTGCTCGGGGGTCAGGAAGATGGTGTAGCCGTCCCGGGCGATGAAGCGCAGGCGCTGCGCCTCGTCGAGCCGCTGGTCGGCGAGGAAGTCATCGAGCCAGACGCCGTCGAAGGTCCCCTCGGGGCCCTCGTAGTGGCGCAGGGTCGCGCGAGCTGGCTCGCTGCGCTCGATCTCGTCGAGGGTCAGCTCGCGGCTGTCGGCACCCTGCCGGATCTCCAGGATAGGCTCGGCGGCCGCCGCCAGCGCCGGGGCGAGGGGCAGCAGGGCGGCGATGGCGAGGGGGAGGCGAGGCAGTGACATCATGTAACTCCTGAACAAGATGTCGCTCATGATGGCAAGAACGCTCGCCGGAGGCCATGGGCCGCCGCTCACGGCCCACCCACGCGGTTTATCCGATCCGGTAGGAGGCGGGCAGCTCGGCCAGGGGGCCGCGGCCGCCGGCCAGCGTCAGCGCCAGGTCGTGCAGGCCGTCCCACAGCGGCAGGGGGCTGGCGCCCTTGATGGCCAGGTCGAGGCGCTGGGCGAACAGCAGCAGCTTGTGCAGGCGTTTCATGGGCAGGCGCCTGAGCGCCTGCTGGTAGGCGGGACGCCGCTTGTCGAAGATCGGCGGCTTCTGGGCCTTGCAGGCATGCTCCAGGCTCTGGCCCTGGTCCAGGTGCTGGTGCAGCGACAGCAGCAGGCGCAGTTCCCGGGTCAACGCCCAGAGCACGATCGGCGGCTCGACGCCCTCGCCGCGCAGGCCGGCCATGATGCGCGCGACCCGCACGCGCTCGCCCTTGAGGCAGGCATCCATCAGCGTGAAGACATCGAAGCGGGCGCTGTCCTCGACCCCGCCGGCGACCTGCTGGGGGGAAATCCGCGCGCCGGGCGGCGAGAGCAGCGCGAGCTTCTGCAGCTCCTGGTCGGCGGCCAGCAGGTTGCCCTCGGTACGCTCGCCGAGCAGCCGGGCGGCGTCCAGGTCCAGGGTCAGGCCGTGATGGCCGGCGCGATCGCGCAGCCAGAAGTGCAGCCGCGAGGCGTCCACCGGCCACACCGGCACGAACAGCCCGGCCTTGTCGAGCGCCTTGAACCAGGCGCTCTTCTGCTCGCGGAAGTCGAGCTTGCCGGCGGCGATCAGCAGCACGTTGTCGCCGCCGGCCATGGTCTCGGCATACTCGCGCAGCGCCTTGGCGCCTTCCTGGCCGGGCTTGCCGCTGCCCAGGCGCAGCTCGATGAGCTTGCGGGAGGCGAACAGCGACAGGCTGGCGGCGGCCTCGGTCAGCCGGCCCCAGGCGAAGTTGGCCTCGACGTGGAGCACCTCGCGCTCCTCTATCCCCGCCTGGCGCGCCGCGGCGCGCACGGCGTCGCAGGCCTCCATGTGCTGCAGGGGTTCGTCGCCGGCCACGATCACCACCGGCGGCAGCGACTTGGTCAGGGCGCCCTCGAGCTTGTCGGGGAAGACCTTCACGACGGCTCCAGGGCGCGCAGGCGATCCATCAGCCGGCGCACGGCCTCCCGGCGCAGCGCCTGGCGCGCCGCCTCGCGGCGCTCGTCGCCGGCCAGCAGGTCGTCCCCGCTGAACGTGAAGCGTTCGCTGACCGTGAGCGTCTGGCGGGGCAGCCGGTAGGCGCCGTCGGCCCGGCGCTGCACCGAGAAGGGCAGGCGCAGGGTCAGCTCGCGCTCCTGGCTGCCGGCGTCCAGCACCGACAGGCGCCGCTCCTCGACGCGCTCGGCGCCCAGGTTGAGCACCAGGGGCGCATCGTCGCGGACCGCCACGCCGGCCGTCTCCAGGCGACGGATCGCCAGCCGCGAGAAGGCATCGTCGGCGCCGGCGACGGCCAGGGCCTCGAGCCCCAGCGCCGGCCGGTTGAGGCCGCGCAGCCGGAAGCCGCAGCCGCCGAGGGTGAGGCCGGCGGCGCCGGCCAGGGTGAGGCGCAGGAAGTCACGCCGTTGCATCTTGGCTCTCCTTGGCCGGGGCCGGCTCAGCCGACCACGATGTTGACCAGCTTGCCCGGCACCACGATGATCTTGCGCACCGTCTTGCCTTCCACATGTCGCCGGACGTTCTCGGCGGCCATGGCCTGGGCCTCGATGGCCGCCTTGTCGGCATCGGCCGGCACGTCCAGGCGGGCACGCAGCTTGCCGTTGACCTGCACCACCATCTCGATGGCGTCGCGGGCCAGGGCGGACTCGTCCACGGCGGGCCAGGCGGCGTCGATGGCCGGCTCCGCGTGGCCCAGCTCGGCCCACAGGGCGTGGCAGGCGTGGGGCGTGATCGGCGCCAGCAGCAGCACGCAGGCCTCCACGGCCTCCCGGGCCACCGCCAGGCCCCGCGGCGAGGCGTCGTCGAACTTGCCGAGGGCGTTGGCCAGCTCCATCACCGCGGCGATGGCGGTGTTGAAGGTGGTGCGCCGGCCGATGTCGTCGGTGGCCTTCTGGATGGTCTCGTGGGTCTTGCGGCGCAGCTCGCGCTGGGGCTCACTCAGGGCCGCGACGTCCAGGTCGCCGGGCGCGCCGGCGGCCAGGTGATCGGCCACCAGCCGCCACAGGCGCTTGAGGAAGCGATGCGCGCCCTCGACCCCGGAGTCGGACCACTCCAGGGATTGCTCCGGAGGCGCGGCGAACATCATGAACAGGCGCACGGTGTCGGCGCCGAAGCGGTCGATCATCGCCTGGGGATCGACGCCGTTGTTCTTGGACTTGGACATCTTCTCGATGCCGCCCATCTCCACCGGTGCGCCGTCGGTGGTCAGCACGGCGCTGACCGGACGGCCCTTGTCGTCGCGGCGCACCTCGACGTCGGCGGGGTTGAACCAGTCCTTGCCGCCGTTCTCGGCGGGGCGGTAGAAGGTCTCGGCGATCACCATGCCCTGGGTCAGCAGGCGCTGGAAGGGCTCGTCGGAGTCGACCAGGCCGAAGTCGCGCATCAGCTTGTGGAAGAAGCGCGCGTAGAGCAGGTGCAGGATGGCGTGCTCGATGCCGCCGATGTAGAGGTCGACCGGCAGCCAGTAGTCGGCGCGCTCGTCGAGCATGGCCTCCGGGTTGTCGGCGCAGCAGAAGCGCGCGTAGTACCAGGAGGATTCCATGAAGGTGTCGAAGGTGTCGGTCTCGCGGATCCAGCCGTCGCCCAGCTCGGAGAACTCGGGCATCTTCTTGAGCGGCGAGCCGGAGGCGTCGACGGTGACCTCCAGCGGCAGTTCCACCGGCAGCTCGTCGTCGGTGAGCGGCACGGTCTGGCCCTCGGGGCCGTACTTGACGGGAATCGGCGCGCCCCAGTAGCGCTGGCGGGCCACGCCCCAGTCGCGCAGGCGGAAGTTGGTCTTGACCTCGCCGTGGCCCTGCTCGGCGAGCCGGGCGGCGATGGCGTCGAAGGCGGCCTCGAAATCGAGGCCGTCGAACTCGCCGGAGTTGATCAGCACGCCATGCTCGTCATGGGCGCCCTCGCTGAGGTCCGGGGCCTGGCCGCCCTCGTCGGCGATCACCGGCTCGATGGGCAGGCCGTACTTGGTGGCGAACTCCCAGTCGCGCTGGTCGTGGGCGGGGACCGCCATCACCGCGCCGGTGCCGAATTCCATGAGCACGAAGTTGGCCACGTACACCGGCACGCGGCGCCCGGTGAGCGGGTGCACGGCCTGGTAGCCGGTGGCCATGCCCTTCTTTTCCTTGGTGGCGAGCTCGGCCTCGGAGGTGCCGCCGTGGGCGCACTCCTCGAGGAAGGCGGCCATCTCGGGGTTGCCCTCGGCGGCGGCCTGGGCCAGCGGGTGGCCGGCGGCCACGGCCAGGTAGGTCACGCCCATCAGGGTGTCCGGGCGGGTGGTGTAGACCCGCAGCGGCTCGAGGGCGTTGTCTTTATGGTCGGCGACGTCGAAGGCCAGTTCCACGCCCCGGGACTTGCCGATCCAGTTGCGCTGCATGGTCTTGACCTGCTCGGGCCAGTCGACCTTGTCGAGATCCGCCAGCAGCTCCTCGGCGTAGTCGGTGATCTTGAGGAACCACAGCGGGATCTCCTTGCGCTCCACCGGGGCGCCGGAGCGCCAGCCGCAGCCGTCGATCACCTGCTCGTTGGCCAGCACCGTCTGGTCCACCGGGTCCCAGTTGACCGTGGACATCTTCTTGTAGACCAGGCCCTTCTCGACGAGCTTGGTGAAGAACCACTGCTCCCAGCGGTAGTAGTCGCTGTCGCAGGTGGCGAACTCGCGGTCCCAGTCGTAGGCGAAGCCCAGCGACTTGAGCTGGTCGCGCATGGTGGCGATGTTCTGGCGGGTCCACTCGGCCGGCGGCACCTGGTGCTTGATGGCGGCGTTCTCGGCCGGCATGCCGAAGGCGTCCCAGCCCATGGGCTGCAGCACGTTCCTGCCCTGCATGCGCTGGTAGCGGGTGACCACGTCGCCGATGGTGTAGTTGCGCACATGCCCCATGTGCAGCTTGCCGCTGGGGTAGGGGAACATCGACAGGCAGTAGAACTTCTCGCGGCCGGCGTCCTCCACCGCCTTGAAGCACTGGTTCTTCTCCCAGAATTGCTGGGCGTCGCGTTCGATCTCTTGGGGCTGGTATTGTGCGTCCATCGCTGTCTTCGGGTACCTTGCTAGTCGAGAGCAGCGCCCGGGGCGCTGCGCATGTCAGCGGGCCTTGTCCGGCGCCGGGATCGCCCTCACGGAGAGAGGCATCCCGTTGATTCGCCGACGGCATGTCGTCTAAATGGAAGAACCTATGGGGCGCAAGGATACCCCAGCACGGCGGGTGCCGGCTATGGTGCCGGTCGTCGGGGTAGCCCCGGACACGAGGAGACCAGCATGAGCGAGCACAAGGATCCGCAGCACCAGGACCACCGGCTCAAGGCGGCCTACGAGCGGGTGCTGTCCCGCCTCAAGGAGGGCGTCGGCGAGCTGAACCGGGACACCCTGCAACAGGAGCTCGACGAGGCGGTCGAGTTCGAGGCCGAGGTCGAGGAGTTCACCCGTGACGAGCTGTCGCTGCTGCGCGCCTGGGTCGAGCGCGACCTCAAGGAGATGCGCCGCTACCTGGGCGCCGGCGGCGAGGGCGTGGCCAGCTGGCTGGGCATCGACCTGTCGATGCTGTCACGCAAGGTGGTGGAGTCGCTGCTGTCCATCGCCGACCGCAGCCGGGTCGAGCGCGAGCGCCTCGAGGACGACCTGGAGGCGTCCCGAGCCGACTACACCGCCGGCGAGATGGCCGCCCCCGGTCGCATGGCCTGCACCCACTGCGACGCCATCGTCGAGCTGGAGGGCGTGACCCGCATCGAGCCCTGCCACGGCTGCGGGCATCGCTACTTCGTGCGCGCGCCCCTGGACTGACGCATATCGTGCGGGGCGCGCTCGGGCGTCGGCCCGACATGGTGGCGGCGGCAAGCGGCCCGGGCGAGGGGATCACGCGGCCAGCCGCCAGATGACCGCCGTCGCCAGGGCGGCCATCGCCAGGGCGTAGCGCAGGTTCTCGCGCATCATCCGGCTGCCGGCCACCCCGTAGCGCCCCTGCAGCGAGAGGTTGATCCCCGACAGCGGCCCCACGCTGGTGCCCACCGCCCAGGCCGCCAGCGCGGTGAAGGCGAACAGGGTCTGTTCGGCGGCGGCCAGGTCGAGCACCGAGGCCAGCACCGAGACGCCGATGATCGGGTGCAGTCCGGCCACGGCGCTGGCGACGATGGCCAGGAAGCTGCCCACCGCCTGCGCGGCGCCGAAGGCGTCGAACAGCGTCCAGCCGCCCCGGGTGGCGGCGTTGGCCAGGGTCGAGAGCCCCTCGGTCAACAGCCCGGCGCACAGGAACAGGGCGATCTCGCCGCGCATGGCGGGCAGGCGGGTCAGGGTGTGGCGATGCAGGCGCCCCAGGGTCCAGCGGGGGCCCCGGGTCAGGTTGGCGACCAGCGCCGCGGCCGGCATCAGGAAGGTGATGATGCCGACGATCGACAGCTCCGGCGTCAGCCCGAAGTGGAAGCCCATCACCAGCACGGCCATGATCACCGGCAGCAGCAGGCTGCGCGGCGACATGGAGAAACCGGCGGTGTCGGACAGGTCGAAGCGCCGGGGCAGCTCCAGCAGGGTGATCAGGCCCGCGCACAGCGCCAGCGGCAGGCCGTGGGCCAGCACGGTGGCGTAGTCCATCGCCGGCGCCAGGGTGACGACGATGCCCATGGAGGCGAAGAACGGCGACCACAGGGCGGCGCTGGACAGCCCCCGGTTGAGGGCCAGCAGCTGGGGCGTGGTCAGGGGGGCGCGGCGTGCCAGGCGATCGCCGACCATGAACACCGTCGACAGGTTGAGGATGGTGCCCAGCAGGTGCACGCCCAGCCAGGTGCCGGCGAGCCCCCGGCGGCCGGTCACCGCCTGGCCCGGCGGCCGGGGCCGGCCGCGCAGGTTGCCCACCAGCCCGATGAAGCTCACCCCCACCAGCATGGCCACCACCATGCCGTTGCCCTCGAGCACCGCCGTCCAGTCGATGCGTGCCCCGTAGGCCAGGCGCGCCACCAGCAGCAGCCCCAGTCCCAGCCCCGCCAGCAACCCGGCCTGGCGGCGGTTGCGCCGGGGCAGGTCGCGCCACAGCAGCAGGGTGCCCAGCCACAGGGCCGGGCCGGTCAGCGCCGCGGCGCCGGGCAGCAGCGCGAGGCCGGCGATCCGCGACAGCAGGCCGACGAGGATGGCCAGCCCGGCCAGGGCGTGGCGGGGGCTGACCTCGGGCGAGGTTGCCTCGGAGGGCGAGGGCGACGACATGGCGGTACCGGATGGCGAAAAGGCTTGCATGCTAAGCAAGATGCCCGCCCGCCTCAAGGCGAGGGCGGGCGCGGTCAATCCCGGCGGGGCAGGTGGCGCACCGGCAGCACCGGCGCGTCCCGCGACTGCAGGCGATCCTGGCTGGGGGCGCAGCCGAAGAAGCGCCGGTAGGCCCGGGAGAAGTGTTCCAGGGAGCCGAAGCCGGCGCTGGCGGCCACCTCGGCGACGCCGAGGTCGGTCTGCTGCAGCAGGCGATGGGCGCGATTGATGCGCAGCCAGAGGTAGTAGCGCTTCGGCGTGACGCCCAGCTCGGCCTTGAAGCGCCGCTCGAGCTGGCGCACCGAGAGGCCGATCTCGGCGGCCAGCTCGGCGCTGGTCAGCGGCGACTCGATGGCGCGGCGCATCAGCCGGATGACCCGGCGCATCTGGGCCGAGGTCTGGGGCTGGCGCTCCGGGGCGGCGGCCAGCTGGACGGTGTCCCCCGGCCGCCGGCGGCGTTCCAGCAGGTGGTTGCGCAGCTCCTCCATCAGCGGCGCCTCCACCCGGTCGGCCAGCCAGGCCAGCATCATGTCGAGCACCGCGGTGCCGCCGGCGCAGGTCAGGCGACCGTCGCCCAGGGTATAGAGCTCGCCGACGGCCTCCACCCGGGGGTAGAGCTCGCGGAAGCCCTCCAGGTTGTCCCAGTGCACCGCCGCGCGGCTGCCGTCGAGCAGGCCCGCGGCGGCCAGCACCTCGCTGCCCATCTCGATGCCACCCAGCTCGACGCCGGCGGCGGCGCAGTGGCGCAGCCACATGGCCAGCGGCCGGTCGCCGGTCAGCGCCTTGGTCTCGAAGCTGGCCAGCACCAGCACCCCGTCCAGCTCGGTGGGCGCCGGCCAGTCGGTGGTGACCCCCAGGGGCACCCCGTTGGAGGCCGGCACCGACGGCTCGCCGCCCAGCAGCCGCCACTCGAAGCGCGGCTCCTGGGCCAGCCAGTTGACGATGAACAGCGGGTCCAGCAGGGCCCCCAGGCCGGCGAAGGAGAACTGCGGCAGCAGCAGGAGGCCGAGCCGGTAGGGGGGCGCGGCGATGGCGGTGTCGGGCATGGTGCGATCTCAGCTCCGGTAGTCGTCGCCCTCCTTGTCGAGCAGGCGCATCAGCGCCGCGAAGTGGGCCTGGGGGGCGCCCGCCCGGGCATAGTCGTCCCACTGGGCCGCGGTCTTGCGGGCGACCTCGGGGGCCACCGGCGCCAGCGGCAGGCCGCTGGCCCGGGCCACCAGGTAGGAGCGGCAGGCGCGCTCGAAATAATAGAGGTTATCGAAGGCCTCGGCGACATCCGCGCCGGTGGCCAGCACGCCGTGGTTGCCCAGCAGCAGGATCGGCGCCTCGCCGGCCAGCCGGCCCAGGCGCTCGGCCTCGTCGCCCAGGCCCATGCCGTCGAAGCCGCGGTCCACCGCCACCCGCTCGTAGAAGCGCATGGCGTTCTGCTCCACCGGCGGCAGCTCGGGACGCTCCAGGCAGGCCAGGGCGGTGGCATACAGCGAATGGGTGTGCAGGATGCAGCCGACTTCGCGGCCCTGGCGATGCATGGCGCCGTGGATGGCCCAGGCGGTGGGGTCGAGGCCGGCGGGGCGCTCGTCGCCCCGGGCCTCGACCTCCAGCAGGTCGCTGGCGCGCAGCTCGGCGAAGTGGCGGCCCGCCGGGTTGATCAGGAAGCGCTCGCCGCCCTCGGCGGTGGCCAGGCTGCAATGATTGGCGGTGGCCTCGTGCAGGTCCAGGCGGGCCAGCCAGCGGAAGGCGCAGGCCAGCTGCTCCCGGGGCGTGCCCGGGATCTCGGGAATCTCGCTCATGGTTCACTCCTCGCTAGGCGTTCATGCTCGACAGCCCAGGGAGATGAGCGCCGGGGACAGGATGGCGCGAGGGCCTCTCGCCATGGGCGAGGCGGTAAGAACGTCCGGCGGAGGTTCTTACCGCCGCGGGGGGCCACGGATGGCCAGCCCCGTCCCGGCAAGGGGCGCGGCGCCCTCGCGATGGCCCGGCGCCCCGGGACCTGTCGCCGGAAGCGCTCATCTCAGGATAAGGCTGCGAAGGGCGTTCTCAATAGTGGATCCAGCGGGTCTTCAGCGCCATGTACTTGCGCATGCCGGCCAGCTCGTAGTCGCGGCCGATGCCGGACTCCTTCATGCCGCCGAAGGGCGTCTGGGGGCTCACCGCGTCGACGCCGTTGACCGTGACCGTGCCCGCCTGCAGGGCGTCGCCGAGCCGGTGGGCGCGGCCCAGGTCGGCGGTCCACAGCGAGGCGGCCAGGCCGTAACGGCTGTCGTTGGCCAGCGCCACGCCCTCGGCCTCGTCGGCGAAGCGGCTCACCGCCAGCACCGGGCCGAAGATCTCCTCGCGGAACAGCCGGTGCTCGGGGGTGACCCCGGTGAACACCGTGGGGGCCACGAAGAGCTCGCCGCCGGCCGCCTCGAGGGTCTCACCGCCGTGGCGCAGCGTGGCTTCCCGCCGGCCGATGGCCAGGTACTCGCGAACCCGGTCGAACTGGGCGCGGCTGACCAGCGGGCCGAGCCGGGTGGCCGGGTCCAGCGGATCGCCGGGCACCAGGGCCTCCAGGCGCGCGTCCAGGGCCGCGAGGAAGGCGTCGTGGATGCCGTCCTGGAGCAGCAGCCGCGAGTGGGCCGAGCACACCTGGCCGGCGTGGGTGAAGATGCCCGCCACCGCGGCGTCCGCCGCCGCCTCCAGGTCGGGGCAGTCGTCGAAGATCAAAAGCGGGCTCTTGCCGCCGCACTCCAGCCACACCGGCTTCATGTTGGACTCGCCGGCATAGACCAGGAAGCGCTTGCCGATCTCGGTGGAGCCGGTGAAGCCCAGGGCATCCACGTCGGCGTGGCGGCCCAGGGCCTCGCCGGCCAGGTGGCCGTGGCCCGGCACCACGTTGAGCGTGCCGTCGGGCAGGCCGGCGGCCTGGCACAGCTCGGCCAGGCGCAGGGCGGACAGCGAGGATTCCTCGGCGGGCTTGAGCACCAGGCTGTTGCCCGCGGCCAGCGCCGGGGCCAGCTTGACCGCGCTGTTGTGCAGCGGGTAGTTCCAGGGCACCACGGCGCCCACCACGCCCAGCGGCTCGTGGGTGACGGTGGCCTGGACGCCGGCCGGGGCGGGCGCGACGCGGTCGTAGGCCTTGTCCTGCACCTCGCCGTACCAGTCGAAGAGCACCGCGGCCTCCTCGGCGTCCTCCAAGGCCTCGGCGATGCACTTGCCGCTCTCCAGGCTGTCGAGCAGGGCCAGCTCCTCGGCGTGGGCGCGGATCTCGGCGGCGATGGCCAGCATCACCCGGCGCCGCTCGCCGGGCTCGGCCCGGGCCCAGTCGCCGGCCACGAAGGCCGAGCGGGCGGCGGCCACGGCGCGATCCACGTCGGCGGCCTCGCAGGCGGCGATGGCGGCGACCGGGGCACCGGTCATGGGGTTGATCGAGTCCAGGGTGGCGCCGCCCGCGGCGGGGCAGCGCCGGCCGGCGATCCAGGCGCGGCCGTCGGCTTCCAGGGAGGCGGCGCGGCGCTTCCAGTCGTCATGGGTCAGGGGCATGGGGCCTCCTTCGGGGTCGTGGGGGTCAGAGATCGAGCACCAGGCGCTCTCCCGCGGGGCGGGAGACGCAGGCGTAGAGGGTGTCGTTGGCGGCCTTCTCGGCGTCGTCCTGGAGGACGTCGCGATGGTCCACGGCGCCCTCGATCACGCCGCAGGCGCAGGTGCCGCAGGCGCCCTCGCCGCACAGGGTGGGCGGGGCGACGCCGGCGCGGGCGAGGCCGTCGATCAGCGACTCATCGGGCGCCAGGGTGAGGGTCCGGTCGCTGCGCGCCAGCACGATCTCGCACTGGCCGTCCCGGGGCGTGGCGTCCGCGGTCGCGCCGCGGAAGCGTTCCAGGCGCAGGCAGCCCGCCGGCCAGGCGTCGGCCTCGGCCTCCAGGGCGGCGAGCAGGCCCTCCGGGCCGCAGGCGTGGATCCGGGTGTCGGCGTCGACCCCGCCGACCAGCTCGGCCACCGGGGCGCGGCCGTCCCGCTCGGAGACGTGCAGGCGCAGCGCGCCCTCGGGCAGCAGGGCGGCGAGCTCCTCGGCGAAGGCGGCATCCGCCTCCCGGCGCACCAGGTAGTGCACCTCCGGCGTGACGCCCCGGGCGCGCAGCCGCCGGGCCATGGCCACCAGCGGGGTGATGCCGATGCCGCCGCCGATCAGCACCTGGCGGCCGCCGCTCTCGTCCAGCGGGAAGCGGTCCCGGGGCGTCGAGGCATCGAGCGCGAGGCCTTCCCGGGCCTGGTCGGCCAGGAAGGCCGAGCCGCCCCGGGAATCGGCCTCGCGCAGCACGCCCAGGCGATAGCGGCCGTCGGCCCCATCGTCGAGCAGCGAATAATGGCGCACCAGGCCGTCCGGGAGCGCCAGCTCCAGGTGGGCCCCGGCCGGCGCCGGGGGCAGGGGGCCGCCGTCGGCGGCCTCGAGGGTCAGCTCGACGACGGACGGGGCCAGGCGACGGCGCCGGGTCAGGATCAGCGACAGGCGATCGGACATGGGAACCTCCTCAGCGTTGCTGGTGCTGCCAGTCGGGGTGGATCCACACCGGCGCCTCGCTGGGTGCCGGCGCGGGGCGACCCAGGATCAGGTCGCTGGCCTTCTCGGCGATCATCACGGTCGGGGCATTGGTGTTGCCGCTGACGATGATCGGCATGATGGAGGCGTCCACCACGCGCAGGCCGTCCAGGCCATGGACGCGCAGCTCGGGGTCGACCACCGCCTCCGGGTCGCTCGCCGGGCCCATCTTGCAGGTGCCGGCGGCGTGATAGCCGGTCTCGGTGGTGGCCCGGGCCCAGGCGTCCAGGGCCTCGTCGCTCTGGCAGTCGGCGCCCGGGGTGATCTCCTCGCCGCGCAGGCCGTCGAAGGCCGGCTGCTCGACCAGCTCGCGGACCAGGCGCACCGCGGCGCGCATGTCGGCCCGGTCGCGCTCGGTCGCCAGGTAGTTGAAGACGATCTCCGGCGCCTTCGCCGGGTCGGTGTCAGCCAGGCGCACCCGGCCCAGGCTGGTGGGGCGCATCAGGTCGATGTGCACCTGGAAGGAGTGCTCCTTGAGGGCCTCCACGGTGCCGGGCTCGACGGCCAGCGACATGAAGGTCAGCTGCAGGTCCGGATGCTCGACCCCGGCCCGGGAGCGGATGAAGGCCCCGGCGTCGAACAGGTTGGTGCCGGCCAGCCCGCCGCGATCGGCGAACCAGCGCATGCCCAGCCACCACTTGCGCGGCGCCCGGGTCCAGGGGGCATGGGAGACGGGCTTGGGGCAGCGGTAGGCGACCACGGTGTCCGGGTGGTCGCTGAGCCGGCGGCCGACCCCCTCCAGGGGATGGGTGGCGTCGATGCCCCAGCGCTCCAGCTCGTCCCGCGGACCGATCCCGGAGAGCATCAGCAGCTGCGGGCTGTTGATGGCGCCGCCGGCCAGCAGCACCTCCCGCCGGGCGCGTGCCTCGACGCGGTTCGAGCCATGCCGGTAGCTCACGCCCCGGGCGCGGCCGTCCTCGACGACCACCCGCTCGGCCAGGGCGCCGGTGATCACCGTCAGGTTGGCGCGGGAGCGGGCCCGGGCCAGGTAGCCCCGGGCGGTGCTCCAGCGCCGGCCCTTCCAGGTGGTGCGGTCGACGCGGCCGAAGCCTTCCTGGCGGTAGCCGTTGACGTCGGCGCTGGCGCCGTAGCCGGCCTGCTCGCCGGCCTCCAGGAAGGCCCGGGACAGCGGGTCGGTGGGCCGGCCCGGGCTGACCCGCAGCGGCCCGTCGGCGCCGTGGTAGTCGTCGCCGCCCAGGGCGTGGCCCTCGGCGCGCTTGAAGTAGGGCAGCACCCGGGCGTAGTCCCAGCCTTGGCAGCCGGCCTCGGCCCAGGCGTCATAGTCCCGGGCATGGCCGCGGATGTAGACCATGCCGTTGATCGAGGACGAGCCGCCCAGGGTCTTGCCCCGGGGGGTGGCGACGTAGCGGTCGTCCAGGTGGGGCTCGGGGCCGGACCAGTAGTGCCAGTTGAAGCGCGGGCCGTCGATGGCCGCGCCCATGGCCGCCGGCATGTGGATGGTCCAGGAGTGATCCTTGGGGCCGGCCTCGAGCAGCAGCACCCGGTAGCGGCCGTCGGCGGTCAGGCGGTCGGCGAGCACGCAGCCCGCCGAGCCGGCGCCGACGATGATGTAGTCGTAGTCGGGGGTCGGATTCATGATGACTCCAGGCCCGGCGTCCCGGGGCTCGTGACGAGCTCGCCGGGCGCCAGGGGCAAGAGGGGGCGATGGGCCTTCGCCGGGTCAGGGGCCGCCGAGGGCGGCGGCCCCGGGGCGGACGCCACGAAGGGCCATCGCATGGATCGGGCGATGGCGTGCCGGCTCAGCGTTCGGCCAGGTAGGCGTCCATATAGGCCTCCAGGGCCGGGGTGGCGCCGTCGGCGGCACTCACGCCCTCCAGCCATTCGCCGACCAGCTCGGGGTTGGCGTCGAGCCAGTCGCCGGCCACCGCTTCCAGGGGGCGCTCCTCGCGGCTGAACTCGTGGACCCAGGCGTTCTGCACCTCGATGGGCACCACCATCTGCTCGAGGAAGGCGGCGACGTTGGGCGCACGCTCGACGAACTCGGCGCTGGCCACGGTGGAGACGCTGCTGGCATCGCCCCACAGACCCTCGGGGTCCTCCAGGTAGTGCACGTCATAGACGACGTTCATCCAGTGCGGCTCCCAGCCCAGGAAGGCGGTCCAGCGGTCGCCGTCGTTGTTGGCCTCGAGCTGGGAGAGCATGCCGGTGACGCTGGAGGCCACGACCTGCCAGTCGCCCAGGCCGTAGACATCGTCGTCGATGGCGCCCTGCATGATCTCGTTGCCGACGTTGCCGGGCTCGATGCCGTAGAGGCTGTGATCGAAGCGCTCCGCGTGTTCGGCCAGGTCGGCCATGGAGTGCACGCCGGCCTCCCAGACGTGGCCGGGCACGGCGAGCTTGAAGCGCGCGCCCTGGATGTTGTGGACGACCTCGACCAGCTCGCCGCTTTCCAGGCGCGGGTCGAGCATGCCGCCCTGGGAGGGGCGCCACAGGGCCATGTCGACGTCGATGTCGCCGCCGACCAGGCCTTCCAGGATGATCGCGGTGCTGGCCTCCTTGACGCTGGTCTCGTAGCCAAGGCGCTCCAGCAGCTGGCTGGCGACCTCGGTCTTGACGGTGGCGCCGGGCCAGGGCGGGGTGGCGAAGCGCACCTCCCCGGCCTGGGCGAGGCCGGGCAGGGCGACGGCGCCGAGGGCGGCGGCCAGCAGGCCGTTGCGCAGGATGTCGTGATGCTTCGTCATGGGGAATCTCCTCGTGTGTTGTTGTCTGGCGGCGGCTCAGAAGCCGCAGACCCCGCCGCCATCCACCGAGAGGATGGCGCCGTGGGTGAAGCCGGCCCGGGGCGAGGCCAGGTGGAGGATGGCGTCGGCGACCTCCTCGGGCCGGGCCATGCGCCCCATCGGCGCCCGGGCCCGGGCGGCGGCCAGGTAGGCCTGGCGATCGCCGCTGGCCTCGGCGGCGGCGTCGATCATCTCGGTGGCGACGTTGCCTGGGCAGACGCAGTTGACGCGGATGCGCCCGGCGAGCTCGAGGGCCAGCGCCCGGGTCAGGTTGACCACCGCGGCCTTGGCCCCGGAGTAGACGCTGCTCGGCGGGAAGCCGATCAGCCCGGCGTCCGAGCCGAGGTTCACGGCGTTGCCGCCGGCCGCCTCCAGGTGGGGCAGGGCGGCCTGGAGGGTGAAGAAGGTGCCGGCCGCGTTGACGGCGAAGGTGGTGTCCCAGTGGGCCTGGGTGACGGCCTCGAAAGGCACCTCCTCGAAGACGCCGGCGGCGTTGACCAGCACGTCCAGCCCGCCGAGCCCGGCCACCGCGGCCTCGACCACGGCGGCGCAGGAGGCGCGGTCCTCCAGCGGCCCCGGGGCGGCGACCACCGGGGCTGCGTCGCCCAGCTCGCGGCACAGGGCCTCGACGGAGGCCGCGCGGCGAGCGCCGACGGCCACGGTCGCGCCCTCCTCGAGGAAGCGGCGCACGGTGGCGGCGCCGATCCCGCGGGCGCCGCCGGTGACCAGCACCCGCATGCCGGAGAAGGCACCCTGGGGGCTCATGACCCGGCTCCGTCCTCGCCGTGCAGGGCCCGATGCACCAGGCGGTGGAAGTTCAGCACCAGGTGCTCGCTCTCGTTGCTGCGCTCGGCGTCGATCATGTAGCGGCCCTGGTCGTAGCCGAGCGAGCGCAGGCCCTTCTGGGTGGTGACGTTGAGCTCGATGTCCTCCGGGCCCAGGTCCTCGTTCATCCAGCGGATGCTGGCCCGGGTCACCTCGGGCAGCGCCTCGGGAGCATGGGCGCTGTAGTAGCCGAAGCGCAGGATGCTGCGCTCGGCATCCAGCGGGATGATCATGAAGGTGCCCATGCACTGGGAGAACGGGAACTGGTAGAAGGTGTTGTGGGGCCACAGGCCGATGTTGAAGAAGCCGTCGCCGTCCTCCACCGGGCGGCCGAGGGGCGCGCCGTAGGCCTCGGTGGCTTCGCGGTTGGGCGGCGCGCCGTAGGTCCACCAGTTATCGTGGTGGCGCAGCCGGTAACCGGAGAAGTCGATCAGCGACGCCAGGTCGACGTGGCAGGGCCCCGAGAGCTGGAAGTGATAGCCCTCGATGGAGTTGTCCATGATCACCTTCCAGTTGGCCGGGACGATGACGTCGTCCTCCTGGATCAGGCGCATCTCGTCGAGGTTGGGGATGGCGTCGCGGATCGCCGCCTCGGCGCCGGGAAAGAGGTCGTGCATGTCCGCGGCGTCGGGATCGAGGTTGAAGTAGACGCTGCCGGCGAAGACCTGCAGGCGAACCGGCGGGATCCGGTAGTCGTCGACGTTGAAGGCCTCGATGCGGTCGCTGCGCGGGGCGGCCTTGAGGCGGCCGTCGGCGCCGTAGCACCAGGAGTGGTAGGCGCAACGGATCACGCCCTTCTGCACGCCGCGGGTCTCGTTCAGCAGGCGGTTGCCGCGGTGCTGGCAGACGTTGTGGAAGGCATGCAGCTCGCCGTCGCGGTCGCGCATCAGGATCACGCTCTGATCGAAGATGTCGCGCACCACGAAGGCCCCGGGACGGTCGAGCTCGTTGACGTGGCAGCCGAAGTGCCAGGCACCCATGAAGATGCGCTCGCGTTCGGCCTCGAACAGCGCCGGGTCGTAGAAGTAGCGGGATGGCAGGGTCAGGGCGTTCTCGGGGCGCTGGGCGGCCCAGGCCTGGGGGGACTGGCTCATGGCGTCACCTCGTTGTGTCACGGTTTCGTTATGCGATGCGCAGCAGGCTAGGGGGTGCGGCGCGACGCCGCATGACGTTTTGCGACGTGCTAACGAGGCGGGATATGATTTAAAGCGGCAGATTTATGCCGTTTTAGATCGATTAGTGGCGGTTTAGCGGCGATGCTGGGCCGGTTAGGGTTGATGAATTACGTCATTGGTCCGTCCAGGCCCGGGCCATCTCCTCCCGGGCGTCGTCGAGCAGGTCCAGCATGGCCGCGGCGGCGTTGGAGAGGGTGCGGCTGCGATGCACCAGGTAGCCCAGGGGGCGATGGATCGGCGGGTGGTCGACCTCGAGGACGGTCAGTTCGCCGGCCACCAGGCGTTCGGGCAGCAGGCTCCAGCCCAGCCCGATGGCCGTCATCATCTTCAGGGTCTCCAGGTAGTTGGTGGACAACGCCACCGGCAGCGTGAGCCCGGCGGCGGCGAAGCGCCCCTCGATCAGGCCGCGGGTGAAGGTCAGGGGGCCGGGCAGCACGGCGTCGTGGTCGCACAACTCGTGCAGCCCCAGGCGGCCGCGCCCGGCCAGGGGGTGGTCCGGGGCGCAGACGAAGCACAGCCGGTCGATCCACACCGGCACCACCTCGAGCTGGGCGTCCGGCTGCGGAGCCAGGGTCACCACGGCGAGCTCCAAGTCGCCGTCGAGTACGCCCTGATAGGCCTGTTCGGAGTCCAGGAAGTGCAGGTCCAGGCGCACCTCAGGGTGCTGGCCGGTGTAGGCCTTGAGCAGCGGCGGTAGGCGATGCAGGCCGATATGGTGGCTGGTGGCGAGCGTCAGGCTGCCGGCCACCTGGCCCTCCAGGTTGCCCAACGCCCGACGGCTGTCGTCCACCATCACCAGGATCTGCCTGGCCCGGGGCAGCAGCAGCCGGCCGGCTTCGGTGAGCGCCACCCGGCGACCGATGCGGTCGAACAGCCGTGCCCCGACCTGGTCCTCGAGCACGGCGATTCGCTTGCTGACCGCCGGCTGGGTCAGGTGAAGCTGTTCGGCGGCCCGGGAGAAGCCGCCGCTGTCGGCGACGGCCAGGAAGGCCTGAAGGCTTTGGGTGTCCATGGCATCTCCTCGTGATGCGTCTTTGCATTCCTCTTTGGAATCCTTTGAATAAATAACATGAATTGCTTTTATGTGCGCGCCGCGGGAAACTGCGGCAAAAGCGCCGAACGGCATAGACAGAACGATCGACCGGACACGCAAAGGGCCGAAGGCCCGGGAGAACGAGATGGCAGGCCAGACCCTCTACGACAAGCTGTGGTCACAGCACCTGGTGAAGGAGCGCGACGACGGCACCGCCCTGATCTACATCGATCGCCAGCTGCTCCACGAGGTGACCTCGCCCCAGGCCTTCGAGGGCCTGCGCCTGGCGGGTCGCAAGCCCTGGCGGATCGACGCCAACCTGGCGACCCCGGACCACAACGTGCCGACCACCCTCAAGGAGCGCGCCGAGGGCAACGCCGGCATCGAGGACCCGGTGTCGCTGATCCAGGTGCAGACCCTCGACGACAACTGCAACGAGTTCGGCATCGAGGAATACCGCATCAACGATCCCCGCCAGGGCATCGTCCACGTGGTGGGCCCGGAGCAGGGCGCCACCCTGCCGGGCATGACCGTGGTCTGCGGCGACTCCCACACCGCCACCCACGGCGCCTTCGCGGCGCTGGCCCACGGCATCGGCACCTCCGAGGTCGAGCACGTGCTGGCCACCCAGTGCCTGCTGGCCCAGAAGATGAAGAACATGCAGGTGCGGGTGGAAGGCGAGCTCGGCGCCGGGGTCACCGCCAAGGACATCGTGCTGGCCATCATCGGCGAGATCGGCACCGCCGGCGGCACCGGCTACGCTATCGAGTTCGCCGGCAGCGCCATCCGCGAGCTGTCCATGGAAGGCCGCATGACGGTCTGCAACATGGCCATCGAGGCCGGCGCCCGGGTCGGCCTGATCGCCGTGGACGACACCACCATCGACTACCTGAAGGGGCGCCACTACGCGCCCTCCGCCGAGCAGTGGGAGGCCGCGGTGGCCGACTGGCGCGAGCTGATCTCCGATGCGGATGCCGAGTTCGACAAGGTGGTGACCCTGGACGCCGCCGCCATCGAGCCCCAGGTCTCCTGGGGCACCAGCCCGGAGATGGTCACCGGCGTCGGCGGCGAGGTGCCGGATCCGGCCGAGGCCGCCGACGAGACCGCACGCAGCGGCGTCACTCGCGCGCTCGAGTACATGGGCCTCGCCCCTAAGCAGAAGATCACCGCTATCCGCCTGGACAAGGTGTTCATCGGTTCCTGCACCAACTCGCGCATCGAGGATCTGCGCGAGGCGGCCAAGGTCGCCCGCGGCCGGAAGGTCGCCGACTCCATCAAGCTGGCCATGGTGGTGCCGGGGTCCGGCCTGGTGAAGCGCCAGGCCGAGGCCGAGGGGCTCGACAAGGTGTTCCTCGAGGCGGGCTTCGAGTGGCGCGAGCCGGGCTGCTCCATGTGCCTGGCCATGAACGCCGACAAGCTGGGCGCCGGCGAGCACTGCGCCTCCACCTCGAACCGCAACTTCGAGGGCCGCCAGGGCTTCGGCGGGCGCACCCACCTGGTCAGCCCGGCGATGGCCGCCGCCGCCGCCATCGCCGGCCACTTCGTCGACGTCCGTCAATTCGCCGCCCATGACGCGCCGCAGCAGGAGGCCTGAGCCATGCAGAAATTCCAACGCCACGACGGCCTGGTCGCGCCCCTGGATCGCGCCAACGTCGACACCGACCTGATCATTCCCAAGCAGTTCCTGAAGTCGATCCAGCGCACCGGCTTCGGCGTCAACCTGTTCGACGAGCTGCGCTACCTCGACGAGGGGCAGCCGGGCCAGGACGTGAGCCAGCGTCCGCTGAATCCCGACTTCGTGCTCAACCGGCCGCGCTACCAGGGCGCCAGCGTGCTGCTGGCCCGGCAGAACTTCGGCTGCGGCAGCTCCCGGGAGCACGCCCCCTGGGCGCTGGCCGATTTCGGCTTCCGGGCGGTGATCGCCCCGAGCTTCGCCGACATCTTCTACAACAACGCCTTCAAGAACGGCATCCTGCTGATCACGCTCCCCGAGGCGCAGGTCGACCGGCTGTTCGCCGAGGTGGAGGCCAACGAGGGCTACCGGCTGGACGTGGACCTGGAGCACCAGCGCCTGATCACGCCCTCCGGCGAGATCCTCGAGTTCGAGGTCGACGCCTTCCGCAGGCACTGCCTGCTCGAGGGGCTCGACGACATCGGCATCACCCTGCAGGACGAGGACGCCATCC
This sequence comes from Halomonas koreensis, assembly GCF_031451675.1. Taxonomy (NCBI): domain Bacteria; kingdom Pseudomonadati; phylum Pseudomonadota; class Gammaproteobacteria; order Oceanospirillales; family Halomonadaceae; genus Halomonas; species Halomonas koreensis. The sequence continues at coordinate 62,505 of NZ_JARWAK010000007.1, read as the reverse complement.
GCGCCTTCGAGCAGAAGCATCGAGAGGCGCGCCCCTGGCTGTTCCGGGAAGCATAATGGCTACGGGCTACGGGCTACGGGCTACGGGCTACGGGCTACGGGCTACGGGCTACGGGCTACGGGCTACGGGCTACGGGTTTGGGTTTCGTGGCTCGTAGCTCGCTGCCCGCAGTCTTCGGGTTTGGCTCCTCGTAGCGATAATCAAAAGGACTAACCGGTTATGACACGCAAGATTCTGGTACTCCCGGGCGACGGCATCGGCCCGGAAATCACCGCCCAGGCCAGCCGGGTGCTGGCCGCCTGCCAGGCCCGCGGCCTCGACATCCAGGTGGAAGAGGCGCCGGTCGGTGGCGCCGCCTACGACCTCGAGGGCTCGCCGCTGCCGGAGAGCACCCTGGCCAGGGCTCGAGCCGCCGACGCCGTGCTGCTGGGCGCCGTGGGCGGGCCCAAGTGGGACAAGCTCGAGGACATCAGCAGGCGCCCCGAGAAGGGCCTGCTGGGCCTGCGCAAGGAGCTCGGCCTGTTCGGCAACCTGCGCCCGGCGCTGCTCTACCCGCAGCTGGCCGAGGCCTCCAGCCTCAAGCCCGAGCTGGTCGCCGGGCTCGACATCATGATCGTGCGCGAGCTCACCGGCGGCATCTACTTCGGCCAGCCCCGGGGCATCGAGGAGCGCGACGGCCAGCGGGTCGGCTACAACACCTATGTCTATTCCGAGGCCGAGATCGAGCGTATCGGGCGCGTCGCCTTCGAGATGGCGCAGAAGCGGGGCAAGAAGCTGTGCTCCGTGGATAAGGCCAACGTCCTGGAAGTGACCATGCTGTGGCGCGAGGTCATGGAGCGATTGTCGCCGGAATACCCGGAGGTCGAGCTGTCGCACATGTACGTCGACAACGCCGCCATGCAGCTGGTCCGGGCGCCCAAGCAGTTCGACGTGGTGGTCACCGGCAACATGTTCGGCGACATCCTCTCCGACGCCGCCGCCATGCTCACCGGCTCCATCGGCATGCTGCCCTCGGCCTCGCTCAACGCGTCCGGCCAGGGCATGTACGAGCCCTGCCACGGCAGTGCCCCGGACATCGCCGGCCAGGGCGTCGCCAACCCGCTGGCGACCATCCTCTCGGTGGCCATGATGCTGCGCTACTCGCTGGGCGAGGGGGCGCTGGCCGAGCGTATCGAGGCGGCCGTTGGCCAGGTGCTCGACGACGGCCTGCGCACCGCCGACATCGCCGCCGAGGGCGAGCGGACGGTGTCCACCGCCGAGATGGGCGATGCCGTGCTGGCGGCCCTCGAAGGCCGCTAGGCTTTGCCTGGGTCGTGTCCGGGGGGCTGCTGGGCGAAGGCCGGGCGAGGCCATAATGCCGAAGGGCAGGGCGACACGCCGTCCGGGCGCGTCGCGGGCCGAGGCGTGACGCCGTATCGCTCGGCCCGCCCCGTTTCGGGCATCGTCCTGTCGCCCGCGGCAGGGCGCCCGAGGCGGCAACGGGTCGGGAAAGATCGTTAACGTGCTATATTGTGGCGCGATCTCGTCCCCGAGCGGCCGGTGCCAAGCCTCGCCACATCCTGTATGCTAATGGGTTCAATTCTTTCTGGAGGACTTCACATGTTGAAAGTCGGTTTCGTCGGATGGCGTGGCATGGTGGGTTCCGTGCTCATGCAGCGGATGGTGGAAGATGGAGACTTCACCGGCATCGAGCCGGTCTTCTTCACCACCTCCCAGGTCGGCCAGCCCGGCCCCGACGTCGGCGTGGACGTGCCTCCGCTGAAGGACGCCTTCGACCTCGAGGCCCTCAAGGCCCTGGACGTGGTGGTCACCTGCCAGGGCGGCGACTACACCAAGAAGGTCTATGAGGACCTGCGCGGCGCCGGCTGGAAGGGCTACTGGATCGACGCCGCCAGCACCCTGCGCATGGCCGACGAGGCCACCATCGTGCTGGACCCGGTCAACCGCAAGGTGATCGACGACCAGCTGGCCCGCGGCGCGAAGACCTTCGTCGGCGGCAACTGCACCGTCAGCCTGATGCTGATGGGGCTGGGCGGCCTGTTCGAGGCCGACATGGTCGAGTGGATGACCTCCATGACCTACCAGGCGGCCTCCGGCTCCGGCGCCAAGCACATGCGCGAGCTGCTCAACCAGATGGGCAGCCTGCGCGACAGCGTGGCCGGCGAGCTCGCCGATCCGGCCAGCGCCATCCTCGACATCGATCGCAAGGTCACCGCCGCCATGCGCGGCGGCGACTTCCCCACCGACAACTTCGGTGCGCCCCTGGCCGGCAGCCTGCTGCCCTGGATCGACTCCAAGCTCGACAACGGCCAGAGCCGCGAGGAGTGGAAGGGCAACGTCGAGACCAACAAGATCCTCGGCCTGCAGGACAACCCGGTACCCATCGACGGGCTCTGCGTGCGCATCGGCGCCATGCGCTCCCACAGCCAGGCGTTCACCATCAAGCTCAAGCAGGACGTGCCCCTCGACGAGATCGAGGAGCGCATCGCCACCCACAACGATTGGGTCAAGCTGATCCCCAACGACAAGGATGCCACCATCGACGGCCTGACCCCGGCCGCCGCCACCGGCACCCTGACCGTGCCGGTGGGTCGCCTGCGCAAGCTGGCCATGGGCGGCGAGTACCTGTCCGCCTTCAGCGTCGGCGACCAGCTGCTGTGGGGCGCGGCGGAGCCGCTGAAGCGGATGCTCAAGATCCTCCGCGAGCAGTAAGCGTCATCGCCGCCCCGGTGCGGCGAGTCGACGACAGGGCGGGGCGTCTCCTTTCGGGGGCGCCCCGCCCGTCGTTGGTGGGGCTCGCTCGCCCGTCCGTCAATGGCTTACGTTGAAAGCATGGCCGCCGGCCTGATGCTCTCGGCTCCCGCCAACGAGCCGGATGTGTTAGACCGTAGACAGGTAAAGGTGTCATTCGCCCTCGGTCTGCCCGGAGCAAAGGCGGCCGGGCGCCGACAGCAAGGGGTCCCATGAAACGCACGCTGACGCTCTCCGCACTGCTTCCGCTGTCCCTGGCCAGCCCGCTGGCCCTGGCCCTGGGCCTGGGGCAGGCCGAGGTGAACTCGACGCTCGACGCGCCGCTGCGCGCCCGCCTCCCGCTCACCGATACCGCCGGCCTGGAGGCCGGGCTGCTCAATGTCTCGCTGGCGGATGCCGAGGCCTATCGCGCGGCCGGCCTGGCGCGCACCCCGCTGGCCGCCAGCGTCCAGATGGACATCCGTCGCCGCCGCGGGCGCCTGGTGCTGGAACTGACCACCGAGCGCCCGGTGCGCGAGCCCTGGATGGACCTGCTGCTGCGCTTCGACTGGCCCGGTGGGCGCCAGCTGCGCGAGGTGACCCTGCTGCTGGATCCCCCGGACTATGCCGCCATGCCGACCCTGGTCGCCGGGGAGCGGGCGGTGGCCGGGGCGGGCGCCGGGGTCGAGCCCTCGCCGGCCGGCTCGTCGTCACGCCGTGCCGGCCTGCCGGCGGCGTCGCGCGCCCCGGCCGACCCGGCCCGGGTACGCAGCGGCGACACCCTCTGGGCGGTGGCCGGTCGGCTGCGTCCCGACAGCGGCATCAGCATGAACCAGATGATGCTGGCCCTGGTTCAGGCCAATCCCGAGGTGTTTCCCACCGGTAACATCAACGACATGCGCGCCGGCTTCACCCTGGTGGTGCCGTCGCGGGAGGCCATCGCCTCGCGTCCCGCCGCTCGGGCGGACGAGCTGGTGCAGGCGATGAATCGCGCCTGGGCCGATCGCGGCGGCGCGGCCCCGGCCCCGGTGCCGCTCGAGGGAGGCGCGCCGACCGAGGCCGTGGCCGGGGCGCCCGAAGCGGCGGCCGAGGCGACCGGGGCCCCGAGCGCGCCGGACGGCGTGGAAGACGAGGCCGCCGCCTCGCCCCGGCTGCGGCTGCTCACCGAGGAGCAGGCCGCCGGTGGCCGAGTGCCCGGCGAGGAAGGCGACGGCGCCGTGGACGGCGGCGCCTCGACGGGCGAGTCGGCGGGCGAGTCGGCGGGCGAGCCCGAGGCTCGCGTCACGCTGGATCCGGCGGTCCTGGCCGAGGTCACCGGCCAGGGCGCGCTGGACGAGGACGAGCGGCTGCTGCGGCTGGAGCGGCGCTGGCAGGAGAGTCGCGAGACCCTGTCCCGGGTACAGGCCGAGCGGGATGCCCTGGAGGACGAGATGGGTGACCTGCGCGCGGAGCTGGAGGCGCTGCGCGAGCGGGTGGCGGCGCTGGCCGCCGGCGGCGCCGGGGTCGATGCCGAGGGGGCCGGTGGCGTGGTGCCACCGCAGGCGTCGTCCGGGACCGAGGCGGACGCGCCGGCCACGCCCTGGTGGGGCGCGCTCTACCAGGGCGCCGTGGAGCGACCCTGGATGCTGGGCGGTGCGGGCATCGCCGCCCTGCTGGCGCTGTGGGCCCTGGTGCGCCGCCGGCGATCCGAGGACGACGAGACCTCGGCCTTCCCCTTCGGCGAGGTTCAGGTGGCCGTGCCGGGGGGAGAGCGGCCCCGCGACGGGGCGGCGTCGGCCGCTGGGGAGCCGGCCGTTCCCTCGGTGCGGGCTGGCATGCCCCAGGCCGAGGCGATCAACGAGGCCGATATCTTCATCGCCTACGGGCGCTTCGACCAGGCGCGGGAGCTGCTCGAGGCCGGGCTGGCTCGGGAGCCCGAGCGCGACGACCTGCGCCTGAAGCTGATGCGGGTCCAGCTGGAGCGCGGCGATCGCGTCGCCGCCGAGGCCGAGGCCGCGCGGCTGCTCGAGGCCGACGATCCCGCGATCCGCGGCGAGGCGGAGCGCCTGATGGGGCGCCAGGCGCCGCCCGCCGCCGGCCAGCGGGCGGTGTTCAGCGCCGCCGGCGAGCGCCCGCCGAGGCTGTTCGGCGAGCACGGCGGGGCGGCGGACGACGCCGATCCGGGCCCGCCGCACCAGGAGGCGCCGGCGGCGGAGGCGGCTTCCGGCGAGGCGCCCTCGGCCCCCGAGCCAAGCGTCCCCCCGGCGCCCGACGCCGGCCGCCTCGAGGAGGGCGGCGCCCCGGCGCCCGAGGAGCCGCCGATGCCCCAGGTCAGCACGCGGGTCAAGGACGACGGCAGCGAGATCATCGACTACCGGCCGCCGCCCCTGGAGCCGTCCGCGGCGCCGGGGCAGTCCGGGAGCGACGACGCGCCCGGTGAGGCCGGCGGTCACGGCGACCGCCAGGCCGGCGACGGCTGGGCGGTCGAGGAGGTGGCGTTCCCGCCGCTGGGCGGGGATAATGCGGACTCCGACGACGCGGCTTCCTCGGCGGCGACCCTCACCGAGGCGCGCCACCTGATCGAGGTCGGCGAGGTCCGCGAGGCGCGCCGCCTGCTGGAGCGCTTCCTCGAGGAGGCCGCCGACCCCGGGGCCCGGGAGGAAGCCCGCGACCTGCTCGACCGATATCAGCCATGACGCACGCATGACCCTTTTTCATCGTCTCGACGAACGCCAGCCCCTCACCGGCCGACTCGCCATGTCGGTGGAGTACGACGGCACCGCCTACTGCGGGTGGCAGCGCCTCAAGCACGCCGCCTCGGTGCAGGCCGCCCTGGAGACCGCCCTGTCCCGGGTGGCCGGGGCGCCGGTGAAGGTGCACGCCAGCGGCCGCACCGACTCCGGGGTGCATGCCACCCGCCAGATCGTGCACTTCGATCCACCCGCCGGCCGTTCCCAGAAGGCCTGGGTCTTCGGCGTCAACGCCAACCTGCCCCGCGACATCGCGGTACGCTGGGTGACCCAGGTGCCCGACGACTTCCATGCCCGCTTCAAGGCCCTGGCCCGCCGCTATCGCTACGTGCTGCTCAACCAGCCGAGCCGGCCGGTGCTGGAGCGGGCCAACGTGACCTGGTGCCGCGACCCCCTGGACGCCGATGCCATGCACCGGGCCGCCCAGGTGCTGGTGGGCGAGCACGACTTCTCCAGCTTTCGCGCCGCGGGTTGCCAGTCGAAGACGCCCTGGCGCCACCTGCACTTCATCGAGGTGCATCGCCACGGTCCGCTGGTGGTCATCGACGTCCAGGGCAACGCCTTCCTCCACCACATGATCCGCAACATCGCCGGGGCCCTGGTCACGGTGGGGCGGGGCGAGCAGGGCGAGGACTACCTCGAGCGGCTGCTGGCGCTGCGCGACCGCACCCGGGGCGATGTCACCGCGCCGGCCTGCGGCCTGCACTTCGTGGACTCCCTCTACGACCCGGCCTGGGGGCTGCCCGCCGAGCCCCTGGGCCCCAACCTGCTGGCCTTCCTCGGCGAGTGGACCGGCGAGCGGCCACTGCCCGACTGCCCGATGGTCGAATTCCGCCGCGGCCGCCCCCTGGTCGAGGCGGCGGAGGAGGGCGGCGATGCCTGAGCACGGCACTGTGCTGGGCCGTACCCGGGTCAAGTTCTGCGGCCTGACCCGGCCCGGTGACGTGGACGCCGCCGTGGCGACCGGCGCCGACGCCCTGGGCTTCGTGCTCTGGCCGGGCAGCAAGCGGGCCCTCGACCTCGAGCGGCTGGCGGCGCTGGCCGACCGGGTGCCGGCCTTCGTCACCCGGGTGGGGCTGTTCGTCGACCCGGACCCCGAGCTGGTCGCCCGTGCCGCCGCGCACCTCGACCTGCTGCAGTTCCACGGCGAGGAGTCGCCGGACGACTGCGCCGCCGCCCCGCGCCCCTGGATCAAGGCACTGCGCATGCGCGACGGCCTGGACCTGGCCGCGGCGGCCCGCGCCTATGGCGGCGCCCGGGCGCTGCTGCTCGACGCCTACCGCCCGGGCGTGCCGGGCGGCACCGGCGAGACCTTCGACTGGTCGCGCATCCCCGCAAGCCTGGCAAAACCTGTTATCCTCGCCGGAGGCCTCTCGGCGGCCAACGTGGCCGAAGCCATCGCGGCGGTGCGGCCCTTCGCGGTGGATGTCTCCGGCGGCATCGAGTCCGCGCCCGGGCGCAAGGACGCCGAGCGGATGGCGGCCTTCCTGCGGGCCGTGCGGCAAGCCGATGCCTGATGCCCGTCCCCAACCCATCCCCTGTCTGACGACCCTGTGAGGTGTCTTTGTGAGCCAGTTCAGCGACCTGACCCGACTGCCGGATGCCCGCGGCCATTTCGGCCCCTACGGCGGCCGGTTCGTCTCGGAGACCCTGAGCTTCGCCCTGGAGGACCTGGAGAAGACCTACGCGCAGCTGCGCGACGACCCGGCCTTCCAGGCGGAATTCGACCATGACCTGGCCCATTACGTGGGTCGGCCGTCTCCGCTCTATCACGCCGAGCGATGGTCGCAGCGGCTCGGCGGCGCCCAGATCTGGCTCAAGCGCGAGGACCTCAATCACACCGGCGCCCACAAGGTGAACAACACCATCGGCCAGGCCCTGCTGGCCAAGAAGAGCGGCAAGCCGCGGGTGATCGCCGAGACCGGCGCCGGCCAGCACGGCGTGGCCACCGCCACCGTGGCCGCGCGGCTGGGGCTGAAGTGCGACGTCTACATGGGCGCCGACGACGTGGAGCGCCAGAAGCTCAACGTCTACCGCATGCGCCTGCTGGGGGCCAACGTGATTCCGGTCGCCTCCGGCACCCGCACCCTCAAGGACGCCATGAACGAGGCGCTGCGCGACTGGGTCACCAACGTCGACGACACCTTCTACATCATCGGCACCGTGGCCGGCCCGCATCCCTATCCGATGCTGGTCCGCGACTTCAACTCGGTGGTCGGCCGCGAGGCGCGGCGCCAGTCGGTCGAGGAGTTCGGCCGCCTGCCGGATGCGCTGATCGCCTGCGTGGGGGGCGGCTCCAACGCCATGGGCCTGTTCTATCCCTTCGTCGAGGACGACGAGGTGGCGATGTACGGCGTCGAGGCCGGCGGCGACGGGGTGGCCACCGGCCGCCATGCCGCCCCCCTGGCCTCCGGCGCGCCCCGCGGGGTGCTCCACGGCAATCGCACCTACCTGATGTCCGACGAGGGCGGTCAGGTCAGCGACACCCACTCCGTCTCCGCGGGTCTCGACTATCCGGGCGTGGGGCCCGAGCACGCCCTGTGGAAGGACGTGGGGCGGGTCGAGTACGTGGCCGCCGACGACGATGCCGTGCTCGAGGCCTTCCGCGAGCTGACCCACATCGAGGGCATCATGCCGGCGCTGGAGTCCGCCCACGCCCTGGCCCACGCCAAGGTGCTGGCGCCCACCATGCGTCCCGACCAGCACATCGTGGTCAACCTGTCCGGCCGCGGCGACAAGGACATCATGACCGTCGCCAAGCTCGACGGCATCGAATTCTGAGGGAGCCTGATGAACCGTATCGATCAACGTTTCGCCGATCTCAAGGCCCAGGGCCGCCGGGCGCTGATTCCCTACATCACCGCCGGCGACCCGGCGCCCGAACACACCGTGGGCTTCATGCACGCCCTGGTGCGCGCCGGGGCCGACGTCATCGAGCTGGGCGTGCCCTTCTCCGACCCCATGGCCGACGGCCCGGTGATCCAGAAGGCCTGCGAGCGGGCGCTCCGGCACGGCGTGCGCCTGGCCGACCTGCTCGAGATGGTCCGCGAGTTCCGCCGCGAGGACGCCGAGACGCCGGTGGTGCTGATGGGCTACCTCAACCCGGTCGAGCGCATGGGCCTCGAGGCCTTCGCCGACCAGGCCCGGGAGGTCGGCGTCGACGGCGTGCTGCTGGTCGACCTGCCGCCGGAAGAGGCCGACCTGATGGGGCCGGTGCTCAAGGAGCGCGGCCTGGCCTCGATCTTCCTGGTGGCCCCTACCACTTCCTCGGCCCGGGCCGCTACAATATGCGCCCACGGTGAGGGCTATCTCTACTACGTCGCGCTCAAGGGCGTCACCGGCGGGGCGGCCGCCGATGCCGCGGATGTCGCCGAGCACCTGGCGCCGCTGCGCGAGCAGACCGACCTGCCGCTGTGCGTGGGCTTCGGCATCCGCGACGGCGCCTCGGCCGCCGAGATCGGCCGGGTGGCCGACGGGGTCATCGTCGGCAGCGCCCTGGTCAACCGCATCGCCGACAACGCCGAGCGTCCCGAGGCGATCCCCGCCGCCCTGGAGGCGGTGCTGGGCGAGATGCGCCAGGCCCTGGACGCCTGAGCCCGAGCCGACCGAATCCGATTCCGCCCCCGCCGCGGCGGGGGCCGACAGCACAAATGGAAGCGTTTCTGAGATGAGCTGGCTAGACAAGATCGTGCCCTCGGTGGGCCGCATTCAGCGCAAGGATCGCCGCGCGAGCGTCCCCGACGGCCTGTGGCGCAAGTGTCCCAAGTGCGACTCGGTGCTCTACCTGCCGGAGCTCGAGAAGCATCACAACGTCTGCCCCAAGTGCGACCATCACCTGCGCCTGACCGCGCGCAAGCGCCTGGACTGGTTCCTGGACAAGGACGGCCGCGAGGAGATCGCCGCCGAGCTGGAGCCCGTGGACCGCCTCAAGTTCCGCGACTCCAAGAAGTACAAGGACCGCCTCGCCGCGGCCCAGAAGTCCACCGGCGAGAAGGACGCCCTGGTCGCCATGCAGGGCACCCTGGACGGCCTGCCGGTGGTGGCGGTGGCCTTCGAGTTCACCTTCATGGGCGGCTCCATGGGCGCCGTGGTCGGCGAGAAGTTCGTCCGTGCGGCGAGCCTGGCCCATGAGCGCGGCGTGCCCCTGGTGTGCTTCGGTGCCTCCGGCGGGGCGCGCATGCAGGAGGCGCTGTTCTCGCTGATGCAGATGGCCAAGACCTCCGCGGCCCTGGAGAAGCTCAAGCAGGCCGGCGTGCCCTACATCTCGGTGCTCACCGACCCGGTGTTCGGCGGCGTCTCCGCCTCCCTGGCGATGCTCGGCGATCTCAACGTCGCCGAGCCCAACGCGCTGATCGGCTTCGCCGGCCCCCGGGTCATCGAGCAGACGGTCCGCGAGCAGCTGCCCGAGGGCTTCCAGCGCAGCGAGTTCCTGCTCGAGCACGGCACCGTGGACATGATCGTGCATCGCCACGAGATCCGCAGTCGCCTGGGCGGCGTGCTGCGCAAGCTGACCCGCCGGCCGCTCAGCGGCCCGGTGGCGGACGGCGAGCCCCAGCCGGACCTGGTCGACGCCGCCGAGCAGGGCGAGGTCGCCGAGGCGGGCGCCCCCGAGGGCGTCGCCGAACCGGCCGAAGAGCCCCGGCACGACGACGGGCGCTGACCGCCGATGACCGCCGCGTCCTCCTCCCTGGAAGCCTGGCTGGCGCGGCTGGAGGCCGCCCACCCGGTGGACATCGACCTCGGCCTCGAGCGGGTGGCCGAGGTCGCTCGCCGTATGGGGCTGTGCGACGGCCCGGTCGCCGGCCGGGTGATCAGCGTGGCCGGCACCAACGGCAAGGGCTCCACGGTGGCCATGCTCGAGGCCCTGGCCCGGGCTCACGGCCTCCGCACGGCCACCTACACCTCGCCGCACCTGCTGCGCTACAACGAGCGGCTGCGCCTGGACGGTCGCGAGGCCGACGACGCCGCCCTGGTGGCCGGCTTCGAGGCGGTGGAGGCCGCGCGCCTGGACGGCGAGCCCATCAGCCTGACCTACTTCGAGGCCGGCACCCTGGGGGCGCTGCACGCCATCCGCGACCATGCCCCCGACCTCGCCATCCTCGAGGTGGGGCTGGGCGGCCGGCTCGACGCCGTCAACGTGATCGACGCCGACGTGGCGGTGGTGACCACCATCGCCCGGGACCATGCCGCCTTCCTGGGCGACGACCTGGAGGGCATCGGCCGCGAGAAGGCCGGCATCCTGCGTCCGGCTCGCCCGGCGGTGCTCGGCAGCGAGCGCCTGCCGGCGAGCGTGCGGGCCACCGCCGAGGCTCTCGGCGCGCCGGTGCACGCCCTGGGCGAGGCCTTCGCCCGGGCGCCGCATGCCCGGGGCTGGACCTGGCGCGGCCACGAGGCCGGCGGCCGGCCCCGGGAGCTGGCCGGCCTGCCCGATCCCGGCCTGCCGCTGGACAACGCCGCCACCGCCCTGCAGGCCCTGGCGCTGGCCGGCATCGAGCCTGAGCCGGCGGCCTGTCGCCGCGCGCTGGCCGACGTCGCGCTGCCCGGCCGCATGCAGTGGCGCGGCCGGTGGTGCCTGGACGTGGGCCACAATCCCCATGCCGCGGCGTACCTGGCCGCGCGCCTGGCCGACCGGCCCTGCGAGGGGCGCACCGTCGCCCTGCTGGGCATGCTCGCCGACAAGGACGCCGAGGGCGTGATCGAGGCCCTGGCGCCGGCGGTCGACGCCTGGCTGCCGGTCGGCCTCGAGGGCGATCGCGGCCGTTCCGCCGACGCGCTGGCCGCGCTGCTCGAGGCCCGGGGCGAGTCGCTGCTGGGGCGCGCCGCGTCGCCGGCGGCGGGCGCGGCCTGGCTCGCCGCGCGGCTGGAGCCCGCGGATCGGGTGCTGGTCTGCGGTTCCTTCTTCACCGTGGCCGGCGTGCTGTCGGCCTGGGGACGCGACGCCAGCGAGGGAGCGCCATGAAGTACGGATTGCGAGAGCGGGTCAGCGGCGCGCTGATCCTGGCCGCCCTGGGGGTGATCTTCGTGCCCCTGCTGTTCGACGAGCCGGCGCCGCGCGAGGACCGGCCCGCCCCGACCCTGACCATCGAGCAGCCGGTGGAAGTGGCGCGGCGCCAGCCGGCGGAGCCGGCCCCGCCGGCGTCGCTGTCCCCGGAAGAGGACCGGGGCGGCGAGGCGCCGGACGAGGGCGAGGCCAGCGCGGCGCGGCCCGAGCCGACCCCGGCGCAGGAGGCCGGCGACGCCGCGCCCGGCGAGGCGGCGCCCGATGTCTCCGCGGAGGCGGCGACGACCTCCGAGGCCCCGGTGGAGGAGACGCCGGCGGAGGCTCCCGCGGAGGAGGCGACACCGGCGGATCCCATCGCCGAGCTGGCCCGGGCCGCCGACGCCCGGCTGGGTCAGGCGGGGCAGGGCGGCGAGGCCGTGCCCGGCGGCCAGTGGGCCGTGCAGGTGGGCAGCTTCGGCGAGCCGGACAACGCCGAACGGCTGGAGGCCCGGCTCGAGGCGGCCGGCTTCCCGGCCTATCGGCGGCCCCGCGGCAACGACCTGACCAGCGTCTACGTGGGCCCCTACGGCACCAGCGAGGTGGCCGAAGACGTCATGGCCCGGCTCAAGGCCGGCGAGAACCTTCAGGGCCTGCTGGTGGAGGCGCCGTGAGCGGCCTGACCTGGCTCGACTGGGCCTTCGTGGCGGTGCTGGCGGTGACCGGCATCGCCGGCCTGGTCCGCGGCCTGGTGCGCGAGGCCCTGGGCCTGGCGGTCTGGGTGGCGGCCCTACTGGCGGCCCGCTGGCTGGCGGCGCCGCTGGCCGATCGGCTGGACGGGCTGATCGACAGCCCCGACGGCCGCCTGGTGCTGGCCTTCGTGCTGGTGGTGCTGGGCGTGATCCTGGCCGGCGGGGTGATCATCCGGGTGATCCATGCCGCCGTGGAGTGGGTCGGCATGGGGCTGTTCAACCGGGTCGCCGGCGCCGCCTTCGGCCTGGCCAAGGGCGGCGCCATCCTGGTGGTGGCCACCCTGGTGATCGGCCTGACCCCACTGGAGCAGCTCCAGGCCTGGCAGCGGGCGGCCCTGCGTCCCGCCTGCGTGCAGCTCAAGGACTGGGCGATCGGTCGGCTGGCCGCCTGGGAGGGCCAGCTCCCGGTGTCGCCCGCATCCCTCGGCGATCTCCCTCCCGCGCCCTCGGCGGACGCCGAGTCGCGGGACGCGATCGCCACCCCCTGACATGATTCGAGGCGACGGCCGGCGAGCCGCCGCCCCCCAAGGCAAGCGAGGTAAGGTGTAATGTGCGGTATCGTGGGCCTGATGGCCAAGCAGGCGGTGAACCAGGGGATCTACGATGCCCTGACGGTGCTCCAGCACCGGGGCCAGGATGCCGCCGGCATGATGACCTGGCACGACGGGCGCTTCCTGCTGCGCAAGAGCAACGGCCTGGTGCGCGACGTCTTCCATACCCGCCACATGGCGCGCCTCAAGGGCAACCTGGGCATCGGCCACGTGCGCTATCCCACCGCCGGGTCGTCCAGCGAGGCGGAGTCCCAGCCGTTCTACGTCAACTCGCCCTACGGCATCAGCCTGGCCCATAACGGCAACCTCACCAACGCCGATCAGCTCAAGCAGGAGCTGTTCTCCTCCGACCTGCGCCACATCAACACCAGCTCCGACTCCGAGGTGCTGCTCAACGTCTTCGCCCACGAGCTGGGCAAGCAGGGGCCGCACCTGGCCCCGGGCGACATCTTCGACGCCGTGCGTCGCGTGCATCGCCGCTGCCAGGGTGGCTATGCCGCGGTGGCGATCATCAACGGCGTGGGCATGGTGGCCTTCCGCGACCCCCACGGCATCCGCCCGGTGGTGTTCGGTTCCCGCGACGAGGGCGAGGGCCAGGAGGTCATGATCGCCTCCGAGTCTGTGGCGCTCGATGTCGGCGGCTTCGAGCTGCACCGCGACCTGGCGCCGGGCGAGGCGATCTTCGTCGACATGGCCGGCGAGATCCACACCCAGTCGTGCGCCGACGCGCCGCGGCTGGCCTCCTGCATCTTCGAGCACGTCTACCTGGCGCGCCCGGACACCCTGCTCGACGGCGCCTATGTCTACGGCACCCGCATGGCCATGGGCCGCAAGCTCGCAGAGCGGATCCTGTCCGAGTGGCCGGACCACGACATCGACGTGGTGATCCCGATCCCGGACACCTCGCGGACCTCGGCCCTGGAGCTGGCCCAGCACCTGGGGGTGACCTACCGCGAGGGCTTCATGAAGAACCGCTATATCGGGCGGACCTTCATCATGCCGGGGCAGACCCAGCGCAAGAAGTCGGTGCGCCAGAAGCTCAACGCCATCGACATCGAGTTCAAGGGCAAGAACGTGCTGCTGGTGGACGACTCCATCGTGCGCGGCACCACCTGCAACCAGATCATCCAGATGGCTCGGGAGGCGGGCGCCAAGAACGTCTACTTCGCCTCCGCCGCGCCCCCCGTGCGCTATCCCAACGTCTACGGCATCGACATGCCGGCGGCCAGCGAGCTGATCGCCCACGGCCGCACCGAGGCCGAGGTCGGCGAAATGATCGGCGCCGACCGCATGATCTACCAGGATCTCGAGGACCTGAAGGCGGCCTGCCGCGAGGTCAATCCGGCCCTCCAGGAGTTCGACTGCTCGGTGTTCGACGGCCGCTACATCACCGGCGACATCGACGACGCCTACCTGGCCGCGCTGGAGGCGAGCCGCAGCGACGACGCCAAGTCGCAGCAGAGCGCCGGCGACCACGCCCTGGTGGGCATGCACAATCAGGAAGACGACATCGACTGACGGGAGTCCGGCATGCACGACGACAACCCTGCGGACGCCTGGGGGCTCGATACCCTGGCGATCCGCACCGGCCACCATCGCACCGCCGAGCAGGAGCACGGCGAGCCGATCTTCCCGACCTCGAGCTTCGTCTACGGCAGCGCCGCCGAGGCGGCGCGCAAGTTCGGCGGCGAGGAGGCCGGCAACGTCTACTCGCGGTTCACCAACCCCACCGTGCAGACCTTCGAGCGTCGGCTGGCGGCCATGGAGGGCGGCGAACGCTGCGTGGCCACCAGTTCGGGGATGTCGGCGATCCTCGCCACGGCGCTGGCGCTGCTGCAGGCCGGCGACGAGATCGTCGCCTCGCGTTCGCTGTTCGGCTCCACGGTGAGCCTGTTCGACAAGTACCTGGGCAAGTTCGGCATCACCACCCGCTACGTGGAGCTCTCCGACCTGGCGGCCTGGGAGGCGGCGATCACCCCGGCCACCCGGCTGCTGTTCGCCGAGACGCCCTCCAACCCGCTCTCCGAGGTGGCCGACATCGCGGCGCTGGCCGCGCTGGCCCGGCGCCACGATGCCTGGCTGGCCATCGACAACTGTTTCCTGACCCCGGCCCTGCAGCGCCCCATCGCGCTGGGCGCCGACCTGGTGATCCATTCCGCCACCAAGTACCTGGACGGTCAGGGACGGGCCGTGGGCGGCGCCGTGGTGGGGCCCGACAAGGCCCTGGAGGAGGTCTTCGGGGTGGTGCGCACCTGCGGTCCCTGCATGAGCCCCTTCAACGCCTGGATCTTCACCAAGGGACTGGAGACCCTGAGCCTGCGCATGCAGGCGCATTGCGCCAACGCGCGGCGGCTCGCCGAGTGGCTCGAGGCTCACCCGGCGGTGGCGCGGGTGCACTACAGCGGGCTGGCCGACCATCCCCAGCATGCGCTGGCGGCCCGCCAGCAGCGGGATTTCGGGGCGGTGCTCGGCGTCGAGGTCGAGGGCGGCCGCGAGGGCGCCTGGTCGGTGATCGACGCCACCCGCATGCTGTCGATCACCGGCAACCTGGGCGATGCCAAGACCACCATCACCCATCCCGCCACCACCACTCACGGCCGGCTGTCCGACGACCAGAAGGCCGCCGCCGGCATTCGCGAGGGGCTGATCCGCATCGCGGTGGGCCTCGAGGACATCGCCGACATCCAGGCCGATCTGGCCCGGGGCCTGGACGTCCTGGCCGCCTCCCCGGGGTGACCCCGGCGCCCGGATGGCTCGCCTGGCGCGAGCCCCGCGGCGATCGCCGGCCGCCGATCCGCTTGTCCGCCTGCCGTCCGGGCGGCGGCGCTCGGATTTTTCCGAACGAAACATTCACATTTTTTCAGCGGACCCGTCTCTTCGCCTCGGGTAGGCTTGCCCTTCGATTCGTGACGACAGGGAGCGACCATGTGGCGTAACTCGACCACCGGATGGGGACTGATCAGCATCCTCCTGCACTGGCTGAGCGCGCTGGCCTTCGTCGGGCTCTTCGTGCTGGGCTGGTGGATGACCGGGCTCGACTACTACGACGGCTGGTACAACCTGGCGCCCTGGTGGCACCGGTCCCTGGGCATGCTCGTGCTGGCCGTGACCCTGGCGCGCCTGGCCTGGCGCTTCATCCAGCCGTCGCCGGCGTTGCCGGGCGGGCGCCTGGAGCGTCTCGCCGCGCATCTGGGCCACGTCGGGCTCTATGCCCTGATGCTGCTGGTGCTGGTCAGCGGCTACCTGATCTCCACCGCCGAGGGCGACGGCATCGGGGTCTTCGGGCTGTTCGAGGTCCCGGCGCTGATCAGCGACCTGCCCGATCAGGCCAGCCTGGCCGGCATGGTGCACTGGTACGCCGCCCTGGCGCTGATGGGCCTGGCCGCCGGCCATGCCCTGGCGGCGCTCAAGCACCACTGGCGAGATCGCCAGGACACCCTGGTCCGCATGCTGTCGTCGCGTCATGTCCATTCCCGCCGCTGAGGCGGGATCATCCTCCGTGAATCCACGCAAGGAGCAACCGATGTTCAAGAAGACCGCCCTGACCACCGCCCTGGCCGCCGCCGCCCTGGTGCCGCTGTCCCAGGCCCAGGCCGCCGACTATGTCATCGACACCGAGGGTCAGCACGCCTTCATCCAGTTCAAGATCAGCCACCTGGGCTACTCCTACATCCTCGGCAGCCTCGAGGAGTTCAGCGGCGAGTTCAGCTACGATCCGGAGAACCTGGCGGCCTCGTCGGCGAGCCTGGAGGTCGACGTCTCCAGCCTGACCAGCAACCACGCCGAGCGCGACAAGCACATCAAGAGCGACGACTTCCTGAACGTCGCCGAGTACCCGACCGCCCGCTTCGCCTCCACCGGCTTCGAGCCCACCGGCGAGGATCAGGGCGTGCTGACCGGCGACCTGACCCTGCACGGCGAGACCCGCGCCATCGAGATGCCGGTGACCCTGCTCGGCGAGGGCGAGGATCCCTGGGGCAACTATCGGGCCGGCTTCGAGGGCAGCACCACCCTGACCCTGGCCGACTACGGCATCGACATGTCCAGCTTCCCCGAGCCCATGCACGAGCTGGAGCTGTACGTGACCTTCGAGGGCATTCGCCAGTAAACTCCCCGGCGTCGCCCCCTCTAGCATCCCGGCCGCGCGCCGGGATGCGTCGTTATGGGGCAGCGTCGTCGCCGGGAGGGCAGGGTATGACAGGGAAGCGCAGGAGCCGCCTGAGGGCGGCAGGGGCACTGGCGATACTGGCCTGGCTGGCGATGGCGGGCCTGCTGTGGCACGCCCAGTGGCTCGCGGCCGGCCTGCTGGCCGCCACGGGCCTCGCCCTGGCGGGCCTTGCCGCCTTCGTCGGGTTGAGCCGCCCCGCCGGCGCCGACGACGAGCTCACCCGGCTGCAGGCGCGCTGCGGCGATCGGCGCTTTCGCGTCCTGCTGGAGGGACTGTCCGGCGTCGCCGTCCAGGGCTACGACCGCCACCGGCGGGTGGTGTTCTGGAACCAGGCCAGCACCCGGCTCTATGGCTACCGGCCCGAGGAGGCCCTGGGGCAACGCCTCGAGGCCCTGATCGTTCCCGAGGCCATGCGCGAGGCCGTCATCCGGCGTCACCGCGACTGGGTCGGGCACGGCATCCCCATCCCCGCCGAGCGGCTCCGGCTCCGCCATCGCGACGGCCATCCGGTCGAAGTGTATTCCTACCATGTAATGCTCGATGGCGACACCGACCAGCCGGTGATGTTCTGCGTCGATGTCGGCCTGGATGTCCGGCCCCCCTCGGCCTGACCCCCCGGGAGAATGAGCTATGCTGTGAGAGCCGTCTGATGCTTATGCATCAGGAGACTCATGCCCCGTCGGCGCGACGCCGACGACGCCGAGAGGTGCGCCATGCGCGGGCGGTTCGTCGAACGGATGCGCGAAGGGTGGTCGCGTGCCCTCGGGGGCCGGCGCGTGGCCCGACAGCGGGGAGAGCTGCGGGCGATCCGGCGCCTCCACCACGAGAGCGAGCAGCGCTTCCGCGCCTTGCTGGAGAGCCTGCCCCGGGTGGCGGTGCAGGGCTATGATCGCGAGCGGCGGGTCATCTACTGGAACGCGGCCAGCGAACGGCTCTACGGCTATACCGCCGAGGAGGCCATGGGCCGCCGGCTCGAGGAGCTGATCATTCCCGCCGCCATGCGCCGGCCGGTGATCGAGGCCCACCGGGCCTGGATCGAGCAGGGCAGGGAGATCCCGGCGGAGGAGCTGGAGCTGTGCCACCGCAGCGGCGAGCCGGTGCCGGTCTTCTCCCACCATGTCATGCTCGGCGAGCACACCGAGCGGCCGCTGATGTTCTGCGTCGACGTGGACCTCTCCGACCAGAAGCAGGCCCACCGCGACCTGGCGTTCGCCCACCGCTTCGATCGGCTGACCGGGCTGCCCAACCGCCAGGCCTTCGAGGCCGATCTCGACGCCCTGCTCGAGCAGTGCCGGCACCGGGACCTTCAGCTGGCGTTGATCTATCTGGATATCGATCACTTCGTCGAGATCAACGATGCCCTGGGCTATGCACAGGGCGACCGGCTGCTGATCGAGCTGGCGCAGCGGCTGCGTCGCCATCAGCGGGCCGGCGACCTGATGTCGCGGGTGTCCGGCGACGAATTCGTGATGGCCTTCCCCGGGGTGTTCCGGGAGACGGACCTGAGGCGGCTGGTCGACAAGGTGCGCACGGCGTTTCGCCGCCCCTTCGCCCTGGACGACGGCGAGCGCCTGGTCAGTGCCTGCCTGGGACTGAGCCGGTTTCCCGCCCACGGCGACACCGCCCGGGAGCTGATCCGCAACGCCGATGTGGCCAAGAACCGGGCCAAGCTGGATGGCCGCGGCAGCGTGCAGGGCTTCCACCAGCATTTCCATGATCAGCTGCTTCGCCGGCATCGCCTCGTCGATCGCCTGGCGCGGGCCATCGAGCGTCACGAGCTCCGGCTCCATTACCAGCCGCAGGTGGCGCTGGTCGATGGCCGCCTCGCGCACCTCGAGGCGCTGCTGCGCTGGGAGCCCGACGACGCCGAGCCGGTAGCGCCGGGGGAGTTCATTCCCCTGGCCGAGCACGCCGGGCTCATCGATCGGCTGGGCGACTGGGTCATGAACGAGGCCTGCCGCCAGCAGGCCGAGTGGCGGGCCGCGGGCGTCGACGGGATCAGGGTCGACATCAACCTGTCCGGCAGCCAGGTGCTGGGCGGCGATACCCTGCGTCGCCTGGAGGCCTGCGTGTCTCGCCATGGGCTGTGTCCCGCCGACATCGGCATCGAGCTGACCGAGAACGTCCTGATCGCGGCCGATGAGCGCGTGCTGGCCGGCCTCCGCCACCTGCGCCGGCGGGGAGTGAGCATCGCCATCGATGACTTCGGCACCGGCTATTCGTCGCTGAGCTACCTCAAGCATCTGCCGGTCTCGGCCCTGAAGATCGACCGCACCTTCGTTCGGGATGCCACGCGGTCGGCGGAGGATCGGGCCATCCTGGAGGCCGCGGTGTTCATCGGCCAGCGTCTCGGGCTCGAGGTGGTGGCCGAGGGCGTGGAGACCGCCGAGCAGCTGAGCCTGCTGCGCGAGATGCGCTGCGAGCTGGCCCAGGGCTATTTCCTGCATCGCCCTCGGCCGGCCGAGGCCCTGCTCGACCTGATGAGGGACGCCGTCGTCGATGCCCCCTGAGGCGCGCGGTCACATCGCGTAGAATGGCGGCCTTCCATGTCCCGCCGGAGTTTCCCGTTGGCAGATCGCGCCCCTTCCCCGCCTTCGCTCGCCCCGGCCCTGTGGCGGCAGACCTGGCCCATGGCCATCGGCGTGCTGGCGCTGCTGGGCTTCCAGCTGATCGACAGCGTCTTCATCGCCCGACTGGGGACCGCGCCCCTGGCGGCCCAGTCCTTCACCTTCCCGCTGTCCTTCCTGATCATCGGGGTCCAGGTGGGCCTGGGCATCGCCATCGCCGCCCTGATCTCCCGCGCCCTGGGGGCCGGGGACGCGCCGCGCGCCCGGCGCCTGAGCGGCCTGGTGCCGGCCTTGGGGATCCTGGTGATCGCCCTGTTGGCGCTGGGCCTGTGGGCGGGCCAGGAGCCGATCTTCCGGCGGCTTGGCGCCGCGCCGGAGGTGCTGCCGCGGATCCGCGCCTACTGGGGGCCGCAGTTGATCGCGGCCTGGCTGGGAGCGGCGCTGTACTTCGGCTACAGCCTGTTCCGGGCGCATGGCGACACCCGCCTGCCGGGCACCCTGATGGTGGTCACCAGCCTGACCAACCTGGTCCTCGATCCGCTGCTGATCTTCGGCGTCGGGGGATGGTCGGGCCTCGGGCTGCCCGGGGCGGCCTGGGCCACGGTGCTGTCCTTCCTGACGGGGCTGGTGGTGCTGGGCACGCGGCTTTTGCGCACCGCCTGGCTGACGGTCGAGGGGCTGGCCGGCGAGGCGCGGCGTTCGCTTCGCGACCTGCTGGGCATCGCCGGGCCGGCCATGGTCGGCCAACTGATGCCGCCCCTGGCGGCGATGCTGGCGGTGGCGGTGGTGGCGCGCCTGGGCGAGGCCCAGGTCGCCGCCTGGGGGCTCGCCAGTCGCCTGGAGACCGTCTCGCTGATGGCGGTGCTGGCCATGACCATGTCGCTGCCGCCCTGGCTGGGGCGCTGCTACGGGGCGGGCGACTGGCCCCAGGTGCATCGGCTGATGCGCCTGGCGCTGCGGGTGGCGGTGGCCTGGCAGCTGGCGCTGGGGCTGTGCCTGGCCCTGGCCGCCCCCTGGCTGGCCGGCGTGCTGGCGGGCACCGGCGAGGTCCGCGCCGACCTGGCGGTGCTGCTGCGCTGGCTGCCGCCCAGCTATGCCGCCCTCGGCGTCTGCATGCTGGTGGTCTCGGCCGGCAATGCGCTGGGCTGGCCGCTGCGCTCGATGCTGCTGTCCGCCGCGCGCCTGTTCGTCTGCTATCTGCCGTGCCTGGCGGCGGGAGCCTGGCTGGGCGGCCTGCCGGGATTGGCCGCCGGCGCGGCCAGCGGCAACCTGCTGGCCGGGCTGGGGGCCTGGGCCCTGTTGCGCCGCACCCTGGCGAGCCCGCGCCGCAACGCAATAGATGAATCATCTAAAAACATTGCTTGAGGTGTTATTAATAATTGCTATCAATGAAAAATTTGAAGTTTGTTCGATAGAAATAAAAAAATAATAGTTAAATCCTCTATTTTACTCCTCCTATACTCGTGACTCGTTCCGCCCGGCGCATGCGCCGGGCGTCGTATTGCCCGCCGTCAACAAGCACAAGGGGGAGAGCATGAAGGTCCTGATTCTCGGCAGTGGCGTGGTCGGCGTCACCAGTGCCTACTATCTGGCCCGGCAGGGGCACGAGGTCACCGTGGTGGATCGCCAGGCCGCCCCCGCCATGGAAACCAGCTACGGCAACGCCGGGCAGGTCTCCTTCGGCTTCTCGTCGCCCTGGGCGGCGCCCGGCATCCCGCAGAAGGCCGTCAAGTGGATGTTCCAGGAGCATGCGCCGCTGAAGATCCAGCCGCGCATGGAGCCGGCGATGGCCCGCTTCATGATGAAGATGTTCGGCAACTGCAACGCCGAGCGCTATGCGGTCAACAAGGAGCGCATGGTGCGCATCGCCGAGCACAGCCGCGCCTGCATCGACGCCCTGCGCGCCGACACCGGCATCCGCTACGAGGATCGCCAGCGGGGGCTGCTGCAGCTGTTCCGCCATGACGGCCAGGTGGAGGCCGTGGCCAAGGACATGAAGGTCCTCGAGCAGTGCGGCGTGCGCCATCGGCTGCTCGATGCCGACCAGATCAGCAGCGCCGAGCCGGCGCTGGCCCGGGTGCCGGGCAAGTTCGTCGGCGGCCTGCATCTGCCCGACGACCAGACCGGCGACTGCCATCTGTTCACCAACCGCCTGGCGGACTACTGCCGCGAGCGGCTGGGCGTGAGCTTCCGCTTCGGCGTCGACATCCAGCGCATCCGCCGCGGCAACGCCGGGATCGAGGGCGTGATCACCAGCGCCGGCGAGCTCGCCGCCGACGCCTACGTGGTCTGCCTGGGCAGCTACTCCCCCTTCCTGGTCAAGGACCTGGGGATCCGCCTGCCGATCTACCCGGTCAAGGGCTACAGCCTGACGGTGCCGGTGACCGACGACGGCGGGGCGCCGCAGTCGACGGTCATGGACGAGACCTACAAGGTGGCGATCTCGCGCTTCGACGATCGCATCCGGGTGGGCGGCACCGCCGAGCTGGCCGGCCATGACCTGAGCCTGCCGTCGAAGCGCCGGGCGACCATCGACATGGTGGTCCGCGATGTCTTCCCCGAGGGCGGCGATGTCGATCGGGCCGAGTTCTGGAGCGGCCTGCGTCCCATGACGCCGGATTCGACTCCGATCGTCGGCGCGACCCGCTACGACAACCTCTGGCTCAATACCGGCCACGGGACCCTGGGCTGGACCATGAGCTGTGGCAGTGCCCAGCTGCTGGCCGACCTGATGGCCGAGCGCACCCCGCGGATCGATCCCCGCGGGCTGGACGTGTCGCGCTACGCCGCCTGAGGCGACCGCCGTCCCGCGACGACCTCGAGGGCCCCGCCGGCGACCGGCGGGGCCCTCGTCGTGTCAGGCGGCGTCGCCGGCCGCGGCCGCTCGGGGCACGGACCTGGCGCGGTGCTGCCAGGCCGCGACCAGGAAGAGGGCGGCCATGCTCAGGTAGCCCAGGGCGAAGTCCGGGGCGGCGTTCCAGGCGATCGCCGGCGCGTGCATCAGGCCGACGAAGGCGAAGCCGGCGGCCAGGGTGGCGAAGACGGCGGCGCGGCGGAAGCGGTGGTCGATCAGCGAGGCGGCGATGGCGCCCAGGAACAGCGCCATGAACATGGCGCCCTGGCCCATGGCGACGATGCCGCCGGAGATCTCGGCCACCACCTCCTCGGCGCCGCGGTTGAAGCGGGTCATCAGGTAGTTGGCGAAATAGGGCAGCATGGCCAGGGCCACGGCCGGATAATGGCGCGGCTCGTTGCTCTGGAAGGCGGTGGCGATCATCGAGACGCCCACGAACACCAGGATCGGCGCCACCACCGAGACCGGGATCAGCGCCGCCAGGGCGGCGATCAGGCCGAACATGGTGGCCAGGCCGTAGACCGCGCCGTTGAGCAGGCTGTAGCCGCGGCCGGCGCCCATCCACTTGGCGCCCACGGTGGCGATGTAGACGGTGGTGGGGAAGGCGCCGCCGAACAGCGCGCCGAGCATGGTGCCCACGCCGTCGATGGCCTGGCACTCGCGGACGTCATAGGCATCGCCGGCGGCCGCCATGGCCTCGACGTTGTTCATGGTCTCGATGGCGTTGTAGAGGGTGATCGGCAGGACCACGGCCAGCAGCCCGAGCAGTCCGGTGAACAGCAGGCCCAGGCCCTCGAACCAGGCCAGGCCCGGGACGAGGGGATAGACGCCCAGGTGGGTGAAGGCGTCGGCGAAGCGCGCGCCGTCGGCGTCCCCGATCAGGTAGGCCATGGCGGTGCCGAGGACGATGGCGACCAGCGAGGCGGGCAGCCGGAAGGGCATGGTGACCCGGGCGATCAGCCCCAGCAGGATGATCGCCAGCACCAGCAGGCCGATCACCGGCGCCTCCAGGGTCTTGAACAGCATCTCGCCGGCGATGAAGGTCAGGGCGACCCCCGCCACGGCGCCGAGCATCGCCGCCCGGGGCAGGTGGCGCTGGACCCAGCGGCCGATCAGGCTGATCGCGGCCTCGACGGCGCCGCTGACGAAGCAGGCCGCCGCCGCGACCTTCCAGGCCATCTCGGGATCGCCGGTGAGCTGCTTGGCCGGCAGCAGCACGCCGAACAGGAAGACGAACATCACCGGGGTCGAGATGCCGTAGGACAGCGCCGTGACGTCGCGGCGCCCCTC
Source organism: Halomonas koreensis (assembly GCF_031451675.1). NCBI lineage: Bacteria > Pseudomonadati > Pseudomonadota > Gammaproteobacteria > Oceanospirillales > Halomonadaceae > Halomonas > Halomonas koreensis. The sequence goes on along the minus strand of NZ_JARWAK010000007.1, from coordinate 38,887 downwards.
CCGGCGAGCCAGCCGCGCGGCGCTCCAGGCGTAGTAGAAGTTGCCCGCCATCACCGCCACGGCGGCGCCGGGAAGCACCTGGCCGAACACGATCGACGCCGGGAAGTCCATGCCCAGCAGGGTGATGGCGATGATGACGAAGTTGGCGATGTTGTTCTGGAACAGCGCGAAGAAGGCATCGGTGTCTTCCTTCCGATACCAGGGATAGTGCAGGGGGGATGCCGCCATGGTGAATGAGACGCCTCGGATCGGCGGGGCAGGGGGTGTCGTCCTGACCGGCCGGTCAAGCGGCGGCCGGTCCGGGAGCGCCGCTCGGGCGCCCCGTATCCCCGGCGGCGAGCCGGGGATTCTACTTGATTCGGCGGCGTTTTTCCCGCCGAACGCACGACGCCCGGGTCGGGGACCCGGGCGTCGTGCGTCGAAGGCGTCGACCGATCAGTTGACCGCGGCGATGGCCTTGGCCAGGTAGGGCAGGTTCTCGTGGGAGAAGCCGGCGACGTTGGCGCGGCCGGAACGCACCATGTAGATGCCGAACTCGTCGCGCAGCCGGTCCACCTGCTCCGGCGTCAGGCCGGTATAGGAGAACATGCCGCGCTGCTCGGCCACGCAGGCGTACTTCTGGTCCAGCCCGTAGGGCTTGAGGGCCTCGACGAACTCGCGCCGCAGGGTGTTGATGCGGTCGCGCATCTCGGTGAGCTCCTCGCGCCACACGGCTGCCAGCTCCGCGGAGTGCAGGATCTCGGAGACGATGGCGCCGCCATGGGCCGGCGGGTTGGAGTAGTTCTCCCGGGCGACGATGGCCACCTGGGAGCGCACGTTCTCCTTCTGCTCGGCGTTCCGGGCGACCATGATCAAACAGCCGGTGCGCTCGCAGTAGATGCCGAAGTTCTTGGAGCAGGAGCTGGTGACGATCACCTCGTCGAGGTTCTCGGCCAGCAGGCGAACGCCGTAGGCGTCCTCGTCCAGGCCCTCGCCGAAGCCCTGGTAGGCGAAGTCGACCAGCGGCAGCAGGCCGCGCTCCCGGACCACCTCCAGCACCTGGTGCCACTGGTCGCGGGACAGGTCGAAGCCGGTGGGGTTGTGGCAGCAGGCGTGCAGCAGCACCACGTCGCCCTCGGGAATCTGCTTGAGCGCGCCGAGCATGCCCTCGAAGTCCAGCCGGTTGTCGGCATCGACGTAGGGGTACTTCTTCAGGGTGATGCCGGCGGCGGGGAAGATGCCCAGGTGGTTCGGCCAGGTCGGGTCGCTGACCCAGATGGCCTTGCCCGGCAGCTGGCTGGCGATGAAGTCCGCCGCCAGGCGCAAGGCGCCGGTGCCGCCGGGGGACTGGGTGGCGCTGGCGCGGCCGGCCTCGAGCACCGGGGAGCCCTCGCCCAGCACCAGCGGCAGGATGGCCTCGCCGTAGGCCGGGTCGCCGTGAGAACCGATGTAGGTCTTGGTGGTCTCGTTCTTGAGCAGCAGGGCTTCGGCTTCCTTGACCGCGCGCATCACCGGGGTGTTGCCCTGGGCGTCACGGTAGACACCGACGCCGAGATCGACCTTCTGGGGGTTGGTGTCCTTCTTGAAGGCCTCGATGAGCCCGAGGATGGCATCCCCGGGAACCCGCTCAATTTGCTCGAACATTTACTTCGCTACCTCGTCGGTTCTGGCGGCTAGGATGAAATCGTTCTTGTGCAGGCCCTTCATCTCGTGGGACCACCAGGTCACGGTGACCTTGCCCCATTCGGTGAGCAGGGCGGGGTGGTGGCCCGCTTCCTCGGCGATCTCGCCGACCGCGTTGGTGAACGCCAGGGCCTGGCGGAAGTTGCGGAACTTGAAGGCCCGCTCCAGCTGCATGATGCCATCGCGCTCGACGATCTGCCACTCGGGGATGTCCCGGCGGAACTGCTCGATCTCGCCCTCGGTGACGTGGGGGGCGTCCCAGCTGCAGGCCTCGCACTGCTGTTCGGAAAGCTCGCTCATGATGACTCCTGGTTGTCGTCGGTCGTCGGGGTGGAAGCAGGGCTGTCGCCGTCAGTGTTACCGCCAAGGGGCGATCCGTCGACAGGTCTGCGGAAGGGCCATGCCTCTCTCCGCCGCTGCCGACGCCAGATCCGACGGCGATAGCCCCGTGGGCGAAGGGATCAGGCGCCGGCGGCCTCGGCCGGCTTGGGCTTGGGCGGGAAGCGCGGCTCGAACAGGCCGAGCGCCATCGCCTCGTGGACCATGCCCATGATGTCGCGATTGGCCAGGTCGTGCAGGGTCTCCAGGCCGTCCAGCACATAGTAGAGCGGCTGGAGGATGTCGATCCGGTAGGGGGTGCGCAGCGCGTCCATGGGATCGAAGGGCGCATGGACCGGGGCGTCGGACAGGGCGTGCAGGGTCTCCTTGGGCGAGGAGATGATGCCGCCGCCGTAGATCCGCCGACCCTGCGGGGTGTCGACCAGGCCGAACTCCACGGTCATCCAGTACAGCCGGGCCAGGTAGACGCGCTCCTTGGGGGTGGCCTCGAGCCCCAGGCGGCCGTAGGTGGCGGTGAACTCGGCGAAGGCCGGGTTGGTCAGCATCGGGCAGTGGCCGAAGATCTCGTGGAAGATGTCCGGTTCTTGGAGGTAGTCCAGCTCCTCCGGGGTGCGGATGAAGGTGGCCACCGGGAAGCGGCGATTGGCCAGCAGCTCGAAGAAGGTGTCGAAGGGGATCAGCGCCGGGACCTGGGCGGTCTCCCAGCCGGTGGCCTCGCGCAGCACGGCGTCCACCTCGGCAAGCTGGGGAATGCGGTCCATCGGCAGGGCCAGGCGCTCCATGCCGTCCAGGTATTCCTGGCAGACGCGCCCGGGCAGCAGTTCCACCTGGCGCTCCATCAGGGTCTGCCAGGTGGCATGTTCCCGGTCGGTCCAGGCGATGTGGCCGTCGGCGTCGGGCATCCTGGCCTGGTAGGCGGTGGTCTTGCCTGTCGGTGCCTTCATGATCTCTCCCTTGGCAGTGTTGGGGTTGTCGTCGTGGCCTTGAGGGACTATCCGGCAGTCTAGGCCGGGCGACCGCCGCCGGGGACGGTCGGGGCGCGCGGGGGCGGCCGCGGGGTGGGGCTGGGCGTAAGGAATTCGTGACGCTTGGCCTTCGTCGCCGCCCGATCCCCGGGCAGGATCGGCATGGTCGGCGTTGTGCGCCCCGTCGTGTCACGTTACCTTTACACGACAGTCACGTCGGGCTGACGCTTTGTGAGCCGCGCGCCCGCCCTTTGCTTCTCGAGTCCGCCATGCGCCTGAGATTTCACTGCCAGAATCGCATCGGTATCCTGCGCGATATCGTCGCCCACTTCGCCGACTACGGGATCAACGTGGCCCACGGCGAGGTCGGCGGCGAGCACGGCAACGCCATCTACCTGCATGTGCCCCGGCTGCTCAACGCCCAGCTGGCCACGCTCCGGCCCGAGCTGGAGCGGGTGCCCGGGGTGTTCGGGGTCCGCCGGGTCAGTCTGATGCCCAGCGAGCGTCGCCACCTGGAGCTCGACGCCCTGCTGTCGTCGCTGTCCGATCCGGTGATGTCCATCGACATGGAGGGGCACCTGGTGGCCGCCAATCGGGCCGCCGGCCAGCTGCTGGGGGTGCGCGTCGACGAGGTGCCGGGGCTGTCCCTGGATCGCTACCTGCCCGACCTGGACCTGCCGTCGCTGATCCGCCGCAACAACGCCCGGGTCAACGGCCTGCGGGTCAAGCTGCGCGACACCGTCTTCCTGGCCGACATCGCCCCGCTGCATCGCGAGCACCAGGAAGACGTGGCCTCCCTGGCCGGCGCCGTGGTCACCCTGCACCGGGCCGATCGCATCGGCGAGCGCATCTACCAGGTGCAGCGCCAGGAGTCGCGGGGCTTCGAGTCGCTGTTCCAGGCCAGCCCCCGGCTGGAGGCCCTGATCCGCGAGGCCCGGCGCATGGCGCCGCTGGACGCGCCGCTGCTGATTCAGGGCGAGACCGGCACCGGCAAGGAGCTGCTGGCCCGGGCCTGCCACCTGGCCAGCCCCCGCGGACAGGCGCCCTTCATGGCGCTGAACTGCGCCGGCCTGCCGGAGTCGATGGCCGAGACCGAGCTGTTCGGCTATGCCCCCGGCGCCTTCGAGGGCGCGCGCCCCGAGGGCAAGCTGGGGCTGCTGGAGCTGACCGCCGGCGGCACCATCTTCCTCGACGAGGTCGGCGAGACCAGCCCGCGGATGCAGGTCAAGCTGCTGCGCTTCCTCCAGGACGGCGGTTTCCGCCGGGTGGGCAGCGACGAGGAGACCTACCTGGACGTGCGGGTGATCTGCGCCACCCAGCAGGACCTGCCGGCGCTGTGCGCCGAGGGCCGTTTCCGCCAGGATCTCTACCACCGCCTCAACGTCCTGACCCTCAACGTGCCGCCGCTGCGCGACTGCCTGGACGGCATCGAGGCGCTGGCGGGGCACTTCATCGATCGCGCCGCCACCCAGATCGGCTGCCCGCTGCCCAGCCTGTCGCCGGCCGCGATCGCCCGGCTCACCGCCTACCACTGGCCGGGCAACGTCCGCCAGCTGGAGAACGTGCTCTTCCAGGCGGTGTCGCTGTGCGAGGGCGGGACCATCGAGCCGGTTCACCTGCGCCTGCCCGACGTCGGCCGGGCCCCCGGGCTGGCGGGCATCGACCTGGACGGCTCGCTGGCCGACATCCTCGGCGAGGTGGAGCGGCGGGTGCTGGCCAGCCTCTATCCCCGGCATCCCTCCAGCCGCCAGCTGGCCAGGCGGCTGGGGGTGTCCCACACCACCATCGCCAACAAGCTCAAGCGCCACGGCATCGGCACGGAGGAGGCGTGAGGGCGCCCTCGGCGGCGGGGCGGCTTCCCCTGTGGCTGAAGCTGGCCTTCGCCCTCTGGGTGGCGTTCTGGGCGCCCATGGTCGCGCTGAAGGTGGGCGTGCAGAACTACCTCTGGCTGTGCAACCTGGCCAACTTCCTGCTGCTGGCGGGCCTGTGGCTCGAGAGCCGCCGGCTGATCTCCATGCAGTGGCTGGCCACGGCGCTGGTGGGAACGCTCTGGGCGCTGGACGCCGGCACCGCCTGGGCGACCGGCTGGCATCCCATCGGCGGCACCGAGTACATGTTCGACGCCGCCACGCCCCTGGGGGTGCGCCTGCTGTCGCTGTATCACCTGGTGCTGCCGCTGGTGGCCGGCCTGGCGGTGTGGCGGCTGGGCTACGATCACCGGGCCCTGGCCTGGCAGACCGGCCTGACCTGGCTGGCGATCCTCGCCGCCCGCTGGCTCACCGAGCCCGGGCGCAACGTCAACTGGGTGGAGGCGCCCTTCGGCGCCGCCCAGACCGCGCTGCCGCCGACGCTGTACCTGGCGGGGCTGATGCTGGCCTGGCCGCTGGTGCTCTACCTGCCGGTGCACCTGGCGACGTCGCGCCTGCTGGCGCGCGCCTGAACCGGTGCTGCGCTCAGCGCGGGGCGATCACCGATTCCCTCGTCACCAGCCGCGGTGGCAGCGACTGCAGGGGGGTGAAGGGGCGGTCATGCTCCAGCCGGTCGATCAGCTGGGCGATGGCGGTGGCCCCCAGCTCGTAGATCGGCTGGTGGACGGTGGTCAACGCCGGGCAGGTGTAGCGGGCGACCTCGATGTCGTCGTAGCCGATGATCGACAGCGCCTCGGGCACCCGCAGGCCCGCCTCGTGAGCGGCGCGCAGGGCGCCGATGGCGACCAGGTCGTTGAAGGCGAACACCGCCTGGGGCGGGCAGGGCTCGTCCAGCAGGCGGCGCATGGCGGCATGCCCGCCGTCGGCCATCAGGTTGGTGGTCACCAGGCGCGTGGCGGGCGGGGCGATGCCGGCCTCGTGCAGGGTGGCCAGGGCACCGGCCAGGCGTTCCTGGGAGCGGGGATGGCTGGCCGGGCCGGTGAGCAGGGCGATGTCGCCGAGCCCCCGTTCCAGCAGGTGCTCGATGGCCAGCCGGGCGCCGAGCCGGGAGTCGTCGTTGACCACGGCCAGGTCGGGGCGCCGGGTCGGCGCCGCGTCCATCAGCACCGTGGGCAGGCTCTGACGGGACAGCGCCTCAACGAAGCTGTCGCCGTTGCGCGAGGTCATCACGATCAGCCCGTCGATGCGCCGTTCCAGCAGGGTCTGCAGGTAGGCGGTCTGCTTGGCGTCGGCATCGTCGGCGTTGCACAGCACCAGGCTGTACCCGGAGGCGAAGCAGTGATCCTCGACGCCGCGGATCAGCGCCGAGAAGAAGGGGTTGTGGGCGGTGGTGACGATCATGCCGATGGTGCGGCTGCGGTTGGACTTGAGGGTCCGCGCTACCGAGTCCGGGCGATAGCCCAGCTCGGCGATGGCCCGCTGCACCCGCTCGCGGGTGGCCGGGGCCACGGAGCGGGTCCGGTTCACCACGTGCGAGACGGTGGTGATGGATACCCCCGCGTGGCGCGCCACGTCCTTCAGCCGCACCATGGCCATCGGCTCAGTCCCGGACGATCAGCTTGAGCGGCACCGGGATGCTCGCCGCCACCGACTCGCCGGCCAGCAGGGCGTCCGCGGTGGCGACGCCGAGCTCGCCGATGCGGCCGGGCTGCTGGGCCACGGTGGCGTCCAACTGGCCGTCCTCGACCGCCTGGATGCCGGCGTCGGTGCCGTCGAAGCCGACCAGCACCAGGTCCTCGCGGCCGTTGGCCTGCAGCGCCCGCTGGGCGCCCAGGGCCATCTCGTCGTTCTGGGCGAACACCGCGTCCAGCTCGGCATGGGCCTGGAGCAGGTTCTCCATGACGTTGAGCCCCTCGCTGCGGTTGAAGTTGGCCGGCTGGCTGGCGGCCAGCTCGAGGCCCTCGGCGTCGTCCAGGGCGGCCACGAAGCCCTCGCCGCGATCGCGGGTGGCCGAGGCGCCGGGGACGCCCTCCAGCTGCACGACCCGGCCCTCGCCGCCCAGGCGTTCGGCGACGAACTCGCCGGCCAGGCGCCCGCCGGCGACGTTGTCCGAGGCGATGTGCGAGGCCACGCGCCCGGCGCTGGCGCTGCGGTCCAGGGTGATCACCGGTACGTTGCGGGCATTGGCCGAGCGCACGCCGGAGGCGGCGGCGTCGGCGTCGGTGGGGTTGAGCAGCAGGGCGTCGATGTCCCGGGACAGGGCGTCCTCGACGTTGGAGAGCTCGCGAGCGGCGTCGTTGCCGGAGTCGAGCACGATCAGCTCGTGGCCGAGGGCCTCGGCTTTGGCCTCGGCGCCCTCCTGGAGGGTGACGAAGAAGGGGTTGTTGAGGGTGGAGATGACCAGCGCGATGCGGTCGGCCGCGGCCTGGCCGCTGAGGCCGAGCCCGGTGGCGACGGCGGAGGCGAGTAACAGCTTTTTCATGCGGAGGCTCCTTGGGTCTTGTTGTGCGTCGCGGGGGACGTCACGACGAGGACGACCGGCTGTCGAGCAGCACGGCCAGCAGGATGACCGCGCCCTTGGCGATCATCTGGAAGTAGGACGACACCCCCATGATGTTCAGGGCGTTGTTGAGCACCCCGATCACCAGGGCGCCGACCAGGGTGCCGAAGATGCGCCCGCGACCGCCCATCAGGCTGGTGCCGCCGATCACCACCGCGGCGATGGCGTCCAGCTCGTAACCGGTGCCTGCGGTGGGCTGGGCCGAGCCCAGGCGGGCGGTGAGCACCACGCCGGCGAGGGCGGCGCAGGCGCCGGAGATGGCGTAGACGCTGACCTTGATGCGCGTCACGTTGATCCCCGACAGGCGGGCGACCTTCTCGCCGCCGCCCACGGCATACACATGGCGGCCGAAACGGGTGTGGTGCAGCACGCCCCAGCACAGCAGGAAGACGAAGAACATCAGGTAGATGGGTATCGGCACCCCGAGCCAGTAGCCGCCGCCGAGCTGCCAGAACAGGTCGGCGGCCGGGGTGGCGCCGATCGAGATGGGCCGGCCGTCGGTGAACACCAGGGCCGCGCCACGCAGGATGGTCATGGCCACCAGGGTCACGATGAAGGCCTGGATGCGGCCGTAGGCCACGAAGGCGCCGGCGATCGCCCCGAGGCCGGCCCCGGCGGCCACGGTGCCGGGCACGCTCAGCCAGGGCGTCAGGCCGGAGGCCGTCATGGCGCCGGCGAAGGCCCCGGTGAGGGCCAGCACCGCGCCCACCGAGAGGTCGATCCCGGCGGTGAGGATGACGAAGGTCACTCCCATGGCGATGATGGCGTTGATGCTGCTCTGGCGCAGCACGTTGAGGAGGTTGTCGACGGTCAGGAAGTTGTCGCTCAGCAGGGCGCTGACGATCACCAGCAGGGCCAGCGCCAGGAAGGCCTTGTTGTCGATCAGCAGCCGGGTGGCGGTCTTGTTCAGCGTCAGGGAGGTCATTGGGTGGCGGTCTCCGTGGCGGCCTCGACGTGGGCCGCGGCGGTCATGATGGTTTCCTGGGTGGCGTCGGCGCGGCTGAACTCGCCGGTGATCCGGCCGCCGGCGAGCACCATGATGCGATCCGAGAGCCCCAGCAGCTCGGGCATCTCGGAGGAGATGAGCAGCACGCACTTGCCCTGGCGCTTGAGGCGGTTGATCAGCAGGTAGATCTCGCGCTTGGCGCCGACGTCGACGCCGCGGGTGGGCTCGTCGAGGATCACGATCTCGGGTTCGGTCATCAGCGCCTTGGCCAGCGAGACCTTCTGCTGGTTGCCCCCCGAGAGGGTGTCGATGCGCTGGTCGACGTCATTCAGCTTGATCTGCAGCGCGTCCACGTAATGGTCGATCGCGGTCCGCTCGCGGCCGCGGCGGATCACCCCGAGCGGGCCGCAGAAGGCGGTCAGGGCGGCCAGCGACATGTTCTCGGCCACCGAGTGGGCGAGCAGCAGCCCGGCCTGCTTGCGGTCCTCCGGCACATAGACCAGGCCCGCGGCGAGGGCCTCGCCGGGCGAGGCGAAGCGCACCGCACGGCCGCGCAGGCGCACCTCGCCGGCCCTGGCCGGCACGTCGCCGCACAGTGCCCGGGCCATCTCGGTGCGCCCGGCGCCCATCAGGCCGCCGAAGCCGAGCACCTCGCCGGCGCGGGCGGCGAAGCCCAGGCCGTGCACGCCCGGGGCGTGAAGGTTCTCGACCTCGAGACATACCTCGCCGGGCAGCGGCGGCTCGTAGGGATAGCGCTCGGCGAGCTCGCGCCCCACCATGTGGCGAATCAGGCGGTCCTCGTCCAGTGCCTCGGTGGGCCCGTCATGGACCAGCCGCCCGTCGCGCAGCACCGCCACGTCGTCGCAGATGCGGAAGATCTCGGGAAGCCGGTGGGTGATCATCACCAGCGATTTGCCGGCGTCCCGCAGGCCGGCCACGACCCGCTCCAGCACCTCGGTCTCGATGTCGGTCAGGGCGTCGGTGGGTTCGTCCATGACGATGATCTCGGCGTCCAGCGACAGGGCGCGGGCAATCTCGACCATCTGCTGCTGGCCGATGCTCAGCTCGCCCACCGGCGTGCGCGGGTCCAGCGGCTGATCGAGACGCGCGAGCAGCTCGCCGGCCCGGCGATAGAGGCGTGACCAGTCGACGGTGCCCAGGCGCGTACGCGGCTCGCGACCCAGGAAGACGTTCTCCCCGGCCGACAGCCCGGGCACCAGGTTGAGCTCCTGGTGGATGATGGCGATGCCGGCATCCATGGCCTGGCGGGGCGTGGCGAAGCGCACCGGCCGGCCGCGCAGGCGCAGCTCGCCGGCATCGGCCTGGTGAACGCCGCTGAGTACCTTCATCAGGGTCGACTTGCCGGCGCCGTTCTCCCCGGCCAGGGCGAGGACGCGCCCCGCCTGCAGGGTCAGGTCGACGCCCTCCAGCACCTTGACGCCGGAAAACCCCTTCTCGATGCCCCTCAGGGTCATCAGCGGCGTCGCAACCTCGGGGCGGCTCAAAACGGCACCCCGCTGTGCAGGGCCAGGTTGGCGTAGGGCGTACACTCGCCGGTGCGGATCACCGCCCGGGCGCCGGGCAGCAGGGCCTTGAAGTCCGCGTGATCGCAGCGCGCCACGGCGATGTCGCGTCCGTCGCGGGCCTCAAGGCGGGCCAGGCGTCGCTCGATGTCCGTCGTCAGCTCGGGGCGCCGCTCGACGGTCTCGCGGGCCAGGGTCACGCCCTCGAGGCACAGCTCGTCGAGCAGCGCCTCGAGGACCGGCAGGAAGCCGGGCAGGCCGGGCGTGACAGCCAGGTCGACCCGGGGCACGCCGGGGGGAATGGGCAGGCCCGCGTCGGCAAGTATCAGGGTGTCGGTATGGCCGAGTTCGGCGATCAGCGCGCTGAGGGGCGCGTTCAATAGCCCATGGCGTTTCACGGGTCCAGGCTCCGAGCTGGTGGTCTTCGGGGGTGCGCAAGGCGCAAACGTTTGCGCCAGTGTCGCCGCAGAGTCTAGCACGTCCGCGGTGGACGCACAGGGTCAGCGGTTCGGGTGGCGAGACGCGGGGTCGGCGCGGCCCCCGAGCCAGTTGCGGACCTCGGCGAAGGGATAGGCCTCCAGGGCCGCGAAGCCGTCCAGCTTGCGGGCCTGATGGCGCGCCAGCCGCGGCGAGGCGAGCCCGCACAGGAAGCGGGCCAGCAGGGTGGGGGTGGCGGCCTCGCCCTCGCCGGCGGCGTGCAGTCGCTGGCGCAGGGGGGCGGTCAGGGCGCCGGCGTCGTGATCGGCGAGCGGAGCCATGGGCGGCGGGGCCGGCAGGCGGGCGAGCTCGCCCCGGCACCCTGAGCAGTGCCCGCAGCGGGCCGGCGCCTCGGCGTCGCCGAACCAGTCGGCCAGTCGCCGGGTCAGGCAGCCCTCGGCCTCGAACAGGTCGAGCATGGCATGCAGACGGGCGATCTCGGCACGCTCCCGCTCGACGAAGTCATCGTGCAGGTCCGCGACCAGGGCCGGGTCGCCGGGCCGGCGGACCTCGAAGACCTCGGTCATCTGGCGGCTCTCGAGCGTGAGCCAGCCCTTGTCGACGAAGTAGTCCAGGGCGGTGAGCACCCGCGGGCGGGCGGTGTCCAGGCCGCGCTCGGCCCCCAGGCGGGCCAGGGCCTCGAAGTCCAGCCGGTGCCAGGTCCGTGCCTTGTGCGAGGCGTCGAGGATCGCCTGGACGAAGGCCCGGCGTTCGCCCTGGAAGCGCCCGACCAGGGCCTCGGCGGCCTCCTCCAGCCGGAAGCGGTAGTCGGCGAAATAGCTGTAGCGCGGACGGATCACGCCCCGCAGCTCGAGGCGCACCAGCAGCGTCTTGAGCGGCAGGGGGCGGATGTCGCTGTCCCGGGAGAGGGCGTTGAGGGTGAGCTCCCAGTCCTCGCCCGGGGTGGGCAGCGCCGCCACCACCCGGGCGATGGCGTCGCGCTCGGGGGTGTCGCCGTAGGTGAAGTTCTCCAGCACGTTCAGGTGGTCCCGCCCGGCCAGCATCAGGCACTCCGCCGGCGCGCCGTCGCGACCGGCGCGGCCGATCTCCTGGCTGTAGTTCTCCACCGACTTGGGCGGGTCGAAGTGCACCACGGCCCGGATGTCGGCCTTGTCGATACCCATGCCGAAGGCGATGGTGGCGACGATGCAGGGCAGCTCGCCGCGCATGAAGGCGGCCTGGCGGGCGGCGCGGGTCTCGGCGTCGAGGCCGGCATGGTAGGCCGCCGCCGGCAGGCCGGCGGCCTCCAGGTAGGCGGCCAGGCGCTCGGCGGTCTGCTGGAGGGTGACGTAGACCACGGTGGCGCCGGGACTTGACCCCGTGAGCCGCGGCCGCAGCCAGTCCACCAGCCGGCGGGGGCGCGCCTCGGCCGGCGCCGGGGCCACCTGGAGGTCCAGGTTGGGCCGGTAGAAGCCGGTGGCGGTCACGTCCTCGGCCGCGATGGCGAAATGCTGGCGCATGTCCTCGACCACCCGGGGCGTGGCGGTGGCGGTCAGCAGCAGCACCTGGGGAATGCCCAGCTCGTGGCGGACCTGGGGCAGGGTCAGGTAATCGGGGCGGAAGTTGTGGCCCCACTCCGACAGGCAGTGCGCCTCGTCCACCACCAGCAGCGAGATCGGCACCCGGCCGATGAAGGCGCGAAAACGCTCGTTCTTGAGGCGCTCCACCGAGACCATGAGCACCCGGATGCGACCGCGGCCGACGCCGTCCATGACCGCCTGGGCCTGTTCCCGATCCTGGGTCGAATCGAGGCGCGCGGCGGGGACGCCGTGGCGTTCGAGGAAGGCCAGCTGATCCTGCATCAGGGCCAGCAGCGGCGAGACCACCAGCGTCAGGTGGGGCAGGTGCAGCGCCGGCAGCTGGTAGCACAGCGACTTTCCCGAGCCGGTGGGAAAGATGGCCGCCGCCGAGCGCCCGGCGACCAGGGCCTCGATCACCGGTCGCTGGCCGGGGCGAAAGGCGTCGTAGCCGAAGACCCGGGACAGGGTCTGGTCGATGGTGGTCATGCTGGCTCCGCGGCGTCTCGGGAAGACGCACAGGATACAGGTTCCGGGGCCGCCGCGAACACGCCGGCCGGCTGAGGGATCAGCGGCCGCTCGCCACGACGCGGTTGCGGCCCCGGTCCTTGGCCTGGTAGAGGCCGGCATCGGCGCGGGCCAGCAACTGGTCGCGGGACTCCCCGACCCGGTGCTCGGCGATGCCGATGCTGGCGGTGACCTGGCCCGGGCGCAGCGAGCCGAAGTCGTGCTCGGCGATCGCCCGGCGCAGGCGCTCGGCCAGCTGCCGGGCGTTGGCCCCGGAAGTCAGCGGCAGCACCAGGGCGAACTCCTCGCCGCCGAGCCGGGCCAGCAGGTCCTCCTCGCGCAGCAGCGAGCGGCAGCAGTCGGCCAGGCGCTTGAGCACCTCGTCGCCCTCCAGGTGCCCCCAGGTGTCGTTGATCCGCTTGAAGTGATCCAGGTCGAGCATCAGCAGCGACAGCGGCGTGGCATGGCGATTGCTGAGCGAGATCTCCTCGTCGAGGCGCTTGAGCAGCTTGCGACGGTTGGCCAGGCCGGTCAGGGCATCGCTGTCCGATAGCCGGCGCAGCCGCTCCTCCTCGGCGACCTGCTCGCTGATGTCGAGCATCATGCCGTGCCAGAGCACGCCGCTGTCCAGCCGCTGTGGCTGGGCGCGGACCGCGATCCAGCGGCAGGCCGCGTCGCCGAGCATGAAGCGGAACTTGGCGATCAGCGGGATGCACCAGCGCTCCGAGCGCTCGATGGCGGTCATCACCCCGGGGTAGTCCGCCTCGTGGACCCGCTCGAGGGCCGGGCGGGCGTCCTCGGCCAGGGCCTCGGGGTCCATGCCGAGCACCCGGGTGCCGCTTCCCGTCAGGTAGGGGAAGTGCAGGTGGCCGTCGTGGCGACGGTGGAGCTGGAAGATCAGGCCGGGCAATTGCTCGGCGAGCGTGAGGATCCTGGTTGGATCGAGCCGTTCCCTGCGCGGCATGGCATCGATGGATGACATGGGCGTCCCTCGTGGTTCCTGCTGCGTACAGGCCAGTCGTGTTGGTCGGCGTGCCGACGCCATCGGTCCGCGGCGCCTGCCCGAATTGTTATCTTGTGTAAGCTGCCCATCATACGCCCGTGGACGCCGGCTGGCACCCCCTATAGGTTGTAGGAGATCGCCGACGCTTATTGCGACTTCGCCGACAGAACGCCGGCATTGACGACAAATATGACGAACGGATGACGGGGTGGGCGGGCCCCTCCAGGCGGCGTCGGAGACGGCATTCGCCGGCGCGAGGGGCGCGGGGATGGGACAGCGCCAGGCCTCCCTAGCGTGGGGCGTCGTAGCGCCCCGGGCGCGCTCCCGGGAGAAGACCACCTGCCGCAGCGGCAGGTGCGGGCGCGGAAGGCGCCGGCGCACACGGACAGGCAGTAGCGGAACATGCGTCGGGTGCTCGCCTCCGCGCTCGGCGATCGCGTGCCAGTGGGCATCGACGTCGGCCAGCCAGGTCATCAGGGTGTGATCGTGGTCGGCCCGGGGGCTGGGACGGCGCCAGGCCTCCCTAGCGTGGGGCGTCGTAGCGCCCTGGGCGCCCCCGGGAGAAGACCACCTGCCACAGCTGCAGGTTGCGGGCGCGGAAGGCGCCGGCGCACACGGACAGGTAGTAGCGGAACATGCGTCGGGTGCGCTCGTTGTAGCGATCGGCGATCTCGTGCCAGTGGGCGTCGACGTTGGCCAGCCAGGCCATCAGGGTGTGATCGTAGTCGGCCCCGAAGTTCTGCCAATCCTCCATCAGCAGCTGGTTCTCGCTGGCGCGGGCGATATGCACCGCCGAGGGAAGCACGCCGTTGGGGAAGATGTAGCGGTTGATCCAGGGGTCGGCGCTGATCTCGGAGTTGTTGGAGCCGATGGTGTGCAGCAGGAAGAGGCCGTCCTCGGGCAGCAGGCGACGCACGGTCTGGAAGTAGGTGGCGTAGTTGCGGTGCCCGACATGCTCGAACATGCCGATGGAGACGATGCGATCGAACCGGCCCTGCAGCTCGCGGTAGTCCTCGAGCCGGATCTCGACCGGCAGGCCCCGGCAGCGCTGCCGGGCCAGCTCGGCCTGCTCCCGGGAGATGGTGATGCCGGTGACCTCGACCCCGTGATGGCGGGCGGCGTGCTCGGCCAGGCTGCCCCAGCCGCAGCCGATGTCCAGCACCCGCATGCCGGGTTGCAGGTCGAGCTTGCGGCAGGCCAGCTCGAGCTTGTCGCGCTGGGCGGCGTGCAGGGAATCGGCCCGCTTCCAGTAGCCGCACGAATAGCACATGGTGGCGTCGAGCATGCGCTCGAAGAGGTCGTTGCCCAGATCGTAGTGGGCCTCGCCGACGATGTAGGCGCGGGCGCGGCTCTGCAGGTTGAAGAAGCCCGCCTGCAGGCGGTACATCAGCCGCTCGGAGGGCGTCTGGGCATGCTCGCCGAGGCCGTGCTGGAGCAGCCGGCAGGCCATCCGGTCGATGCGCTCGCAGTCCCACCAGCCGTCCATGTAGGCCTCGCCCAGCCCCAGGGTGCCCTGGTGGAGGATGCGGGCGAAGAAGTCCGGGTGATAGACCCGGATGTCCTGGGGCGCATCGCCGTTGAGCGTGACGCCCGAGCCCTCGAGCAGGCGCTCCACGACGCGGCGCGCGCGGGTGTCGGGCAGGGCGATGGGCACGAGGCGGGAATCGCTGGTCATGGGGCCTCCTGATCCGGGGCTCGGCCGGCGCCGAGTCTTTGCCTACCGTTACAAGGCGTTAGCATAGACCAGGCCCCGGAATGCCGGGTAATCGTGACCCATCACGCAGCAGCAACGAGGAGGCGCCATGAACGTGATCGTGGATCTTTGTGTCGTGCCGATGGGCGTCGGCGTATCGGTGTCGCCCCAGGTGGCGGCCTGTCAGCGGGTGATCGAGGCGTCGGGCCTGTCCCACCGGATGCACGCCTACGGCACCAACCTCGAGGGGCCCTGGGACGAGGTGATGGCGGTGGTCAAGCGCTGCCACGAGGTGGTGCACGAGATGGGGGCGCCGCGCATCACCTCGACCCTCAAGCTGGGCACCCGGGTCGACCGCGACCAGAGCATGGACGACAAGGTGGCAAGCGTCGAGCGCCTGCTGGACCCGGGGCGGGAACCCGAGGTGTAACGCAGGCCTTACGCGCTGTCACGAAAACCTTCCGCCGGGTGGGCGGCGCCCGGCGGGCTCGGGGGGGCGTCACGAAAGCTTGACGTCGGTGGGGCGACGGGGCGGTCCGGGGCCGGGGCCGGGGCGGTGTCCGGGCATTCCGGCGGTGGCGGGGGCGCACTAGGCTGGGGGCATTCCGTGGCACCGGCCCGGACCACGACAATCACAACCGACCCGGAGGTCTACATGAACGCCCCCGCCAAGACGAGCGAGATGGATACCCGCAACCCCATCGGCACCGACGGCTTCGAGTTCGTCGAGTACAGCGCGCCCACCGCCGAGGGCATCGAGGCCCTGCGCCGGCTGTTCCTCCAGCTGGGCTTCACCGAGACCCGCCGGCACCGCTCCAAGGCGGTGACCCTGTTCCAGCAGGAAGGCGTCAACTTCGTGCTCAACGCCGAGCCGGGCAGCCATGCCGCCGAGTTCGCCCGCGTCCACGGCCCCTGCGCCTGCGCCATGGCCTGGACGGTGGCCGACGCCCGGCAGGCCTTCGATCACGCCGTGGCCTGCGGCGCCACCCCGGTGGAGGTGCCGGTCGGCGAGGGCGAGGTGGGCATTCCCGCCGTCGAGGGCATCGGCGGCTCGCTGCTGTACTTCGTCGACCACAAGGTCGACGGCGACGGCCGGACCATCTATGACATCGACTTCGAGCCGATCGCCGGTCGCACGCCCCGGGACAACAGCGTGGGCCTGCAGGTGCTCGACCACCTGACCCACAACGTGGATCGCGGCCAGATGGACGTCTGGGCCGACTTCTACACCCGGGTGGCCAACTTCCGCGAGATCCGCTACTTCGACATCGCCGGCAAGAAGACCGGGCTGCACTCCCGGGCGATGACCGCGCCCTGCGGCAAGATGCACATCCCGATCAACGAGTCCGCCGACGACAACTCCCAGATCGCCGAATTCCTGCGCGAGTACAACGGCGAGGGCATCCAGCACCTGGCCATGGCCACCGACGACATCTATGCCACGGTGCGTGAGCTCAAGGCCAACGGCATCCAGTTCCTGACCACCCCGGACACCTACTACGAGAAGATCGACCAGCGGGTGCCCAACCACGAGGAGGACCTGGAGGCGCTGCGCGAGCTGAATCTGCTGGTGGACGGCGGCCCGGACCAGGGCGTGTTGCTGCAGATCTTCACCGAGACGGTGATCGGCCCGATCTTCTTCGAGATCATCCAGCGCAAGGGCAACGACGGCTTCGGCGAGGGCAACTTCAAGGCCCTGTTCGAATCCATCGAGGAGGATCAGATCCGTCGCGGCGTGCTCAAGGCCGACGACTGAGGCCGCCTCCCGCGTCCGGCCCCGGGCCGGGCAGCCGGGCAGGGGGCGAATCCAGAACAATCCCCCGTCTCCCTGCCCATTCACGATAAAATCCGTCACAATGGGGCCTTGTGCTGGCCCCACGCGTTGTGGCGGGCGACAACAACAGTTCCGTGATCCCTGGTGTGACATGACAAACGACGCGCAAACCCGTACCCAGTGGCTCGGCCGCTGGGGCTTCGTCCTGGCGGCCACCGGCTCCGCGGTGGGCCTGGGCAATGTCTGGAAGTTCCCCTACATGACCGGCGAGTACGGCGGCGGCGCCTTCGTGCTGGTCTATCTGGCCTGCATCCTGGCGATCGGCGTGCCGGTGATGATGACCGAGATCGCCCTGGGGCGTCGCGGTCGCGGCAGCCCCATCGACGCCATTCGCCGCGTGACCACCGAATCCGGCGGGCGCCCGCTGTGGTCGGCGCTGGGCTGGATGGCCATGCTCTGCGGCTTCATGATCCTGTGCTTCTACGTGGTGGTGGCCGGCTGGTCGTTCTCCTATCTGTGGAAGATGCTCACCGGGGGGCTCGCCGGCAGCAGCGTCGACGACATGGCGGCGATCTTCGGCGCCAACAACGAGAGCCCGTTCAACCTCGGCTTCTGGAGCACCCTGGTGACCGTGGCGACCATGGTCATCGTCGGCAAGGGGGTCCAGGCCGGCATCGAGAAGAGCGTCAGCTGGATGATGCCCGGCATGGTCGTCATGCTGGTGATCATGATCGTCTACGGCGCCTTCTCCGGCGGCTTCGCCGAGGCGCTGCACTTCCTGTTCGCCTTCAACGCCGGCAGCCTGTCCAGCGAGGGCATGCTGGCCGCCATGGGCCATGCCTTCTTCACCCTGTCGCTGGCCTCCGGCGCCATCCTCACCTACGGCAGCTATCTGCCGCGCAACGCCTCCATCGGCCGCACCACCCTGACCGTGGCGGTGGCCGATACCCTGGTGGCGCTGATGGCCGGGCTGGCGATCTTCCCGGTGATCTTCGCCAACGGCATGGAGCCCGGCAGCGGTCCGGGGCTGATCTTCATGAGCCTGCCGCTGGCCTTCCAGGCCATGCCGCTGGGCACCCTGTTCGGCATCCTGTTCTTCGTGATGCTGTCCATGGCCGCCCTTACCTCGTCGATTTCCATGGTCGAGGCCACCGTGTCCTGGCTCACCGACAACAAGGGCGTGTCCCGCCGTGCCGCGGCCTGGGGCACCGGCATCGTGCTGTGGGTGATCAGCACCCTGGCGATGCTGTCCTTCAACGTCGGCGCCGAGTGGACCCTGGCCGGCAAGCACTTCTTCGGCTGGCTGGACTACCTGACCTCGCGCTGGATGATGCCGCTGGGCGGCCTGGGCATGGCCCTGCTCGCCGGCTTCGTGCTCAAGAGCGAGGCCCTGCGCGAGGAGCTCGGCCTGTCGCCGGCGGTGCACGCGCTGTGGCTGTTCATGGTGCGTTACGTCAGCCCGCTGGGCATCCTGGTGATCTTCGTCGACGCGCTGGGCATCGCCACCGTGCAGTTCGACGCCCACTGGCCCTGGCTGCTGCTGGCGCTGGCGGCGGTCACCGTGGCCGGCGAGCTGGCCAGTCCGCGCCTCAAGCGGGTGCTGTGTGCCTGAGCCGGCGCCCATCGCCTGACCCTCGCGGCCCCCGCTTCGGCGGGGGTCGCGTCGTTTCGGGACGCCGAGGGCTGGCATTCCGGCGGCGAATTAATTACTTTATGGCATATAAAATTTTTGCAGCCGGGATATTTGGAATATGAGCGCCCCCCAGCCCCCATCCCCCCCGCGGCTGCCGCCCGCCGCCTCCGAGCTGGCTCCGGGTCGGGTCAGCCTGGTCGGTGCCGGTCCCGGCGACCCGGAACTGCTGACCGTGAAGGCGCTGCGGCGCCTCCAGGCCGCCGACGTCGTCCTCCACGATCGGCTGGTCAGCGAGGAGATCCTGGCCCTCGCCGCGCCCGATGCCTGGCGGCTCTACGTCGGCAAGGCCCGCTCGGACCACAGCGTGCCCCAGGAGGGCATCAACCAGGCGCTGGTGGACTGGGCCCGGGCCGGCAAGCGGGTGGTGCGGCTCAAGGGGGGCGATCCCTTCATCTTCGGCCGCGGCGGCGAGGAGCTGGAGACGCTGGTGGCCGCCGGCGTCGAGGTGGAGGTGGTGCCGGGGATTACCGCCGCGTCCGGGTGCGCCGCCTACGCCGGCATTCCCCTGACGCATCGGGATCATGCCCAGTCGGTGCGGTTCATCACCGGCCACCTGCGCAACGGCAGCTGCGAGCTGGACTGGCCGGCCCTGGCGAGCCCCGGCCAGACCCTGGTCTTCTACATGGGCCTGGGTGGCCTGGCGATCATCAGCGAGCGCCTGCGGGCCCACGGCATGGCGCCGGACACGCCGCTGGCGCTGATCGAGCAGGGCACCACCGCCCGGCAGCGGGTGCATGTCGGGACCCTGGAACGCTTGCCGCCGGCCATCGCGCTGGGTAGCATTCGTCCACCGACGCTGATCGTCGTCGGCACCGTGGTGACGTTGCATGAGGCCCTGGCCTGGTTCGACAGCGAGCGAGCCGGCAGCCTGGGGTGGCTGCAGGGAAAGCATCCGTCACCGCCCGATTCGTCGCGAGGCGCCTGACCGGGAGCACCGGGCGTCGTCGATCACGAGGTTACGCATGCGAGTATGCGGCAAGGCGAGCCAGGCTCGTCATTCGGCCCTGCGCCTGGCGATGCTGGCCCTGGCGGTAGCGCTGGGCGTCGCCGCGCCGGGCCTGGCTCAGCCGGCCGACGGCCAGGCGTCGACGCTGCAGAAGGGGATCGCCTCCTACTACAGCGACCGCTTCCAGGGGCGGGCCACGGCCAGCGGCGATGCCTTCGACCAGGACGCGCTGACCGCGGCGCATCGCAGCCTGCCGTTCGGCACCAAGGTGCTGGTGACGCGCCGCGACAACGACCGCCAGGTCGAGGTGGTCATCAACGACCGCGGCCCCTTCGTCGAGGGTCGGGTCATCGACCTCTCCAAGCGCGCCGCGCGGCGCCTCGGCATGCTCGATCGCGGCACCGCCCCGGTGCGCCTGAGCCTCGTCGACTAGCCCTTCGGGCGCCGCTCACGGCGCCTCTCCCCCCCGCGAATACTCCCGCCGCCAGCGCGCCAGCAGCGCCTGCCGCTTGAGGTCGTCCAGGGTCGCCAGCAGCCCGGGGCCCAGGGCGATGGGGCGCAGCGCCTCGCCGTGGGCGGCGCGCATCGCCGCGGCCGTGCCCGGACCGTCCAGGTCGGGATGCACCGCCCCCAGCGGGGTGCGGGTCGCGATCAGGCGCTGTCCCGCCTCGCCGATCAGGAAGTCCAGGAAGCGGCGGGCGTGGGACGGGTGCGGGGCCTCCCGGGGGATCATCGCCAGCCGTCGGGTGACCAGCGCATAGTCGTCGGGGATCACCATGCTGAGGGCCGGATTCGACGCCACCGCCCCCTGGGCATAGCTGCCCAGCAGGTTGTAGCCCAGCCAGTACTCGCCCTCCGCCAGGCCCTCCAGCATCTCGCCGGTGGTGGCCGCCAGGGCGGCCTCGGCCTCGCCGAAGGCCGCCACCAGGTCCCAGTAGCGCGGCGATCGCCGCGCCTCCTCGATGGCGTAGGAATAACCCGCGCCGCTGCGCTCCGGGTCATAGGTCACCACCCGGCCGCGCAGGGCGTCGCCGTGACGCTCCAGCAGCGCCAGCAGGTCGGCGTGGCTGTCGGGGCGACCGAAGCGCTCGATCAGCTCCCGGCGCATCACCATCACCACCGGCTCGAAGGTGAAGGCGAACAGCTCCCGGCGCCAGCGGGCCCAGCCCGGCCAGGCCTCGGCGGCCGCGCTGTCGAGGGGGCGGGCATGGCCGTCGTTGGCCAGGCGATACTGCCAGGGCATCGCCGAGGACATCAGCAGGTCCGCCTCGCCGGGGCGTGACAGGAAGCGCCGGTAGAGGGTCAGGGTGTCGAGATTGCGGTAGGTCAGGGCGATGTCGGGATGGCGGGCGTGGAAGGCCTCGAGCAGTGGGCGCACATAGGGCGGATCCAGGGCGCCATGCACGATCAGGGCGTCGGCGGGTGACGCCTCCCCGTCGCGTGCCGGGTAGTGCAGGGTGCCGGAGGCGAAAGCCGCGGCGGGCAGGCAGAGCAGTGCCAGCAGCAGGCCGGCCATGGCGAGTGCTTTCATCGTCCAACTCCCGGAAAGTGCAGGCCGATTCGCAGCCCCCGGCCGTCCGCGGCATCTTCCAGGAACAGCCGGGCGCCGTGGGTCCTGGCGATGCCGTCGACGATGGCCAGCCCCAGGCCGGAGCCGTCGGGATCGTCGCTGCCGCGGTGGAAGGGGCGCAGCATCAGCAGGCGACGCTCGGCGGGGATGCCGGGGCCGTCGTCCTCCACCTCGAGAATCGTCGGCTCGGTGCGGACCCGGACCGTGATGCGCCGGGCCCCGTAGCGCCGCGCGTTGTCGATCAGGTTGCCCAGCGCCTCCTCCAGCTGCCAGTCGAGCCCCTGGATGGCGGGGGAGGTCGCCGGCGTCTCGACCCCCAGGTCGACGCCGTCGCGATGGCAGCCGGCCCAGTGCAGGCGCACCGTCTCCCGGGCCAGGGCGTTGAGATCGAGGCGCGCGAACTCGGGGTGGTACTCGGGGTTGTTGAGGCGCGTCAGCGACAGCAGCTGGACCGCCAGCCGGGAGATCCGGGTGCCGCCGGCATGGATGGTTTCCAGGGCCTCCCGCCAGCGGTCCGGGTCCTCCTGACGGAGAGCCAGCTCGGCCCGCGCCGTCAGCCCGGCCAGGGGCGTGCGCAACTGGTGTGAGGCGTCGCCGATGAAGCGCTCCTGGTTGGCGCGCACCCGGCGCATGCGGGCCAGCAGTTCGTTGAGCGCCTCGCGCAGCTCGGCCAGCTCCCGGGGCAGGGGCAGTTCCAGCGGCGCCAGGGTGCGCGGGTCCCGGGCGCGAATCGCGCGGCGCAGGCGGGTCAGTGGCGCCAGGGCGGCGCGGATCGCCAGCACCAGCAGCGCCGCGGCCAGGGCCGCCATGCCGAGGATATAGGCGAGATTGGCGCGCAGCAGCTCGGCGGCCAGGCGCTCGCGGCCCTCCCGGGTGTGGGCCACCCGGACCTCGAAGCGTTCGCCGCGGCGCCAATCCTCGAGGCGCGCGCCGCGCACCCCCAGCCGCAGGTCGAGCCCGCGGTGCTCGAGATCCGCGTAGCGCAGCGCGTCGCCCGCCGCGGGGCCTTCGGGGGCCGGGGGCAGCGCCGCGTTGCCGGTGACGAAGCGGCCCCGGGCGTCGAACAGGGCATAGAAGACCCGCTCCTCGGCGTCGGTGGCCAGCATCTCCAGGGCGGCGGGGGGCAGGTCCAGCCACAGCCGATCGTCCTGCCACTGCACCTGCTCGGCGATCGCCAGGGTGGCGGCCTCGAGCAGCCGGTCGTGGGCACGGTCCGCGGTGCGGCGGGCATCCAGCCAGGCCTGGAGCACCATCAGCCCGCCCAGGGCCAGCAGCGGCAGCAGCAGCCAGGTCAGCAGGCGGCGATACAGGCTGTCACGCCGGATCACGCCGCCTCCAGCAGGTAGCCGAGCCCGCGCACGGTGCGCAGGGCGACCCCGGTATCGGCCAGGCGCTTGCGCAGGCGGTGCACGTAGACCTCGATGGCGTTGTCGCCCATGGGCGCCCCCTGGAAGGCTTCCCCGGCCAGGCGGGCCTTGTCGACGGGCTCGCCGGCGTGGCGCATCAGGCAGGCCAGCAGGCGCTGCTCCCGGGGCGGCAGCGACAGCGCCTCGCCGTCCAGGGTGAAGCGCTGGGCCAGCGGCTCGAAGGCCAGCGGCCCCACCTGCAGGGCGCCGCCCCGTTCGCGGCGGCGCAGCAGCGCCCGCACCCTGGCCTCGAGCTCGTCCAGGGCGAAGGGCTTGGCCAGGTAGTCATCGGCGCCCAGGTCGAGGCCGCGGACCCGGTCGTCCACCGCGCCCCGGGCGGTCAGGATCAGCACCGGGGTGTCCGGGTCGTGGCGACGCAGGGTCGCCAGCACCTCCAGGCCGCCGCAGCCGGGAAGGTTGAGATCCAGCAGCACCAGGTCCAGCCCATGGTCGCCGGTGTCCAGGCGGGCGCGGGCGGCCTCGCCATCCTCCAGGCGATCGACCTCGTGGCCCTCCAGGCGCAGGGCGTCTCCCAGCGTCTCGGCCAGCAGCCGATCGTCCTCCACCAGCAGCAGTCTCATGGCGTCGCCTCCGTCGTCCGGGGCGCCGCCAGGCCGTCCCGGGCCCGGCTCAGGGCCTGGTGGGCCCTCGCCGTCGACAGCCGGCCGGCGGGGCCGGAGAGCGACAGCCACAGCGATGCGTCGGCGGCGTCCTCCAGGGGCAGGCAGACCATGGCGCCCCCGGGAAGCGGCGGGCGAGGGTCCGCCGGGTCGGCGAGCGGCCAGCGTCGCCCGGGGCGCAGCTCGTGGCGCAGCTCGCTGGCCGGCAGCGCCGCCAGGCGGCATTCGACCTGGTCGCCGCGGATTTCCAGCAGGGCGGCGGTCTCGCCGGTCTCGGCGGCCAGCCGGTCGAGCCAGGGCTGGACGCGCGCCGCCAGGTGGCGGCCGGGCGCGTGGCGCCGGGCCAGCCGGCCCGGGCTGGCGCCCAGCCGCCAGCGGCCGTCGGCACTACGCTGGACGTAGTCGAAGCGCTCCAGCGACCCGAGCAGGCGCAGCAGGGTGCTCTTGTAGAAGCCGGTGGCCTGAGCCAGCTCGGCCAGGGTCAGGGCTTCCCGGTCGGTATCGAAGGCCTCGAGCGCCGTCAGCGCCCGTTCCACGGCCTCCACGCGGTCCTGCGCCATGACGATCCCTCCGGGTGGGGTGGATGAGACTTTGGTCGGAAATCGGCGTCGTGGCGTTGACCCGCCCGAAGGGGACGCCTAGCTTTCCATTCTGAAGAACGTGATTCTGCCTTACAGAATTGTAAGCCAGGCGTCAGCGTTCGACAAGCCCCATCCGCCCATCCAAGGGAGACCACAACAATGCCCAAGACAACGCCGCTCAAGCTGATCGCCGTCGCCGCCGTCACCGTGTCCGCCGGAACCGCCCAGGCCTTCGAACCCGAAGGCAAGGTGGAATGCATCGCCCCCGCCGACCCGGGCGGCGGCTGGGACTTCACCTGCCGCAGCGTGGGCAATGTCCTCGAGCAACTGGACCTGGTGCCCGGCAGCGTCCAGACCATCAACATGGCCGGGGCCGGCGGCGGCGTGGCCTACGCCCACACCGTCAGCAAGCGCGCCGGCGACGACCAGCTGCTGGTCGCGGCCTCCACCGCCACCACCACCCGCCTGGCCCAGGGCCAGTTCCCGGGCATGACCGCCGACATGGTCAACTGGATCGGGGCCCTGGGGGCCGACTATGGGGTCATCGCCGTGGCCGACGACTCCGAGTATGACGACCTGCCCGAGCTGATGGACGCGATCAAGGAAGACCCGCGCAGCGTCAAGTTCGCCGGCGGCAGCGCCAAGGGCGGCTGGGATCACCTCAAGGTGCTGATCGCCGCTCAGCAGGCCGGCGTCGAGAACCTGCCGCGGATTCCCTACCTGTCGTACAACAACGGCGGCGAGGCCATGACCCAGGTGGTCGGCGGCCACGTGGACGCCTTCACCGGCGACATCACCGAGGCTCAGGGCTTCATGGAGTCGGGGGACCTGCGTGTCCTCGCCGTGCTCTCGGAGGAGCGCCTGCCGGGCGAGTTCGGCGACATCCCCACCGCCCGGGAGCAGGGCATCGATGCCATCGGCCCGAACTGGCGCGGCTTCTACATGCCGGCCGAGGTGTCCGACGAGGCCAAGCAGTACTGGATGGACGCCATGGACACCCTCTACGAGAGCCAGGAGTGGCAGGACGTCATGACCAATAACGGCCTGATGCCCTTCCACATGAGCGCCGGCGAGTTCGAGCAGTTCGTCACCGACCAGATCGCCGACATCAATCAACTCTCCCAGGATATCGGGCTGATCCAGTGATGACCTTCAACGACCGCATCTTCGGGGTCCTGTTGATCGCCCTGGCCGTCGCGTACGGCTGGGGCGCCACCCAGTTTCCCGAGCCGTTCGGCGGGGCCGAGGGCGTCGGCCCCGAGACCTTCCCCTATCTGCTGTCCGCGGTGCTGGCGCTGTCCAGCCTCTACCTGGTCGTGCGCCCCGATCCGGATAACGCCTGGCCCTGGAGCCGCACCGGCCTCGAGCTGCTGATCGCGGTGGCGGTGCTGATCGCCTACACCGCCCTGCTGCAGCCGCTCGGGTTCATCCTCAGCACCCTGCTGGCGGTGGGCACCCTGTGCTGGCGCATGGGCGCCAGCCCGGGCAGGGCCTACGCGACCGGCGGCGTCGCGGGCGTGGTGGTGTTCCTGGTGTTCAACTTCGCCCTCGATCTGGCGCTGCCGCTGGGGCCGCTGTCCTTCCTGGAGGTGAGCTGATGGAAACCCTGGGCTATCTGATCGACGGCTTCGGCGTCGCCCTGGCGCCGCATAACCTGATGTTCGCCCTGCTCGGCGCCTTCCTCGGCACCCTGATCGGGGCGCTGCCGGGCCTCGGGCCGGCCAACGGCGTGGCGATCCTGATTCCGCTGGCCTTCTCCCTGGGGCTCGCCCCGGAGACCGCGCTGATCATGCTCACCGCGGTCTATGCCGGCGCCATGTACGGCGGGCGCATCTCCTCGATCCTGCTCAACATTCCCGGCGACGAGCCGGCGATGATGACCTGCCTGGACGGCTATCCGATGGCCAGGAAGGGCAAGGCCGCCGAGGCGCTGGCGATCTCCGCCGTGGCCTCCTTCATGGGCAGCCTGATCGCCACCGTGGGCCTGATCCTGCTGGCTCCGGTGCTGGCCAGGTTCGCCCTGACCTTCGGCCCGGCCGAGTACTTCGCGCTCTTCCTGCTGGCCTTCGCCACCCTCGGCGGCATCACCGGCAAGAATCCCATGAAGACCGTGGTGGCGGCCTGCCTGGGCCTGATGATCTCCACCATGGGCATCGACAATACCGGCGTGCAGCGCTACACCTTCGGCGTGCTGGAGCTCTACGAGGGCGTCGACTTCATCATCGCCATCGTCGGCCTGTTCGCCATCTCGGAGCTGCTGTTCTTCATCGAGGACAGGGCCGGCGGCGGCAAGGAGAAGATGACCGTCAACAAGCTGTCGCTGACGTGGTCCGACATCCGCGGGATCATGCCGTCGAGCATCCGCGGCGGCGTACTGGGCTTCATCGCCGGGGTGCTGCCCGGTGCGGGCGCCTCGCTGGGCAGCTTCATCGGCTATACCCTCGAGAAGAGGGTGGTGGGCCGCAAGGGCCACTTCGGCCAGGGCGACCCGCGCGGCGTGGCCGGCCCCGAGGCCGGCAACAACGGCGCCTCCAGCGGTGCCCTGGTGCCGATGCTGACCCTCGGCGTGCCGGGCAGCGGCACCACGGCGGTGCTGCTGGCGCTGCTGATCTCGCTGAACATCACTCCCGGGCCGCTGATGTTCACCCAGAACGCCGACATCGTCTGGGGCGTGATCGCCGCGCTGCTGATCGGCAACTTCCTGCTGCTGGTGTTGAACATTCCGCTGGTGGGCATCTTCGTCAGGCTGCTCTCCGTGCCGCCGAAGTACCTGCTGCCGGTGGTGACGATGATCGCCTTCGTCGGCATCTACTCGATCAGCAACAGCGCCTTCGATCTCTACTTCATGGTGGCCTTCGGCGTGGCCGGGTATCTCTTCCGCAAGCTGGAGATCCCGCTGGTGCCGATCATCCTCGGCCTGCTGCTGGGTCCCGAGATGGAGAAGAACCTGCGCCATGCCATGGACATCGCCGACGGCGACTGGACCATCCTGTGGGACAGCGGCCTGGCCATCGGCCTCTGGGTGTTCGCCGGCCTGGGCCTGATCCTGCCCTACATCGTCGGTCCGCTGCTGCGCCGGCGCATGAAGGTGGCGACGGGTACCGGAGGCCCCGAGGGCGACTGAGACCGCCTTCCCGCCGTTCCGCACGGGGGCATCGGCAACGCCGATGCCCCTTTTTTGTGTCCAAGCCTCCGAGCCGGTGCGCCCTGTGCACCGTCATGGTGCTCGTTCTCGTTGTATGCATGATAGATGTGCATTGTGTACAAGGTGTCGATGGAGCATCCATTGCTTCAACTTTCTGATAGTGAAGGGCTAATCGTTCAGATGGGTGGCCTGGCACCTGATTTGCCTGAAAGGCATTCAGCGTATCGAGATCCCCGACATCGAGGTCGCCACCATGAACCTGCACGCGCCGGCCCCGCCGGATCAGGCCGTTGGCCACCGCTTCGACGGCGAGCGCCGCTGGGCGGCGTCGCTGGCGCTGGCCTTCGATGCCAGGGCGGATGGCCATACCCGGCTGGTCCAGGCGCGCCACCAGGGCCCGCTGCGGGTGCAGCGTCCCTTCTATCCGGAGGCTCCCGACGAGCGGGGCTGGCCCGGCCCCTGCCACGTCTACCTGCTGCATCCCCCGGGCGGGCTGGTCAGC
The DNA here is from genome assembly GCF_031451675.1 of Halomonas koreensis. Taxonomy (NCBI): domain Bacteria; kingdom Pseudomonadati; phylum Pseudomonadota; class Gammaproteobacteria; order Oceanospirillales; family Halomonadaceae; genus Halomonas; species Halomonas koreensis. The sequence goes on along the minus strand of NZ_JARWAK010000007.1, from coordinate 11,590 downwards.
GGCGACGAGCTGACCATCGAGGCCCGGCTGGCGCCCGGGGCCCAGGCGCTGCTCACCACCCCGGCGGCCAACAAGCTCTACCGCGCCGACAGCCAGGGCGTGCGCTGGCATCAGCACACCCGGCTCGGCGTGGCCGAGGACGCGCTGCTGGAATGGTTGCCCCAGGAGACGATCGCCTTCGACGGCTCGAAGGGCCGCCAGGTCACCGACATCGACCTGGCCGCCGGCGCGCGCTGCCTGGGCTGGGAAGTGCTGGCGCTGGGCCGGCCGGCCAGCCGGCTGCCCTATGTCTCCGGCGCCATCGAGCAGCGCTTTCGCCTCAGCCGTGACGGCCAGCCGCTGTGGTGGGAGCGCCAGGCGCTGGACCCGACCCATCGCCGCTTCCGCGGCGCCTGGGGACAGGGCGGGGCGAGCGTCCAGGCGACGCTGTGGGCGGTGGGGCTCGACGACGCGGCCGGCGCGATCGAGGCCCTGCGCGAGGCGCTGCCGGCGAGCCGAGAGTGGGCGGTCACGGCGCGCCAGGGCGTGCTGCTGCTGCGCTACCTGGGCAGTGAGCGCAACGCCGCCTGGTCGCTGTGCCAGCGGGCCTGGGAGGTGCTGCGTCCGCGGCTGGCGGGTCGCGAGGCCTGCCTGCCGCGGATCTGGCGGACCTGACCGGCAAGAGAAGGAAGACGGAAGACAGAAGAGAGGCTGGCTCCAAGGGGCGGGCGTCAAGGGTTTTCATCCCTCTTCAAGGCGCGAAGCGCCGGTCTTCCCTCTTATCGCGGCATCGCCGCCCTTTCTTAGGCGCATAGCGCCGCTCTTCCAGCTGGCAGGCACTGAAGGTAAACGACATGGTTTGGGAGCTATTGCGATGGAGCTGACCCCGAGAGACAAGGACAAGCTGCTGCTGTTCACCGCCGGCCTGCTGGCGGAACGGCGGCGCGACCGCGGCCTGAAGCTGAATTATCCGGAGGCGGTGGCGCTGATCAGCTGCCATGTCCTCGAAGGTGCCCGGGACGGGCGCAGCGTGGCCGAGCTGATGGGGGAGGGCCGAGAGATCCTCGGCTGCGACGACGTCATGGAGGGCGTGGCCGAGATGGTCGACCAGGTGCAGGTGGAGGCGACCTTCCCCGACGGGACCAAGCTGGTGACGATTCATCACCCCATCGTGTGAGGCGCGAGGGGGAAGGCGTGAGGAGAACGATGCGCCTCACCCCTTACGCCTCGCGCCTGCCCCCTCACTCCTCACGGCGACTGAAAGGAGCGAACAGATGATTCCCGGTGAATATCGGCTTCAGGACGGCGAGATCGCGCTCTGCGAGGGGCGTGAACGGATTACCCTCGCGGTGGCCAACACCGGCGATCGCCCGGTGCAGGTCGGGTCCCACTATCACTTCGCCGAGGCCAATCCGGCGCTGGTCTTCGACCGGGCCCTGGCCCGCGGCCTGCGGCTGGACGTGCCCGCGGGCACGGCGATCCGCTTCGAGCCCGGCCAGTCCCGGGAGGTGACGTTGATTCCGTTCGTCGGCCATCGGCGCATCTACGGCTTCCGCGGCGACGTCATGGGCCGCCTCGATCAGGGAGAAACCTCATGAGTGCCTCCGGGGACGCCCCGAACACCACCCCCAACGGCTCTCCCCATAGCTCACCAAACAAGATCTGCCGTCAGGCCTATGCGGATATGTACGGCCCCACGGTGGGCGATCGCGTGCGGCTGGGCGACACCGAGCTTTGGGTCGAGGTCGAGCGCGACGCTACCCACTACGGCGACGAGGTCAAGTTCGGCGGCGGCAAGGTGATCCGCGACGGCATGGGCCAGAGCCAGCGCCACGACGGCGCGGTCATGGACACCGTCATCACCAACGCCCTGATCCTCGACTGGTGGGGCATCGTCAAGGCCGATGTGGGCCTCCGGGGCGGGCGCATCGCGGCCATCGGCAAGGCCGGAAACCCCGACACCCAGCCCGACGTGGCGATCGTCGTCGGCCCCGGCACCGAGGTGATCGCCGGCGAAGGCAAGATCCTCACCGCCGGCCACATCGACGCCCATATCCACTTCATCTGCCCGCAGCAGGTGGAGGAGGCGCTGGCCAGCGGCGTGACCACCATGCTCGGCGGCGGCACCGGCCCCGCCACCGGCTCGAACGCCACCACCTGCACCCCCGGCGCCTGGCACCTGGGCAAGATGCTGCAGGCGATCGACACCCTGCCGATGAACATCGGCCTGCTCGGCAAGGGCAACGCCAGCCTGCCCGAGGCGCTGGAGGCCCAGCTCGAGGCCGGCGCCATGGGCCTCAAGCTGCACGAGGACTGGGGCACCACGCCGGCCTCCATCGACACCTGCCTGTCGGTGGCCGAGCGTTTTGATGTGCAGATCGCCATCCATACCGACACCCTCAACGAGTCGGGCTTCGTCGAGGACACCCTGGCCGCGTTCAAGGAGCGCGCCATCCACACCTATCACACCGAGGGCGCCGGGGGCGGTCACGCGCCGGATATCCTCACCGCCTGCGCCAGGCCCTATGTACTGCCGTCGTCGACCAACCCGACCCGGCCTTATACCGTTAACACCATCGACGAGCATCTCGACATGCTGATGGTCTGCCACCACCTCGATCCGAACATTCCCGAGGACGTGGCCTTCGCCGACTCGCGCATCCGTCGCGAGACCATCGCCGCCGAGGACATCCTCCACGACCTGGGGGTGATCTCGATGATCGCCTCGGACTCCCAGGCCATGGGGCGGGTCGGCGAGGTGATCTGCCGGACCTGGCAGACGGCCCACAAGATGAAGCTGCAGCGCGGCCTGCTGCCCGAGGATCGGGCGCGCGGCGCCGACAACTTCCGCGCCAGGCGCTACATCGCCAAGACCACCATCAACCCGGCCATCACCCACGGCATCGGCCACGAGGTGGGCTCGGTGGAGGTCGGCAAGCTGGCCGACCTGGTGCTCTGGAACCCGGCCTGCTTCGGCGTCAAGCCGGCGCTGATCCTCAAGGGCGGCATGATCGCCGCCGCGCCGATGGGCGATCCCAACGCCTCGATCCCGACCCCGCAGCCGGTGCACTACCGGCCGATGTTCGGCGCCTTCGGCCGCGCGGCGAGCGCGACCCGGGTGACCTTCGTCAGCCAGGCGGCGCTGGAGGCGGGCATCAAGGAACGGCTGGGACTCGACAGCGAGCTGGTGGCCTGCCGCGATGTGAGGCGGGTCAGGAAGGGCGATATGAAGCTCAACGACGCCTGCCCCGAGCTCGGCGTGGATCCGCAGACCTACGAGGTGCGCTGCGACGGCGAGCTGCTGAGCTGCGAGCCCCTGGCCGAGCTGCCCCTGGCTCAGCGCTATCACCTGTTTTAGCGGTGAGGAGTGAGGGGGGAGGAGTGAGGGATGAGGGGGAGAACACCTTACGCCTCATGCCTTACCCCTCTCCCAAGAACCAAGGACATCGTCATGTGGAAACTGAATCAACGCCTGGGGCCGATCGAGGCGAGCGCCGCCGTCGATACCCTGACCCTCGACTACGCGACCCGCACCCGGGGGCGCTTCAAGGCCAGCTCCGACGGCGGCCGCGAGCTCGGGATCTTCCTCGACCGCGGGCCGGTGCTGCGCCACGGCGACGGGCTGACCGGCGAGGACGGCCAGACGATCCGCGTCCAGGCCGCCGTGGAACCGGTGGTTACCGCGCGCCTCGAGTCGGGCCTGCCGCTGGCGCGGCTGAGCTATCACCTGGGTAATCGCCACGTGCAGCTCGCCATCGGCGCCGATGCCGATGCGGGGTCTACCGGTCTGGGCTGGGTCCGCTTCCCGCCGGATCACGTGCTGGAGGCACTGGCCGAGCGCCTGGGCGCGCGCCTCGAGCGTCACGAAGCGCCCTTCGATCCCGAGCCCGGCGCCTATGCCCGCGCCGGGGAGGGCGGCCATCACCATCATCACGGCCACCATCACGGTCATGACCATGCCCACTGAGTCGAGCGACGATCTGGCGCTGCTGGGGCTGATGCAGCTGGTCAGCCCGGCGTTGCCGATCGGCGCCTTCGCCTGGTCCCAGGGTCTGGAAAGCGCCTTCGAGCTCGACTGGGTGCGCGGCGAGGACGACCTTGGCGAGTGGCTGGAAGGCGTGCTCGACGACGGCCTGGCACGCTGCGAGCTGCCGGTCCTGGCGCGCTTCATGGTGGCCTGGGCCGAGGACGACGTCGAGGCGCTCGAGCACTGGAACGGCTGGCTCGCCGCCACCCGCGAGACCGCCGAACTCGCCGCCGAGGAAGCGCGTCTCGGCAGCGCCCTGACGCGGCTGCTCACGAGCCTCGAGCTGACGCCACCCGAGCCGTCGCGCCTCACCGGCATGGGCTATGTCGGCGTCTTCGCCTGGCTGGCCCATGCCCGGGGCGTGACGCCGCGCCAGGCGCTGCTCGGCTTCGCCTGGGCCTGGCTCGAGAACCAGCTCGCCGTGGCCTGCAAGGCGCTGCCGCTCGGCCACACCGCCGCCCAGCGGCTGATCGAGCGCCTGCGCCCGGCCCTGGTGACCGCCGTGGACGCGGCCCTGGGCCGCGACGACGACGAGCTCGGGCCGATGCTGCCCGGCCTGGCGCTGGCCAGCGCCCAGCACGAGACCCAGTACTCGCGGCTGTTCAGGAGCTAGGGGAAAGAGGGAAGAGGGAAGAGGGAAGCCAGGCTGGTCCCAGGCGTCGGGTGTCAAGGGCCTTCTTCCCAGGCGCGAAGCGCCGTTCTTCCTTCTTCTAGCGGCATCGCCGCGCTTCCTTCTAGCGGCATCGCCGCGCTTCCTGCTTCCTTTCTCTTAACCAAGTGGCATTCATGTAAGGAGCGAGAATATGACCCATTGCCTGCGTATCGGCGTCGGCGGCCCGGTGGGCTCCGGCAAGACGGCGCTGCTCAAGCAGCTGTGCCGGGCCCTGCGCGATCACTACGATATCGCCGTGGTCACCAACGACATCTACACCCGCGAGGACGCCGACTTCCTGACCCGCCACGAGGCGCTGCCGGCGGATCGCATCCTCGGCGTCGAGACCGGCGGCTGTCCGCACACCGCCATCCGCGAGGACGCCTCCATGAACCTCGCCGCCATCGACGACCTGCAGGCGCGCCACCCGGGGCTCGAGCTGGTGCTGGTCGAGTCCGGCGGCGACAACCTCTCGGCGACCTTCAGCCCCGAGCTCTCCGACCTCACGCTCTACGTGATCGACGTCTCCGCCGGCGACAAGATCCCGCGCAAGGGCGGCCCGGGCATCACCAAGTCGGATCTGCTGATCATCAACAAGATCGACATCGCCGAGCAGGTTCATGCCTCGCTCGCGGTGATGGAGCGCGACGCGCAGATGATGCGCGGCGAGCGGCCCTTCGTGTTCACCAACCTGCACGACGGGGTGGGAGTCGAGGAGATCATCGCCTTCATCCTCGATCGCGGCATGCTGCCGGAGCGCCGGCCGCCGGAGCGCCGGCCCCGGCACGTCGACGCCGACTGAATCCCTCTACTCATCACGGCAAGGAGATCGCCATGAAACTGTCTTCCCTCGTTCGCACGCGTGCCCTGGGCGCCGCCTCCCTGATGCTGGTCGCCGGCAGCGCCTGGGCCCACCCCGGCCACGACGTCGCCGGCGGCGGCTTCGCGGCGGGCCTGAGCCATCCGCTGCTGGGGCTGGATCACCTGCTGGCGATGCTGGCCATCGGGCTGTTCAGCATGCGCCAGTCGGCCGCGATGGGCCGCGTCGTGCCGCTGCTGGCGGTGGGCGGCATGCTGCTCGGCGCCGGCCTGGGCTGGGGCGGCGTGGCGCTGCCGGGCGTGGAGCTGGGCATCGCCCTGAGCGTGCTGTTGGCCGGGCTGCTGGTCGCCGCCCTGGCCCGGGTGTCCCCGGCGCCGGGAGGGATCGCCGTGGTCGCCTTCATGGTCTTCCACGGCCATGCTCACGCCGCCGAGATGCCTCACGGGGCCAGCACCCTGCCGTACCTGGCCGGCTTCAGCCTGGCGACCCTGGCCCTGACCGTCGCCGGCCGTCGCGTCGCCGGCTGGCTGATGGCCCGCGAGCAGCGGCTGCTGCGGGGCCTGGGCGTGGCCATCGCCGCCATGGGAGCGCTGTTCGCGGCCGGCTGACCCGACGGCGGCCAACCTTCCCCCGCGCCCGGCCTGGTGCCGGGCGCGCTGCGCTCCGGCGGCTCCCGCGTTATCCTGGCGTCGGAGGTCGCGGGCGACGGTGTCCGCGGCAAGCGCCAGGGAGGCGAGGAGAGATGGTCGGGACGAGGAGGCGTCGCATGTGGGCCTGGATGCTCGGAGCACTGCTGCTGGCCTGGTTGGCCATGGGCATCTGGCAGCGCTACAAGCCGTTGCCCGAGGGCATCGGCCAGGCGCATCCCCTGCGCCTCGCCGAAGCCCCGCGGCTGCTGGTCGACGAGACCTGGTACGACGCCGAGGGGCGCCGCCACCGCCGCCAGGCGATCTTCGACGAGGCCCTGGCGATGATCGGCCAGGCCCGGCGCCTGGTGGTGGTCGACATGTTCCTGTTCAACGACTTCGCCGGCGCCGCCGAGGGCGTCGACTTTCGCCCCCTCTCGGCGCAGCTCACCGAGGCGCTGGTGCGCCAGCGGCGCCGGCATCCCGGGCTCAGGGCGGTGCTGATCACCGATCCGCTGAACACCCTCTACGGGGGGCTCGAGCTTTCCCACCTCGAGCGGCTGCGGGCGGCCGGCGTCGAGGTGGTGATCACCGACCTGGAGCGGCTGCGGGCCTCCAATCCCCTGTGGAGCGGCCTCTGGCAGCTGGGGCCGCGCTGGCTGGGCAACAGCGCCGCGGCAGGCTGGCTGCCCAATGCCCTGGGGCCGGGTCGGGTGACCCTGCGCAGCTACCTGGCGCTGGCCAACGTCAGGGCCAATCACCGCAAGACCCTGGTGGTGGATCGGGGCGACGGCTGGGCGGGACTGGTGACCTCGGCCAACCCTCACGACGCCAGCAGCCTGCACGGCAACGTGGCGCTGCGCATCGAGGGCGCGGCGGCCCTCGACCTGCTGGCCTCGGAGCGTGTGGTGGCCGGCTGGTCCGGCACCACGCTGCCCGGCCCTGCACCGCCGCCCGCCGAGGACGACCTGATCGGCCCGCGCCTGCAACTGCTGACCGAGGGGGCGATCCGCGATGCGCTGATCACCGCCGTCGAGCGCGCCGGCGAGGGCGACCGGCTGGACGTGGCGGTCTTCTACCTGGCGCATCGCGAGCTGATCGAGGCGCTGATCGCCGCCCGCCGCCGGGGCGCGGCGATTCGCGTGCTGCTCGACCCCAACCGCGAGGCCTTCGGCCTCGACAAGGGCGGCATCCCCAATCGTCCGGTGGCTCAGGAGCTGGTCGCGGCCGGCATCCCGGTGCGCTGGTGCGTGACCCGTGGCGAGCAGTGCCACACCAAGCTGCTGATGCGGCGCCCCGCCGACGGCGGCGAGGTCGAGCTGATCCTCGGCTCGGCCAACTTCACGCGCCGCAACCTCGACGACCTGAACCTGGAGACCAGCGTGCGGCTGCTGGGCCCGGCGAGCCTGCCGGCCCTGGCCGACGCCGAGGCGTTCTTCGCCCGCCGCTGGCAGTCGACGCCGGAGCGCACCACCAGCGAGCCCTATGACCAGGCGGACGCGGTCGGCCGGGTCACCGGCTGGCGCTATCGGTTGATGGAGGCCACCGGGCTCTCGACGTTCTAGGACGCCGCCGGCGGGGGCTCGCGCTCGGGTGGGCGATCAGTCCACGTGGGTCACCGCCTGATGGCGCGAGTCCAGGTACCAGGGCAGGCCGAGGCGGGCGTTGCGCTCGAGCTCGGCGATCACCTGGGCGCCCAGCAGCAGGATGACGGCGCCGACCTCCAGGGTCAGCAACACCACGATCAGGGTCGCCAGGGAGCCGTAGACGGCGTTGACGAAGGACAGGTGGGCGAAGTAGTAGACCAGCAGCAGGCGTATCCCCTCCCACAGCAGGGCGGCCACGAAGCCGCCCACCAGGGCGCGGCGCAGCGCGACCCGGACCACCGGCATCACCTTGTAGATGGCGCTGAACAGCAGGAAGACGCCGGCGAAGCTGATCAGGTTCAGGGCGGTGCCGGACAGCCCCGCCAGCGGCAGCTCGCGGCCCAGCAGCGCCATCCACAGGGTGTTGACCGCATCCGCCAGGCTCACCAGCAGGGTCAGGGTCATCAACCCCGCGCCCAGCACCACCATGAAGGCGTAGGGCATCAGCACCGAGATCCATACCGAGCGCCGGGGGGCGGCGTCGGGGGCGTGGAAGATGATCGCCAGGGCGTCCTCGAGCATGCGGAAGGCGAAGGAGCTGAACACCAGCAGCACCGGCAGGCCGAGGAGGCCGATCGCCTCGCGGGAGTCGAGCAGCGAGCGCACCGCGTCCAGCAGCACCTCGGCATGGGCCGGCGCCAGGTGGCGAGCCTGGATGGCCAGCAGGGCCAGCAGCTGCTGCTCGTCGACCACCCGGGCGAGCAGCACCACCAGCAGCGCGAACAGCGGCACCACGGAGAGCAGGATGTTGTAGCCCACGCCGCCGGCCAGCAGGATGCCGCGGTTGCGCAGGAAGGCGCCCAGCACCCGCCAGGCGAAGCCCAGCGCGCGACGGGTCTGGCGAAAGTGGCGGGAAGGGGGCGTGGCTCGGGCCTTGGTGCGGATCATGGGTTCGCCGGACAGGGACATTGTCGGCATCATACGCCGCGCGACCTGGCCCTTGCCAACCCCGGGCGGCGCGGCGTGATCTATGCTGAAGCCGGTGGCCGGCGGAGGTCCGTCGGCCGGCATGTTCGGCGCCCGGAGGAAATCATCCATGGCCGAGACTTCGCTACGTCAGCTTTTTCGGGATCATCGCGTCAAGGCCCTGGCGGCCGTGGCGGTGATCGCCATCGTCTGGGCGCTGATCGCCCAGTCCAGCGTCAGCACCAGCAACCAGGCTCGGGAGTCGTTGCGCTCACGTCTCGATGCGGCCCTGGCGGACAACGAGGCGCTGTCGGCTCGCCTCGAGGAGATGAGCGCCGCCGAGACCGAGCTCGCCGACCTGCGGGCCGGGATCGCGTCCCTGGAGACGCGCCGCCAGGAGGGCCTGGCCCGGCTCGAGCGGGTCACCGGCGAGCTCGAGACCGCCGAGTCGACGCTCGAGGAGACCGACGCCCGCCTCGCGCAGGCGACGCAGGAGGCCGAGCAGGCCGAGTCGCAGGCCGCCGAGGCCCGCTCGCGCCTGACCGCGGTCCAGCGCCAGGCGGCCGAGGCGGAGCAGGCCCGGGATGAGGCCCAGGCTGCCCGAGACCAGGCCCAGGCCGCCCGGCAGCAAGCCGAGGCGGGGCGCGAGGCGGCCGACCAGGCCAGGGCAGAGGCGGAACAGGCGCGGGACGAGGCCATGAGTCGTCGCGAGGCGGTCGTCGAGGAGTTGACCGGGCTCGAGGCGCGGGTCGAGGCGCTCCAGGAGCGGCTGGACGGTCTGCGCGAGGAGCGGGCGACGCTCGAGTCCGAGCGGGAGGCCGCCCGTGACGAGCTCCGCGACATCCGGTCGCGCGTCCAGGCCGGCCGCGACGAGATGGCCGAGCTCGAGACCCGCATCGGCGAGCGGCGTCGCCTGATCGACCAGCTCCAGCAGGACGTCACCGGCTGGCGGCAGCAACTGGTCGAGCTCGGCGATCAGGTCGCCCGGCGAGCCGCCACCACGGACGAGGCCGCCGGAGAGGGCGAGGCGTCCACGGCCGAGGCGACCGCGGCCGAGTCGGCCGGCACCGAGACGACAGGCACCGAGACGGCCGGCAGCGAGGAGAGCTCCCCCGAGGAGGCCCAGGCGCCCTCCGACGATCAGTGAGAGCCGGTCGCCTCTGCCGCGCCCCTGTCGTTGTCGGACAGGGGGGCGGCATTGCATCGCCGGCCGCCGTGCCGGGTATACTGGGGCGGGCCGCTCGGGCGGCCCGCCAACCGCAAGTAAGGAGCGAGTCGTGATCGAAGGGGTCAAGCACATCGTCGCCGTGGCGTCCGGCAAGGGGGGCGTGGGCAAATCCACCGTCACCGTCAACCTGGCGCTGGCCATGGCGGCCGAGGGCTATCGGGTGGGCATCCTGGATGCCGACATTCACGGGCCCAGCCAGGCGCAGATGCTGGGGATCGAGGAGGGCACGCGGCCCGAGGCCGCCGGCGAGAATCGCATGAAACCGCTGCGCGCCCATGGGCTCCAGGCCATGTCGATGGCCTTCATGGTCGACACTCGCGAGCCCATGGTATGGCGCGGGCCCATGGTGGCCGGGGCCTTCCAGCAGCTGCTGACCCAGACCGTCTGGGACGACCTGGACGTGCTGTTCGTCGACATGCCGCCGGGCACCGGCGACATCCAGCTGACCCTGGCCCAGAAGGTGCCGGTGGACGGCGCGGTGATCGTCACCACGCCCCAGGATATCGCCCTGCTGGACGCCCGCAAGGGCATCGAGATGTTCCGCAAGGTCAATGTCCCGGTGCTCGGCGTGGTGGAGAACATGAGCCTGCACGTGTGTTCCAGCTGCGGCCACCGCGAGCCGATCTTCGGCGAGGGCGGCGGCGAGCGCATCGCCGAGGAGTACGATACCCGGCTGCTGGGCCGGCTACCGCTGGCGCTGGCGATTCGCGAACAGGCCGATGGCGGGCGCCCCACCGTGATCGCCGAGCCGGAGGGCGAGACCACGGCCACGCTGTGCGGGATGGCCCGGCAGGTCGCGCGCCGGCTCGAGGACGCGGCGACGGATGAGGGCCCGGAGATCTCCTTCAGCGATTGAGCGCGGGGGCAAGCGGCGCCGCTGCCTGCCTCGCGTGACGCCTCCGTCCGGGGCCGCTATCATGGCGGCCCCTTTCGTATCGATTCCACCCAGCAGGACGACCCATGAGCATCAAATCCGACCACTGGATCCGCCGCATGGCCGAGCGGGAAGGCATGATCGAGCCCTTCGAGGCCGACCAGGTGCGCTATGTGAACGACCGGCGGGTGATCTCCTACGGGACGTCCAGCTACGGCTACGACGTGCGCTGCGCCGACGAGTTCAAGGTCTTCACCAATATCCACTCGGCGGTGGTCGATCCCAAGGGCTTCGACGACAAGAGCTTCGTCGACGTCAAGGGCGATGTCTGCGTCATCCCGCCCAACTCCTTCGCCCTGGCGCGCACCGTGGAGTACTTCCGCATCCCGCGCAGCGTGCTGACCATCTGCCTGGGCAAGTCCACCTACGCGCGCTGCGGCATCATCGTCAACGTCACGCCGCTGGAGCCGGAGTGGGAAGGCCACGTGACCCTGGAGTTCTCCAACACCACCAACCTGCCGGCCAAGATCTACGCCAACGAGGGCGTGGCCCAGATGCTGTTCCTGGAGTCCGACGAGGTCTGCGACACCTCCTACAAGGATCGCGGCGGCAAGTATATGGGGCAGCGGGGGGTGACGCTCCCCCGGACTTGAGCAGTTCAGGAACGAGGTGCGAGGAGCGAGGCGCAAGGAACTCCTTGGCTCGCTCCTCCTGGATCATCAACACTGCCTGCCGAACCTCGAACCTCGAACCTCGAACCTCGAACCTCGAACCTCGAACCTCGAACCTCGAACCTCGAACCTCGAACCTCGAACCTCGAACCTCGAACCTC
>NZ_JARWAK010000006.1:0-213366 GCF_031451675.1 Halomonas koreensis | reverse complement strand
GGCCCGCGCAGCAGGCCGCCGAGGCCGCCGTGGATCCGGCCACCCCGGCCGAGCCCGAGGCCCCCGCCCGCTCCGCCCCCGAGGCGCGGCCGGATGAGACGGCCGCGCCCGCCGTCGAGCGGGCCCGGGAGGCGACCGTCACCCCCGATCCCCGGCCCAGCGCCCCGCAGCCGGCCGCGTCGCCGGCGCCGCCGTCGGCCACCGCCCCGTCCGCCTCCGGTCGTGACCTGATGGCCCAGGCCACCGCCAGCATCCGCGAGCAGGGCCTGTCCGCCGACCATGCCGGGGACGCCCCGGGCGAGGCCCGGCCGGCCGCCCGGCGCGCCGCCGAGGCGCGCTACATCGACGACTGGACGCGCCGCGTCGAGCGCTACGGCAACCGCGTCCATCCGGCGCCGCCGCACCTGGAGGGGCAGCTGCGGATCCGGGTGGTGATCGGCCGCGACGGTCAGGTGCGGCGAGCGGACGTGATACAATCCTCCGGACATGCCGAGCTCGACCAGGCGGCGCTGGAAACCGTCCACGGCGCCGCGCCCTATCGTCCCTTCGACGCGGGCATGGGCGACCTGGACAGCCTGTCCATCTCCCGCATCTGGCGGTTCGGCGACGGCAATCATTACGGCGTGCGCTAGCTCCCGCCGCCCCGCCCTGCAACGCCGGCCCCGACGCTCGCCGCGCGGCCCCTCCCGGGGTGCCGCCGGCCTCGTCCGGCGCCCGAGCGCGGCGGCCGGCGCGCGCAGACACTTTCCGGATCGCGCCCGCGGCGCGCCGTGTTCCGCTGGGGAGTCCCATGCAAAGCTTGAAACACCACTTCCTGATGGCGATGCCGCACCTGGAAGACCCCAATTTCGCCGGCACCCTCAGCTACCTCTGCGACCACGACGACAAGGGCACCATGGGGGTGATCGTCAACCGGCCCCTGGAGCTGACCCTGGACGCCCTGTTCGAGCAGCTCGAGCTGGAAGGCGCCGGCAGCCCGCACCTCAACGCCCCGGTCTACTACGGCGGCCCGGTGCACAAGGATCGCGGCTTCATCCTGCATCGCGGCGACAGCCAGGACTGGGACTCCAGCCTGCAGGTGGCCGACGACATCGCCCTGACCACCTCCATGGATATCCTCGAGGCCCTGGCCGCCGGCCGCGGTCCCGAGCAGTTCCTGGTCTGCCTGGGTTGCGCCGGCTGGGAGTCCGGCCAGCTCGAGACCGAGCTCAAGGACAACGCCTGGCTGACCGTGGAAGGGCGCGCCGACATCCTCTTCGAGGTGGCGCCGGAGCAGCGCCTGTCCGCCAGCGCCAACCTGCTGGGCGTGGACCTGAACCTGATGACCCGCGAAGCGGGGCATTCCTGATATGAAGGGAGCGGCCTGCGCGGCCCGGAGGCGGCGATGAGCGGCCAGCGCCTGATCCTGGGCTTCGATTTCGGCACCCGTCGCATCGGCGTGGCGGTGGGCAACGAGCTGACCGCCAGCGCCCGGGCCCTGGACCCGCTGCCGGCCCGGGACGGCATCCCCGACTGGTCGCGGGTGGCGCGGCTGGTGGACGAGTGGCGGCCGGACCTGTTCGTGGTCGGCCTGCCGCTCAACATGGACGGCAGCGAGAGCGTGATGAGCACCCGCGCCCGCAAGTTCGGCAAGCGGCTGTTCGGCCGCTACGGCATTCCCTGCGAGATGGCCGACGAGCGCGGTTCCACCCGCGAGGCCAAGGCCATCGCCCGGGACGCCGGCCATCGCGGCAACTACCGCGAGGACAGCGTCGACGGCCTGGCCGCGGTGCTGATCCTCGAGGCCTGGCTGGCCCGGGCCGAGGGGCTGCCGCCCCGGAGCTGATGCCCCTCGCCCCGACGACACGGGCCGGCGGTCGCCGGCCCGTGTCGCGGTATGCCTGCCCGTCCGGCGCCCCTCACAGGGGGGCGTCGTCCACGCCGACGGTCTTGGGCACGAACCAGGGCACGTCGCGCAGATCCTTCTCGATCAGCTCGTCCACCTGCAGCAGGGTGGCGAAGATCGCCATGCGCACGGGGATGCCGTTGTCGGTCTGGCGGAAGATCGCCAGGCGCGGGTCGCCGTTGAGGTCGACGTCCAGGTCGTTGGCGTCCGGCCGGCTGTCCCGGGGCAGCGGATGCATGACGATGGCGTGGTCGTTGACCCGCCGGTCCATGAACGCCTTGTCGACCGTGTAGTCCCGGGACAGGCTGAAGCCCTCGGTCATCTCCGCGGTGAAGCGCTCCTTCTGGATGCGGGTGGTGTACACCACGTCCACGTCGGAGAAGTCGTCCGCCAGGCTCTCGCGGACCTGCACGTCCAGGCCCTGGTTCGCCACGCGCTCGATCAGCGAGTGCGGCATCTCCAGCCCCGGCGGCGCCACCAGGGTGACCCGCATGGGCCCGTAGCGGGCCAGCAGCTTGATCAGCGAGTGCACGGTGCGGCCGTAGCGGAGGTCGCCGGTGAGCAGGATGTGGGCCCCCGCCAGGCGCTTGCCGCGCCGGGCGAACTCCTTGTCGATGGTGTAGAGGTCGAGCAGCGCCTGGCTGGGATGCTCGCCGGGCCCGTCGCCGCCGTTGATCACCGGCACGTTGGTGGCGCGGGCGAACTCGGCCACCGATCCCTGCTCGGGGTGGCGCATCACGATGGCGTCGCAGTAGCCGCTCATCACCCGGCTGGTGTCGTACAGCGACTCGCCCTTGGCCATGGACGAGAAGGTGAAGCCGGTGGTGTCGCAGACGCTGCCGCCCAGGCGGGAGAAGGCGGCGTGGAAGCTGACCCGGGTGCGGGTGCTGGCCTCGAAGAAGAGGTTGCCGAGCACCGCGCCTTCCAGCACCCGGGTGACCTTGCGCCGCTGGGCGATCGGCTCCATGCGCGCCGCGACGCGCATCAGATGATCGATAGCGTCTCGTGACAGGGAATCGATGGAGAGCAGGTGGGAATGCATCGCGGGCCTCGGCTGGCGGTGGGGACGGCCGTTATCTTACTCTCCGTGGGCGCCGGCTTCAGCCCCGGCGCGCCTCCAGCGTGGCGGCATCGCCATGCGGCCGCGCCGAGGGGCGGGCCAGGCCCAGGTAGCAGAGCAGCGCCAGGGCGCCGGACAGCCCGATGGCCACCGCCATGCTGTGGGAGGTGCCGTCGTGGAACTGGCCCACCAGGGCGCCGCCCAGGGCGGCGATGGCCATCTGCAGGAAGCCGAACAGCGAGGAGGCGGTGCCGGCGCAGTCGGGGTTGGGCGCCAGGGCGCCGGCCATGGTCTGGGGCATGACGATGCCGAAGCCGGCCATGAACAGCATCTGGGGCGGCACCACCGCCCAGGGGGAGAAGACGTCGGCCAGCGACAGCGCGGCCATGCCGCCTCCGCCCAGGGCGCAGCACAGGGTGCCGAGGGCGATCAGCCGCTCGCGGCCCAGCCGCCGGCTGTAGCGGCCGCTGGTCATCGAGCCGACGAAGAAGCCCAGCACCACCAGGCTGAACAGCAGCCCGTAGTGCGCCGGGGCCACGCCCATGAAGTCGATCAGCACGAAGGATGAGCCGGAGAGGTAGGCGAACAGGCCCGAGAAGGCGCAGGCGTTGGTCAGGGTGTAGCCGACGAAACGCCGCTGGCCGAGCAGCCGGCGGAAGGTGCCGAGCAGCGCCAGGGGGCGGATCGACTGGCGCCGGGCCTCGGGCAGGCTCTCGGGCAGCCGCGCCAGCACCAGGGCCAGCATGGCCGCGGCATACAGGGTGAGCAGCCAGAACGCCGCGGTCCAGCCGAACGCCAGCAGCAGGCCGGCGCCGACCACCGGCGCCAGGGCCGGTGCCAGGGCCATGGTGCTGGCCATGTAGGAGAGGATGCGCGCCGCCTCCACCGGGCCGTGGATATCGCGCACCGCGGCCCGGGCCAGCACCGGGCCGGCGGCCCCGCCCAGGGCCTGCAGGAAGCGGCCGACCAGCAGGATCTCGATGCTCGGGGCCAGGGCGCACAGCAGGCTGGCCGCCATGAAGAGCCCCAGCCCCGCCGCCATGACCGGCTTGCGTCCGGCGCGATCCGAGAGCGGGCCGACCAGCAGCTGGGCCACGGCGAAGCCGGCCATGTAGACGCTCAGGGTCAGCTGAACCCGGTCGGGGCCGGTGCCCAGGGCCTCGGCCATGGCCGGCATGGCGGGCAGGTACATGTCGGTGGCCAGCGGGCCCAGGGCGGTCAGGGCGGCGAGCAGGGCCACGGTGACGGGAGAGGTCGGGCTCAGCACGGCGGTTCCTCGGTGGGTGAAGGGACGCCAACGACGCCGGGCGCCGCTGTCGCCACGCTCGGCGTCTTCCGTTAGCCCGCTTATTGTACCTCAGCCGGCGTCGGGCTGCTCGCTCGGGGCCGCCCGGCGGAAGGCGTCCAGGGCCCGGGCGTTGGCGGCGATCCGGCGGATCCGCGGATAGGCGTCCAGGTCGCACTCGAAGCGTTCGGCGTTGAACACCTGGGGCACCAGGCAGGCATCCGCCAGGGTCGGGGCGTCGCCATGGCAGAAGTCGCCGCTGCCGGCCTCGCGGCTGAGCATGGCTTCCAGCGCCGCGAAGCCCTCGTGGACCCAGTGGCGGTACCAGGTCATCTTGGTCGCCTCGTCCACCCCCAGTTCCCCGGTCAGGTACTTGAGCACCCGCAGGTTGTCCAGCGGATGGATCTCGCAGGCGACCAGCTGGGCCAGGGCGCGCACCCGGGCGCGCCCCGCCGGATCCGCCGGCAGCAGGGGCGGCTCGGGGTGGCGCTCGTCCAGGTACTCGCAGATCGCCAGCGACTGGGTCAGCGACACGCCATCGTCGGTGACCAGGCTGGGCACCAGCCCCTGGGGGTTGCGGGCCCGGTAGGCGTCGTCGCGCTGCTCGCCCCGGACCAGGTTCACCGGGGCCTGGTCGTAGTCCAGGCCCTTGAGGTTGAGGACGATGCGAACCCGGTAGGCGGCCGAGGAGCGGAAGTAACCGTAGAGCGTCGTCATGCCGGCCTCCTCACCGTGCCTCGTGCTTCACGACCCGCTGGTCGATGGCGCCGAAGATGCTCTTGCCCTGGCGGTCGAACATCTCGATGCGCACCCGGTCGCCGAAGCGCATGAAGGGCGTCTGCATCTCGCCGTGCAGGATCTTCTCGACCATGCGCACCTCGGCCAGGCAGCTGTAGCCCACGCCGCCGTCGGCGATCGGCTTGCCCGGGCCGCCGTCGGCGTCGGGGTTGGAGACGGTGCCCGAGCCGACGATGGCGCCGGCGCCCAGGTAGCGGGTCTTCGCCGCATGGGCCACCAGCTCGGGGAAGCCGAAGACCATGTCCGGGCCGGCCTCGGGCTCGCCGAACTTCTCGCCGTTGAGGTGCACGGTCAGCGGCAGGTGGACCCGGCCGTCCTGCCAGGCGTCGCCCAGCTCGTCCGGTGTCACGCAGATCGGCGAGAAGCTGGAGGCCGGCTTGGCCTGGAAGAAGCCGAAGCCCTTGGCCAGCTCGCCGGGGATCAGGCCGCGCAGGCTGACGTCGTTGACCAGCATGATCAGCTTGATGTGGCCGGCGGCCTGCTCCGGGGTCACCGCCATGGGCACGTCGTCGGTGATCACCGCCAGCTCGCCCTCGAAGTCGATGCCGTGCTCCTCGCTGACCGCCTCGATGTGCTCGGTGGGGGCCAGGAAGCGGTCGCCGCCGCCCTGGTACATCAGCGGGTCGGTCCAGAAGGTCTCGGGCATCTCGGCGCCGCGGGCCTGGCGCACCAGCTGCACGTGGTTCAGGTAGGCGGAGCCGTCGGCCCAGTGGTAGCTGCGCGGCAGCGGCGAATGCAGGCTCTCGACCTCGAGGTCGAAGGCGCCCTCGGCGCGGCCCTCGTTGAGCTCGGCGTAGCGCTCTTCCAGGCGCGGGGCCAGCTCGTCCCAGTTCTCGATGGCCTGCTGCAGGGTGGCGGCGATCTCGGTGGCGCGCACGGCGCGGCTCAGGTCGCGGGAAACGATGACCAGCTCGCCGTCGCGGCCGGTATTCAGGGTGGCGAGTTTCATGATGTCGGTCCTTTCGGTGTCAGAGGGTTCGTGGCGTCCGGGGCTCAGAGCATGTCGCACACTGAGATGAACGGGATGAGCTATTCCGTCGCCAAGCCTGCGCGAGGGCGCTGTGAACCCTTCCGTGGGCGCTACTTTTGCCATCCTTGGCAAAAGACCCTCGCTTCGTCTTGTCCCCGGCGCTCATCATCCCCGGGAGGGTGGCACGGTTGTCTTATCGTGACGTCGGATCGAAGTGGGAATCCAGCCCGGCCCAGACGTCGACGTAGTCGCGCTGGCGGAAGTCCGCGTTCAGGGCCGTCTCGGTGGGCTGGAAGGCGTAGCGGCTCTCGAACATAAAGGCCAGGGTGTTGCCCTGATACTGGGGCGTCAGCTCCGCGTTCGAGGCCTTCTCGAAGGTCTCGGCGTCCGGGCCGTGGGGCGACATGCAGTTGTGCAGGCTGGCGCCGCCGGGCACGAAGCCCTCCGCCTTGGCGTCGTACTCGCCGTGGATCAGGCCCATGAACTCGCTCATCAGGTTGCGATGGAAGTAGGGCGGGCGGAAGGTGTCCTCGGCGACCATCCAGCGCGGCGGGAAGATCACGAAGTCGATGTTGGCCATCCCCGGGGTGTCGGAGGCCGAGGTCAGCACGGTGAAGATCGACGGGTCCGGATGATCGAAGCTCACGGTGTTGATGGTGTTGAAGTTAGCCAGGTCGTACTTGTAGGGCGCGTAGTTGCCGTGCCAGGCCACCACGTCCAGCGGCGAGTGATCCAGGCGGGCGGCCCAGAAGGCGCCGGAGAAGCGCGCCACCAGCTCGAAGTCGCCCTTCTGGTCCTCGTAGGCGGCCACCGGGGTCAGGAAGTCCCGCGGGTTGGCCAGGCCGTTGGCGCCGATGGGCCCCAGGCCGGGCAACTCCAGGGGGCTGCCGTAGTTCTCGCAGACGTAGCCCCGGGCGGCGTCGCTGCCCGCGGCCAGGCGCACCTGGAACTTGATGCCGCGGGGAATCACCGCGATCTCGCCGCCGGTCACCTCCAGCTCGCCGAGCTCGGTGCGCAGCCGCAGGGTGCCCAGCTGGGGCACGATCAGCAGCTCGCCGTCGGCGTCGTAGAAGAAGCGCTCGGTCATGTCGCGGTTGCAGGCGAAGACGTGCACGCCGCAGCCGGTCTGGTCGCCGGCGTCGCCGTTGACGGCCACGGTCAGCAGGCCGTCGACGAAGTCGGTGGGAGCCTCCGGGATCGGCAGCGGGTCCCAGCGCATCTGGTTGGGGTCCGCCGGCCCCGCCGCAGGCGCGGTGGCCATGGTGGCATCCGGCAGCCGCCGGTAGCCGCCCTGGGCCACCGAGGGGCGGATGCGGTACAGCCAGGAGCGCAGGTTGTGGTGGCGCGGCGCGGTGAAGGCCGAGCCGGTGAGCTGCTCGGCGTAGAGGCCGTAGGGGCAGCGCTGGGGCGAGTTCTGGCCGTCCGGCAGGGCGCCGGGCAGGGCCTCGGTGGCGAAGTGGTTGCGAAAGCCCTGCTGGTAGTCGAGCGGTGTTGTCATTCTGTGCGACCTCCCGGGGTTTATGGTTTCATATGAAACTATATGGGCGATGCTAGACCCTGTTGGTTTCATATGCAACCATCGCCCCGATCCCGAAACGAGAGACCGCGATGTGCGCCGATGACGCCTCAGCGTCGAACTTCGACCTGGAACGCTTCCTGCCCTACCGCCTCAACCACCTGGCCGATCGCATCAGCCAGGCCCTGGCGCGCCTCTACGAGACCCGCCACGACCTGAGCGTGGCCCAGTGGCGGGTGCTGGCCTGGCTGCATCACCGCGAGGAGCTGACCGCCAAGGAGATCCGCGACGCCACCCGCATGGACAAGGCCAAGGTCTCCCGGGCGGTGCAGGCGCTGGAGGCGCGGGGATTGATCCGGCGTCGCCCTTCGCCCCGGGATCAGCGGGTCCAGGACCTGCGCCTCACCGAGGCGGGCCGGGCGCTGCTGGCGGAGCTGATTCCCGAGGCGCGGGCCTGGGAGGCGGAACTGGTGGCGCCGCTGAGCGTCGCGGAGTACCGCGAGCTGCTCGACGTCATGGGCCGGCTGGAGCGTCAGCTGGCGCGGCTGGAGTAGGCAAGCGGAAGGGAGCCCGGCGCGGCGGCCGGGCGACGCCTCAGGCCAGGGCCTCGTCGTGGGCGGGGATCCGGCCGCCGAGCCGGGCGGTGATCTCCTCGGCGGTATCGCGGACCAGCTCGCCGAGCTCGATGAGTCGCGTCTCGGGGATCCGCGCCATGGGGCCGGAGACCGAGATGGCGGCCAGCGGGGTGCCGTGCTCGTCGTGGATGCAGGCGGCCACGCAGTGCAGGCCGATGGCATGCTCCTCGCGATCGCAGGCGTAGCCCTGGCGACGGATCTCGGCCAGGCTCTCGCGCAGGGTGTGCGTGTCGTGGATGGTGTTGGTGGTCACCCGGGCAAGGCCGCGCTCGTCGAGCACGCGCTCGAGCTCGTCGTCGGGCAGCCAGGCCATCAGCGCCTTGCCCACGCCCGAGGCGTGCAGCGGGGCCCGGGAGCCCAGGCGCGTGATCATGCGCATCATCTGCGGCGATTCGCTCTGGGCCAGGAACACCGCGGTGCTGCCGTCGCGCACCCCCAGGTTGGCGGTCTCGCCGGTCTGTGCGGTCAGCCGGCGCAGGAAGGGCCGGCTGCTGCCCACGAAGTCGCGGGCCTCGAGGAAGCTGTTGCCGATGCGGAAGGTCTTGACGTCGATCTTCCAGACGCCGAGCTCGTTGTCCTGGGTGACATAGCCCTGGCTCTGCAGGGCCTGGAGCAGCCGGTGGGTCGTCGAGGGGGCGAGCTCGGACTGCTCGGCGATCTCGGACAATGCCAGGCCGCCGGGGCTGGCCGCCAGCCGCTCCAGCAGGTTGAGCCCGCGCACCAGGGACTGGCTGTGGCCGCCGCTGCTCTTGCCGGATGCCGGGCGTCCCGCCGTTCTGCGCTTGCCTTCACTCACTGCCTGATCTCCCGCGTCGTTGACTCACCAATGATCAGCATACCGCGTCGCGGCAAGTCTGTCTTGCTTTCGGAAATGATTTCCAAAGAACCCCTCGGGGAGACCCCGCCTGGTGTCGGCGTCCGGCCCTTGCGTAGGCTGGGACGAGACCCATGAATCGCCACCGGAGTGCCCCATGCCCCCGACCGACCCGCCCCTGGACAAGGGCCTGCCCGAGACCGGCCCGCGGCTGCTCGAGGACGTCAGCCTGCCCGCCGCCGTGCTCCACGAGACCAGCCTGGCCCACAACCTGGCCTGGATGCAGCGCTTCTGCGATGCCCACGGGGCGAGCCTCGCGCCCCACGGCAAGACCAGCATGGCGCCGGCGCTGTTTCGCCGCCAGCTCGCCGCCGGGGCCTGGGCCATCACCCTGGCCACCGCGCCCCAGTGCCGGGCGGCCTTCGCCCACGGCGTGACGCGGCTGCTGCTGGCCAACCAGCTGGTGGGGCGCGCCAACATGGCGATCGTCGCCGAGCTGCTGACGGCCGGCGCCGAGTGCTACGTGCTGGTGGACTCGATCGCCAATGTCCGCGCGCTGGGGGCCTTCTTCGGCGAGCGGGGCCTGCGCCTGCCGGTGCTGATCGAGCTGGGCGTGCCCGGCGGGCGCTGCGGCTGCCGCGACCGCGACCAGGTGATGGCGCTGGCCGAGGCGGTGGCCGGGGAAGCGGCGCTGGTGCTCGCCGGGGTGGAGGGCTACGAGGGCATGGTCCAGGCCGAGGCCGGTCGAGATCCGGCCCCGGCGGTGAGCGCCTATGCCGGGGCGCTGGTCGCCACCCTGCGGGCGCTGGACGATGCCGGCCGGCTGCCGGTGGCGCGGCCGCTGGTCACCGCCTCCGGCTCCGCCTGGCACGACCTGATCGCCGAGGCCTTCCGCGACGCCGGGCTCGACGAGCGAGTCCGCCGGGTGATGCGCCCCGGCTGCTACGTGACCCACGATCATGGGCTCTACGGCGAGGCCCAGGCCCGGCTGCTGGCGCGGCGTCCCGAGTTCGCCGAGGGGCTGCGGCCGGCCCTGGAGGTCGT
Source organism: Halomonas koreensis (assembly GCF_031451675.1). Lineage (NCBI taxonomy): Bacteria > Pseudomonadati > Pseudomonadota > Gammaproteobacteria > Oceanospirillales > Halomonadaceae > Halomonas > Halomonas koreensis. The sequence continues at coordinate 203,359 of NZ_JARWAK010000006.1, read as the reverse complement.
CGCCCAGGTGCAGTCGCTGCCCGAGCCGGGCCTGGCCATCGTCGCCCTGGGGCGGCGCGACGTCGGCGGCGACCGGCCGCCGGTGCCGCTGCGCCGTTACCGGGAGGGCGGCAGCCCCACGGCGCCCCTGGGCGTCGATGGCTGGCGGGTGACGAGGCTGATGGACCAGCACGCCTTCGTGGCGCTGCCGGACGGCGCCGAGGACGTGGCGGTGGGGGACGTGGTGGCCTTCGGGATCTCCCACCCCTGCCTGACCTTCGACAAGTGGCGGAAACTGTGCCGGGTGAGCCAGGACCTCGAGGTGCTCGAGGTCCTGGCCACCTGCTTCTGACCGCCCCGGACGGGGCGGTCGGCGGGGCGACTCAGACGTCGTCGCGGAAGCTGCGGTCGTGCTTGGGCAGCACCAGGTTGAGGACGATGGCGCAGATGGCGCCCGGAATCAGCCCGGACTCGATGATCGCCTGGACGTTCTCGGTCAGGCCGGCGTAGAGGCCCTCCTGGGCGGGCAGGCCGATGGCCGCGGACAGCGAGACGCCGATGATCACCATGTTGCGCTTGTTGAACGCCACATGGGAGAGCATCTTGATGCCGGCGCTGGCGATCATGCCGAACATGATCAGCACGGCGCCGCCGAGCACGGCATTGGGGATGCTCGAGATCAGCCCGCCCAGCTTGGGCAGCAGGCCGGCGAGCAGCAGGAAGACGCCGCCGATGGCCACCACGAAGCGGCTGACCACCCCGGTCAGGGCCACCATGCCGACGTTCTGGCTAAAGCTGATCTGCGGGAAGGCGTTGAAGACGGCGGCGAAGACGCTGGCCAGGCCGTCGGCCATCACCCCGCCGGAGAGCTCCTTCGCGGTGGGCTCGCGGTCCAGGCCGCCGGCGGTGGTGCCGACGATATCGCCGATCGACTCGGCGCAGGTCACCACGGCCAGCAGCACCACCGGGATGATGGCGGCGAGATGGAACTCCAGGCCGATGGTCAGCGGCATGGGCAGCGAGACCCAGTCGGCGGAGGCGATCTGGCCGAAGTCCACCAGGCCGAAGACCATGGCGGTGACATAGCCGATCACCAGGCCCGCCAGGGGCGCGGCCTCGGACCAGATGCCGCGGCCGAACTGGTGCAGGCCCAGGGTGATCAGCAGCACCAGGGCGGCCAGCAGCACGTTGTGCAGGGCGCCGAAGTCCTCGGCGCCGAAGCCGCCGCCGGCGTAGGCGAAGCCCACCGGCATCAGCAGGGTGCCGAGCATGATCACGAAGGTGCCGGTGACCACCGGTGGGAACAGGAAGCGCACCCAGGGCAGGAAGAGCCCCACCAGGGCCATGGCGATGCCCCCGCACAGGGCCGCGCCCAGCGCGGCCGGCAGGCCCATGCCCACGGCGATGGGGATCAGCACCGGCACGAAGCCGAAGCTGGTGCCCATGACGATCGGCAGGCGGGCGCCGATGGGGCCGAGGCCCAGGGACTGCACCAGGGTCGCCACCCCGGCCACGAACATCGCCGCCTGGATCATGAAGGCGGTCTGGTCCTCGGGCAGGTCGGCGGCGCCGGCGATGATGATGGGCACGGTGACGTTGCCCACGAACATCGCCAGGACGTGCTGCAGGCCCAGGGGAATGGCCCGCCCCAGGGGCGGCATGGCGTTGACGTCGTGGGTGCTGCGCACCTTGGGGGTACCGCCTTCGGCGGCGCTTTCGGGTGTCGACATTGGGCGTCTCCTGTTGTCGTTGTTGGAAACCCGGTGATCGTCGGCCTAGCCGGCGCTTCGCAGCGCGTGGGCGGCCGCGTCGTGTCGGGCCAGCAGGGCGTCGAGGTCGACGCCCACCGGCCGGCCTTCGGTGACCCGCCACTGCCCGGCGACCATCACGCGGTCGGCGCGATGGGCGCCACACAGCAGCAGGGCGGCGAGGGGGTTCTCGGCGCCGGAGAAGCGCGGCTCGTCGAGACGAAACAGCGCCAGGTCGGCCTGCTGGCCGGGGGCCAGGCCGCCGATGTCGTCGCGCCCCAGGCAGGCGGCGGAGCCGCGGGTGGCCCAGCGGATCACGTCGTCATGGGTGACCCGGCTCGGCGCGTAGCGCAGCCGGCCCAGCAGCAGCGCCTGGCGCATCTCCTCGGCGAGGTTGGAGTGATCGTTGGAGGCGGAGCCGTCCACCGCCAGGCCCACCGGGCAGCCGGCGGCCTCGAGCTCCAGGGTGCGGCACAGGCCCGAGCCCAGCACCATGTTCGACGACGGGCAGTGGGCGATGCCGGTGCCGGCCGCGCCGAGCCGGGCCACCTCCTCGTCGTCGAAGTGGATGCCGTGGGCCAGCCAGGTGCGCTCGGAGAGCCAGCCGGTGGCCGCCAGGTAGTCCAGCGGGCGCATGCCGAACAGCCGTTCGCAGTAGGCGGTCTCGTCGGCGGTCTCCGCCAGGTGGGTGTGCAGGCGCACGTCCTTGGCCTCGGCCAGCCGGGCGCTCTCCTGCATCAGCTCGCGGCTCACCGAGAACGGCGAGCAGGGGGCCAGGGCGATGGTGGTCATGGCGCCCTCGCCGCGCTGGTGATAGGCGTCGATCAGTCGCGCGCTCTCGTCGAGGATGGTGCGCTCGTCCTGCACCACCGACTGCGGCGGCAGGCCGCCGTCGTCGCGGCCCACGCTCATCGAGCCGCGGGTCAGGGCGGCGCGCACGCCGAGGCGCCGGGCGGTGGCCACCTGGACGTCGATCGCCTGCGAGAGCGCCCCGGAGAACACATAGTGATGGTCGGCCACGGTGGTGCAACCGGACAGCAGCAGCTCCACCATGGCCAGCTCGCTGGCCGCCGCCAGTTGCTCCTCGGTGAGGTGCGCCCAGACGTCGTACAGGGTGGTCAGCCAGGGGAAGAGTTCCTTGTTCAGCGCCGGCGAGTAGGCTCGGGTCAGGGTCTGGTAGAAGTGGTGATGGGTGTTGACCAGGCCCGGCAGCAGCACGTGCGCCGAGGCATCGAAGGTCGCGTCGACGGGCGTCCGGGGCGTGCCGCCCGCCGGCACCGCCTCGACGATGCGCGAGTCGCGGACCACCACGCCCCCGGCGGCGGCGGGCTCGCTGCAGGCGCGGGGCTGTCGGATCCACAGGGTCTGGGCGTTCTCGGTCATGATTGTCCTCCCGTGAGGCCGCCTCGGGCGGCATGGTGGACAAAGGGTTACCCAAGTCTCGCGTCGGACCAGAGCCTTGGTTCAGGTGCCTTTGTAATTATGTGTACGACAGATGTGCCGAGGTTGAATCAAGGATTGTGTACAAAGTGCGAGCCTTTCGAGCGACTGTCAAGGCGTTTTCTTGCCCGCCGCCCCTGACGGTCTCAGGGGCGTGAGGGCCGCGCCCGGCGTCAGGCCGGCTGCGGGCACAAAAAACCGCCGCGTCGATGACGCGGCGGTCGGTTGAGCCGGGGGCGGGCGGTCGCGGCGGCCTCAGCCCTCGTAGCTGGACTCGGAGTAGAGCACCCGCACCCGCTTGGTGTGGTCGACCCGGCTCAGGGCCTCCAGGGCCTTGGGGCCGTAGTCCTTGTTGACGTCGATGACCACGTAGCCGATGCGCTCGTTGGTCTGCAGGTACTGGCCGAGGATGTTGATGTCGTTCTCGGACAGCACCCGGTTGATCTCGGACATCACGCCGGGGACGTTGTCGTGGATGTGCAGCAGGCGGTGCTTGCCGGGGTGGGCCGGCAGGGCGACCTCGGGGAAGTTGACCGAGGTGATGGTGGTGCCGTTGTCGGAGTAGGTCACCAGCTTCTCGGAGACCTCGATGCCGATGTTTTCCTGGGCCTCCAGGGTGGAGCCGCCGATGTGCGGGGTGAGGATGACGTTGGGCAGGCCGCGCAGCGGGCTGACGAACTCCTCGTTGTTGCCCTTGGGCTCCACCGGGAAGACGTCCACCGCGGCGCCGTTGAGGCGGCCGGCCTCGAGGGCCTCGGCCAGGGCCTCGATGACCACCACGCTGCCCCGGGAGGCATTGATCAGGATGCTGCCCGGTTTCATCAGCGCGATCTGTTCCTCGCCGATCATCCAGCGGGTCGAGGGCAGGTCCGGCACGTGCAGGCTGACGATGTCGGCCCGGGCCAGCAGCTCCTCGAGGCTGCCCACCTGGCGGGCGTTGCCCATGCCCAGCTTGGTGACCACGTCGTAGTAGATGACGTCGAAGCCGAGCGACTCGGCCAGCACCGAGAGCTGGGCGCCGATGCTGCCGTAGCCGACGATGCCCAGGGTCTTGCCGCGGGCCTCGTGGGCATTCTTGGCCGACTTCATCCAGCCGCCCTGGTGGGCGCTGGCGCTCTTCTCGGGGATGCCGCGCAGCAGCATGATCGACTCGGCCAGCACCAGCTCGGCCACCGAGCGGGTGTTGGAGTAGGGGGCGTTGAAGACCGGGATGCCGCGGGCCAGGGCCGCATCGAGGTCGACCTGGTTGGTGCCGATGCAGAAGCAGCCCACGGCCACCAGCTTCTCGGCGGCGGCGAAGACGCGCTCGTTGAGCTGGGTACGCGAGCGGAGGCCGATGAAGTGGACGTCGCGGATCTTCTCGATCAGCGTCGCCTCGTCCAGCGAGGTCGGCAGGTGCTCGATGTTGGTGTACCCGGCGTTGAGAAAGTTGTCCACCGCGCTCTGGTGGATGCCCTCAAGCAGCAGGATCTTGATCTTGCTCTTGTCCAGGGACGTCTTGGCCATGGTCGAATCAACCCCTTTAGGTGTCGGTGCGCGCCGCTTGCGGTTCAGGTGGGTGAGCGATGGAACCCGCCAGGTCGCGGAGGCCCGGGCCGGTGCCGGCTCGAAAGAGGCCCCATATGCTACCACAGCCGGGCGTCGCCAGGATGAAATTGCTGCGCTGCAGGCATGAGCCGGCTGCATGCAGGGGCCGCCGGAGGGCCGGGGTCGGCGGAGGGCCGGGGCCGGCGGCGGCCGCCACCCCGACGGGGCAGACGACCCGGGGGGTGGAGCGTGTATACTGTCGCCTTCGTGGTGAGAGCGACCGACGAGGAAGGCCATGGCGGAACAGGACACAGGGCCCGAGGGCGAGGCGGCGCCGGCGGACTTCGCCGCCACCGTCGAGCGTCTGGAGGCGCTGGTGGAGCGGCTGGAGTCCGGCGAGCTGACCCTGGAGGGGTCGCTTGAGGCCTTCGAGCAGGGCGTGCGCCTGACCCGGGACGCCCAGCAGCGCCTGGACGAGGCCGAGCTCAAGGTACGCACCCTGACCGAAGGCGAGGGCGGCGGCATCGACCTGCAGCCCTTCGCCCCGCCCGCGGAGGACGATGGTGAACGCTGATAGCCTGGCGGCGCGACTGGCCGCCGATCGGGCCCGGGTCGACGCCGGCCTGGAGACGCTCTTCGAGACCCGCGAGGCCCCGTCGCCGCGCCTCGAGGCCGCGATGCGCCACGGGGTGCTGGTCGGCGGCAAGCGGCTGCGCCCGGTGCTGGTCTATGCCGCCGGCCGCGCCCTGGGCGCCGCCGACGAGGCCCTGGACGCGCCGGCCACGGCCCTGGAGCTGATCCATGCCTACTCGCTGGTCCACGACGACCTGCCGGCCATGGACGACGACGACCTGCGCCGCGGCCAGCCCACGGTGCACCGCGCCTTCGACGAGGCGACCGCCATCCTGGCGGGCGATGCCCTCCAGGCGCTGGCCTTCGAGGTGTTGGCGGCCACCGCCCACCCGCGCCTGCCGGCGATGATCGGCACCCTGGCCCGGGCCGCCGGCCGCGACGGCATGGTGGCCGGCCAGGCGCTGGACCTGGCGGCGGTGGGCGGCCATCCCGACGCCGGCGCCCTGGCCACCATGCATCGCCACAAGACCGGCGCGCTGATCCGCGCCGCGGTGCGCCTGGGCGGCCTGGTGGCGGTGACCGAGGACGACCCGCGGCTGGCGGCCCTGGAACGCTATGCCGAGGCCATCGGCCTGGCCTTCCAGGTCCACGACGACGTCCTCGACGTCACCGGTGACACCGCCACCCTGGGCAAGGCCTCCGGGGCCGATGCCGCCCGCGACAAGCCCACCTACCCCAGCCTGCTGGGGCTGGCGGGGGCGCGACGCAAGGCCCGGGAGCTGGTCGAGGAGGGCGTGGCCGCCCTGGCGCCCCTCGGCGCGGCCGCCGACCCGCTGGCTGAACTGGCCCGATACATGATCGAGCGTGACCACTGAGGAAGCCGGCGGCGCCGGCTGCCCCGACAGATAGAGTCCCCATGAAGCTGTTCGATGACATTCCGGTCGAGCGTCCGGCGACGCCTCTGCTCGACACCCTGGAGACGCCGGCCGCCCTGCGGGCCATGGACGACGCCCAGCTCGCTCAGGTGGCCGACGAGCTGCGCGCCTACCTGCTCTACAGCGTGGGCGTCTCGGGCGGGCACTTCGGTGCCGGCCTCGGCGTCGTGGAGCTCACCGTGGCCCTGCACCATGCCCTGGAGACGCCCCACGACCGCCTGGTGTGGGACGTGGGCCATCAGGCCTACCCCCACAAGATCCTCACCGGCCGCCGCGAGGCGATGACCGGCATCCGCCAGTACGGCGGCCTGGCGGCCTTCCCGCGGCGCGCCGAGTCCGAGTACGACACCTTCGGCGTCGGCCATTCCAGCACCTCCGTCTCGGCGGCGCTGGGCATGGCGCTGGCGGCCCGCGCCCGGGGCGAGAAGCGCCGGGCCTGCGCGGTGATCGGCGACGGCGCGCTGACCGCGGGCATGGCCTTCGAGGCTCTGGCCCACGCCGGCCACGTCGACGCCAACCTGCTGGTGGTGCTCAACGACAACGAGATGTCGATCTCCGAGAACGTCGGCGGCATCGCCAGCTACCTGGCGCGGATCCTCGCCAGCAAGCCCTATACCAGCATGCGCGAGGGCGGCAAGAAGGTGCTCTCGCACCTGCCCGGCGCCCTGGAATTGGCGCGGCGCACCGAGGAGCACATGAAGGGCATGGTCAGCCCGGCGACCCTGTTCGAGGAGATGGGCTTCAACTACATCGGCCCCATCGACGGCCACGACCTGGCGACCCTGGCCCAGACCCTGCGCAACATGCGCGACCTGGAGGGGCCGCAGTTCCTCCACGTCAAGACCCGCAAGGGGCGCGGCTTCCTGCCCGCCGAGGCCGATCCCATCGGCTACCACGCGATCACCAAGCTGGAGAAGAACGGCGACACCCCGCCGCCGCTCAAGCCGGCCCCACCGTCCGGGCCCAAGCCCAAGAAGTACTGCAACGTCTTCGGCGACTGGCTGTGCGACATGGCGGCGGCCGACGAGCGGCTGATCGGCATCACCCCGGCGATGCGCGAGGGTTCCGACCTGATCCGCTTCTCCCAGGAATACCCGGAGCGCTATCACGACGTGGCGATCGCCGAGCAGCACGCGGTGACCCTGGCCGCCGGCCTGGCCTGCGAGGCCATGAAGCCGGTGGTGGCCATCTACTCCACCTTCCTGCAGCGCGGTTACGACCAGTTGATCCACGACGTGGCGGTGCAGGACCTGGACGTGACCTTCGCCATCGACCGCGCCGGTCTGGTGGGCGAGGACGGCCCCACCCACCACGGCGCCCTGGACCTGTCCTACCTGCGCTGCGTGCCGGGCCTGGTGGTGCTGGCGCCGGCCGACGAGGCCGAATGCCGGGCCATGCTCAGCGCCGCCTACCATCATCCCGGCCCCGCGGCGGTGCGCTATCCCCGCGGCACCGGCCCGGGCGCGGCCATCCCCGAGCATCTCGAGCCGCTGCCGATCGGCGAGGCGCAGACGCGCCGTCGGGCCGGCGGCGAGGGGCCGCGGGTCGCGCTGCTGGCCTTCGGCAGCCTCAACGGCCCGGCCGCCGAGGTCGCCGAGCGTCTGGATGCCAGCCACCTGAACATGCGTTCGGTGAAGCCGCTGGACCGGGAGGCGGTGCTGGCCGCCGCCGAGGCCCATGACCTGCTGGTGACCCTGGAGGAGAACGTGGTCGCCGGCGGCGCCGGCGGCGCCGTCAACGAGCTGCTGCTGGCGGAAGGCCGGACGGTGAGGGTGCTCAACCTGGGCCTGCCCGACGCCTTCGTCGAGCACGGCAAGCCGGCCGAGTTGCTGGCCGAGTGCGGCCTCGACGCCGCCGGCATCGAGGCCGCCATCCGCGACCGGCTGGCCGCCGACTGACCCGACCCATCACACGGAGCGACGCCATGTTGTTGATCACCCTGATCGGCGCCTTCATCGGATTCCTGGTCGGCGGCCCCCTGGGGCTGCTGATCGGCGGCGGCCTGGGCTACTGGCTGGTCCACCGCCTGCGCAAGCGTCTGGTGGCGCGCCTGGTCGGCGCCCAGGCCCAGTTCCTCGAGTCGACCTTCGCGGTCATGGGCTGCCTGTGCAAGGCCGACGGCCGGGTCTCCGAGGACGAGCTGGAGGCCTCGCGCAAGCTCTGGGATCGCCTGCGCCTCGACGAGGCTCAGCGCGCCCAGGCCCGCGCCGACTTCACCCGGGGCAAGGGCCCGGACTTCGACCTCGACGCCGAACTGGCCCGGGTGCGGCGCATCGCCGGCAGCCAGCCCGCCCTGCGCCAGCTGTTCCTGCAGGTGCAGCTGGCCGCGGTCGCCGCCGACGGCGAGCTGCACCCCGCCGAGCGCGAGATGCTGATGCGGGTGGTGCGCGGCCTGGGCTGCTCCGAGGCCGAGATCGCCCAGGTCGAGGCCATGCTGCGCGGCGGCCCCGAGGCCGCGGGCGAGTCCGGCCCCTCCCTGGAGGACGCCTACCAGGTGCTGGGGGTGACCCCCGAGGCCAGCGACGCCGAGATCAAGAAGGCCTACCGGCGACTGATGAGCGAGAACCATCCCGACAAGCTCGCCGCCAAGGGCATGCCGGAGAGCATGCGCGAGGTGGCCAAGGAGCGCACCAGCGAGATCGGCAGCGCCTACGAACGCATCCGCAAGGCGCGGTCCGCCGCGGCTTGAGCCTGGCACCTCCCGACGGCTTTCTCCTTACTCGCTGAATTTCCAGAGCTTTTCCCCCAGGCGCCGGGTCGCGGCGCTTGCGGCATTCCGGCCGCGGCTTGTGGGGATGTGACATCGCCCTTGCCGGATCGCCCCGGGGCCCCTAGGATGCCCGGCTGCTCGCCGCAGTGGCCGCTCACGAGGCGGCCGGGCAACGGCGATGCGGGGCCCCCGGGCATGCCGGTGGTGACCGACAAGAATTATCTGGAGATTCCCCCTGATGTCATTCGGAGCCTTTTCCCTGCTGCCGCCCGTGCTGGCCATCGTGCTGGCGCTGGCGACGCGCAACGTCATCCCGGCGCTGTTCTGCGGCGTCTGGCTGGGCGCCACCATGCTGGCCGGCGGCAACCCCGCGGCCGGCCTCTACGACAGTTTCGGCGACTTCATCATCCCCAGCGTCGGCGACGAGTGGAGCGTCACCGTGCTGATCTACTGCGGCCTGTTCGGCGTGCTGATCGGCGTGCTGCAGCGCACCGGCGGCGCCCAGGCCATCGCCCGCGCGATCTCCGCCCGGGTGGCCTCCCGGCGCGGCGCCCAGGGCGCGACCCTGGGCCTGGGCGTGCTGATCTTCTTCGAGGACTACTTCAACGCCCTGACCGTGGGCAGCGTGATGCGCCCGATCACCGATCGCATGCGCGTCTCGCGGGAGAAGCTGGCCTATATCGTCGACTCCACCTCGGCGCCGATGTGCCTGCTGGGCCCGGTCTCCACCTGGGTGGTGTTCGTGATGGGCCTGATCGGCACCCAGCTGGCCGAGATGGACGCCAGCGGCTCCGAGTACCTGATCTACCTGTCGTCGATCCCGCTCAACTTCTATGCCTGGCTGGCGCTGGGGCTGATCGTGTTCATGGTCGTCACCCAGTGGGACTTCGGTCCCATGGCCCGGGCCGAGGCGCGGGCGCGCACCACCGGCGAGGTGATGGCCGAGGGCGCCAACCCGCCCTCCGGCCATGAGGTCGAGGAGATGGCCTCGGTGCCCGAGCACCAGGCTCGCAAGCGCAACATGCTGGTGCCCATCGGCGTGCTGGTGGGCATGATCCCGCCGCTGTTCCTGTGGACCGGCAACTACCCCGAGAACGACCTGGTGACCGCCGTGGGCCAGGCCGACGGCGGCCAGTCGATCCTGATCGCCACCTTCGTGGCGGTGGCAGTGGGGCTGATCATGGGCATGACCCAGAAGCTGTTCGACTTCCGCGAGGCCATGGAGATCGTGGTCGACGGCATCAAGAGCATGACCCTGGTCTACATCATCCTGACCCTGGCCTGGTCGATCGGCAGCGTGACCTCCGAGCTCGGCACCGCCGACTACCTGGTGACCCTGGCCGAGGCCAGCATCTCGCCGAGCCTGGTGCCGGTGCTGCTGTTCCTGATCGGCGCCCTGGTGGCCTTCACCACCGGCACCTCCTACGGCACTTTCGCCATCATGATCCCCATCGCCATGCCGGTGGCGGTGGCCATGGACCTGTCGCTGTCGCTGGCCATCGCCGCGGTGCTCAGCGGCGGGATCTTCGGCGACCACTGCTCGCCGATCTCGGATACCACCATCCTGTCCTCGGCCGGCTCCGCCTGCGACCACATCGATCACGTGCGCACCCAGCTGCCCTACGCGATCACCGCGGGCCTGGCCGGCATCCTGGCGTTCTTCGTCGCCGGGCTGTCCGGCAGCGCCCTGATCGGCGGGGCCGCCGGCGCCGCGGCCCTGGTCGTTACCGCCGTGACCCTGCGCCGCCTTTGGCGGATGCCCCCGCAGGCGGGGCTGGCGCGGGACTGACCACCCCCGCGGGATCCACCCCGGCGCCCTCTGCGCCCTTCCACGCGAACGCCCCCGGCCTCGGCCGGGGGCGTTCGCGTTTCGGGGATTTCGTCGGTCGGGGGGGCGTCCGCCCCTGACGCGACACCGCCGGGGGCAGCCCCCGGCGGCGTTGCTCAGCCCTGGGTGGCCAGGCGCCCGAGCCGGGTGGCATCGCCGCCGGCGGCGATATGGGTTTCCGGCGCCCGGGCGTCGAGGCGCAGCCGGGCCTGGGCCATGGCCTCGCTGCCGCCCAGGGCCGCGGCGTGCACCTCGGCGGGGTGGGCGTCGTCGGCGGGTGTGGCGGCGGCCTCGGAAAGCGGCTCCTGGTGGAGCGCCAGGGCGCGCTGGGCGGCGTTGTCGGCCTGGGCGGCCAGGGGCAGGGCGGCGAGCATCAGGCTGGCGACGAGCATCTTGCGTTTCATGTCGACCTCCGGGATCGAGTGGCTTGATGTCGAGCATAATAATAGCCTGCTAATTGTTAATAAAGTAGCAATGTCCTATGAGCATCATGGGGAGGGGCTATCGACGGGCGTTCACCCCGGGTAGGGCAGGACCTCGGTGACCACGGCGGCGTAGTGGCAGCCGCTGCCGCCCAGCACGCACAGGTGCCAGAGCGCGTGGTTGAAGGGGATGGCGCGGATCGCGAAGAACAGGGTGCCCACCGAGTAGCTGAGCCCGCCGGCGGTCAGCAGGCCGAGCCCGGCGGGCGAGAGGGCGGCGGCCATGTCCTCGGCGGCGACCAGGATCAGCCAGCCGAGGCCCAGGTAGCCGGCCAGGTGCCCGCGGGACCGGGGGTGCCACAGCCGCAGGGCGATCCCGGCCACGGCCAGGCCCCAGACCGCGGCCAGCAGCGGCGGCCCCACCGAGGCGCGCAGGTTGACCAGCAGGAAGGGCGTGTAGGTGCCGGCGATCAGGGCGTAGATGGCGCAGTGATCGAGGGTCTGCAGGGCGCGCTTGAGGCGGGGGCGGCGGACGCCGTGATAGAGGCTCGAGGCGGTATACAGCAGCACCAGGGTGGCGCCGTAGAGGCCCAGCGCCACGGCCTTGGGGAGGTCGGGAGAGGCGGCGCGTCCGGCCAGCACCAGCAGCACCGCCGTGCCGGCCAGGCTGAGGGCGGCGCCGAGGCCGTGGCTGGCGCTGTGCAGGATCTCCTCGAGGAGCGAGTAGTCGGGGTCCGGGATGGGCGACCGGGACATGGCGGATCCTCCCTTTGCGCTTCGACGCCGGCGCCGAAGGGGAGGTTCCGGCCCGCCGTCAGGGCTTGCGCTCGATATCCACGTCGTCGGCCTGGGTGAAGTCGCCCAGCGCCATCATGTGGCCGAGCTTGCCGGCCTTGGTGGAGAGGTAGTGCTCGTTGTGGGGGTTGAGCCCGGTGGTCAGGCCGACCCGCTCGCTGACCTCGACGCCGGCCCGGGTCAGGGCGTCGACCTTGCGCGGGTTGTTGGTCATCAGCCTGAGCGCGCCGATGCCCAGGTGCTCGAGCATCGGCAGGCAGAGGTCGTAGCGGCGCAGGTCGGCGGCGAAGCCGAGCTGCTCGTTGGCCTCCACGGTGTCGGCGCCCTGGTCCTGCAGGTGATAGGCGCGGATCTTGTTGAGCAGGCCGATGCCGCGGCCCTCCTGGCGCAGGTAGAGCAGCACGCCGCGGCCCTCCTCGGCGATGCGCTTGAGCGCCTCCTGGAGCTGGTAGCCGCAGTCGCAGCGCATCGAGAACAGGGCATCGCCGGTCAGGCACTCGGAGTGCACGCGGCCCAGCACCGGGGCGCCATCGCCGACCTCGCCCAGGGTCAGGGCGACATGGTCCTTGCCGGTGGCCTCGTCCTCGAAGCCGTGCATGGTGAAGGTGGCCCAGGGGGTGGGCAGCCGGGAGGCGGCGATGTAGCGAATCGTCACGGTGTACCTCGATGCATGACCATGGCGTGGCCGATGGGGATCCTCGCATTCTATCAGGAAGCGATCACCGGCTCACGAGCAGCCCGTGCGGTGCCGATGCGTTACAATGGCGCCCACATTTTCCGTGGACGAGCGCCCGCATGGAACTCAAGAACGATCGCCTTCTGCGCGCCCTGGCGCGCCAGCCCGTGGACCGCACCCCGGTGTGGATGATGCGCCAGGCCGGCCGGTATCTGCCGGAGTACCGCGAGGTGCGCGCCCAGGCCGGCAGCTTCATGGACCTGTGCCGCGACCGGGACCGCGCCTGCGAGGTCACCCTACAGCCGCTGGAGCGCTATCCGCTGGACGCCGCCATCCTGTTCTCGGACATCCTCACCATCCCCGACGCCATGGGGCTGGGGCTGTACTTCGAGACCGGCGAGGGGCCCAAGTTCCGCAAGCCGGTGCGCACGCCCGAGGCGGTGGAGGCCCTGACGGTGCCCGACGCCGAGCGCGACCTGGACTACGTGATGAACGCCGTCTCGACCATCCGCCGCGAGCTGAACGGGCGGGTGCCGCTGATCGGCTTCTCCGGCAGCCCCTGGACGCTGGCTACCTACATGGTCGAGGGCGCCTCGAGCAAGGACTTCCGCCACGTCAAGGCCATGCTCTACGACACCCCGGACACCATGCACCGGCTGCTCGACACCCTGGCCCATGCGGTGACTGACTACCTCAACGCCCAGATCCGCGCCGGGGCCCAGGTGGTGCAGATCTTCGACACCTGGGGCGGGGCGCTCTCGACGCCGGCCTACCTGGAGTTCTCGCTGCGCTACATGGAACAGATCGTCGCCGGGCTGATCCGCGAGCACGAGGGGCGCAAGGTGCCGGTGATCCTGTTCACCAAGAACGGCGGCCAGTGGCTCGAGGACCTGTCGGCCACCGGCGCCGACGCCCTGGGCCTGGACTGGAGCACCGAGCTGTCCGTGGCCCGGGAGCGGGTCGGCCATCGCGTCGCCCTGCAGGGCAACCTGGATCCCAACGTGCTGTTCGCCCGGCCCTCGGCGATCCGCGCCGAGGTGGCGCGCATCCTCGACAGCTTCGGCGAGGGGCCCGGCCATGTCTTCAACCTGGGTCACGGCATCAGCCAGTTCACCGATCCGGCCCATGTCACCGCCTTCATGGACGCCCTGCACGAGCTGAGCCCGGCCTATCATCGCAACATCGCCCATGGCTGAGCCGGGTTGGCTGCGCCGTTGGCACGATCGGCGGCGCCTGTGGGCGACGCTGGCCGTGGCGGCGGCGCTGGCGGTCGCCTGGGGCAGCCTGTCGCCGGCCGAGGCGCTGCCCCGGTCGTTGCCTTGGGACAAGGCCAGCCACTTCCTCGGCTATGCCGGCATCGCCGGCCTCACGGGCCTGGCCGGCGTGCGCCTGTCGCGGGCCTTCGCCGCCGCCGCGCTGTACGGCGTGGCCATCGAGCTGGCCCAGCTGGCGGTGCCGGGGCGGCTCGGCGGCGACCCCGCCGACATCCTGGCCAACGGCCTGGGGGCCGCCGCGGCGGTGCTGGCGCTTTCCGGCCTGCGCCGGGGCTTTCTTCGCGCGCGTCCTTAGGCTATCTTGCCGGCCGCCGCCCGCCGGCGGACACGGTTTCTCCCCCCACCTTTCCCGAGGGTTCCCGATGAGCGCCTCTCTCGATTCCGGCTGGTTCACCGAAGTCTTCGACGGCCACGGCAGTGCCTTCTCGCTCAAGGTCACCGACAAGCTGCACGAGGTGCAGACCCCGTATCAGCACCTGGAGGTGTACGCCACCGAGACCTTCGGCAACCTGATGGTGCTCGACGGCTGCGTGATGCTCACCGAGCGCGACAACTTCCTCTACCACGAGATGATCGCCCACCCGGCGCTGTTCACCCACGCCGACCCCAGGCGGGTGGTGATCATCGGCGGCGGCGACTGCGGTACCCTGCGCGAGGTGCTGCGCCACCCCGGCGTGGAGAAGGTCACCCAGATCGATATCGACGAGGAAGTGACCCGGGCCGCCGAGCGCTTCTTCCCGGCGCTCACCGCCTCCAACGACGATCCCCGTGCCGAGCTCCGGTTCGCCGATGGCGTGAAGTGGGTCGACGAGGCCGCCGACGACAGCGTCGACGTGCTGATCATCGATTCCACCGACCCGGTGGGGCCCGCCGAGGGGCTGTTCAAGACCGACTTCCTGCGCCGCTGCCATCGCATCCTGGCGCCCGGCGGGGTGATGGTGCAGCAGAGCGAGTCGCCGCTCTACCACAGCGGCTCGATCATCCGCGAGCTGCGCCGCGACATGCTCGAGGCCGGCTTCGACAGCGTGGCCACCCTGCCCTTCCCCCAGCCGGTCTATCCCTCCGGCTGGTGGAGCGTGACCCTGGCCGGCAAGGGCCGGGACGTCACCGCCTTCCGCGAGTCGGCGGCGGCCGCCGCCGAGCTGCCGCTCGACTACTACACCGCCGAGGCGCATCGCGGGGCCCTGGCGTTGCCGCCTTTCATGCGGCGACTGCTCGAGGCGTGAGCGCGCCCTCGCCAAGCGGCACGACACGAGCCCCGGCCGAGGCCGGGGTTCGTCGTTCAGGGCGCGGACGATGTCACAGCCGCGGCTCGTTGGCGGGCGCCGGCTCCGAGTGGCCGCCGGCCAGGTCCAGGCTGGGCTCGTCCTGGCGGCGGGGCGGCGCCTGGGGGGCCACCCTGGCCGGCCCGATCACCGCGTCCTCGGCGTCCACCTCGCGGCCGCCGGCGACCCGCGCCCGCTGCCGGTCGTGGACCGCGGGGCGCCGTTCCACCGAGCGGGTCACCACCGCGCCGGCGGCGAAGCCGGTGCGCTGGGCGGCCAGGTGATGGGGCAGCAGCCACAACTCGGCCAGCAGCCGGGCGCCGACCATGGCCAGCAGCGTCAGGCCGGCGCCCAGGGCCAGCGCCGGCCAGGCGTTTGACCAGCCGGTGTCGGACAGCCAGGGGGTGCGCGGCGCCAGCCAGCTGGCGCCGCCGCCCAGCAGGCCGAGCTGGATGACGGCGTGACAGACGAGCAGGGTGCGGCGTGGCAGGGGATGGCGGGGTAGCAGAAAAGACCGCATGGAAGAATCCTCCGGAATCGGCGAGAGGGGCGTGCCGGCGAGCGGGCATCCTACCCCAGCCGCCGCGGCGACGGCAGTGTCCGCGGAGGCCGACGCCTAGGAGCCTGTCGGGTTTGACCAATCGTCACGAGAATCACGGATTGCGAGTCAAATTCATCGATAGATTGAGGCGAATAGCGCGCTATTTAGCGAGATCAATCGAATGAAGTTGGCCGAAAGCCCGGGATTCGCAGTAGATCAGCGTTAAGCCTGACAGGCTCCTAGTGTCGCCAGTTGACGCTGGCGGGCGCCTTGCCAATGCTGAGAAGGTGAGCGGGGGGCCGCTCCCCCGCCCGGCACCTGCAAGGAGCGACTATGACGACCTATATCGTGGTGGCCGACGCCGCCAGGGCGCGGATCTTCACCCGCGACGCCCTCAAGCTCGAAGAGAAGGACAGCCTGGTGCACGCCGAGGGCCGGCTGCACGAAGGCGACCTGGTGACCGACCGCGAGGGTGACGTTCACGAGTCGACGGCGACCACGGCCCGTTCCGCCGGGGGTGAGAGCGCGGCCTCCGAGCACCACGAGCACCTCTTCGCCCGGGAGGTCGCCGACCGCCTCTACCGGGCCCGGGTCGAGAACACCCTCGACAAGCTGATCCTGGTGGCGCCGCCGCGCTTCCTGGGCCAGCTGCGCGACAAGCTGGATCCGCCCACCGCCAAGCGCGTCATCCACACCCTCTCCAAGGACCTCACCAAGGCGAGCCTGGCCGACATCCAGGAGGCGGTGAGCGACCTGCGCTGATCGCCCGGCGACATCCGGCCGGGTGTCGCCCCCGCGGCGCTTCAAGTCCGCGCGTCTCGTGCCGATAGCCCTGGCCTCATCCCCTGAGCACGAGACATTCCATGATCCTGTCATCTTCGACCCGGGCGGCGTCGACCGCCGCCCCTGGTGGCCCCGCCGGGCCTTACCGGCGACCCGTCGGCGCGGCGCGGGAGGTCGACCATGCGGTTTAAGTCGCTGCGCAGCCATGTCGCCCTGGTGGTGGGGCTCTGCATCCTGGTGCTGGTGGCCGCGCTGGTCGGCTACGCGACCCTGGCCGGTTCCCGCTCCCAGGCCCTGGTGGCCGAGCGTGCCGGCGAGCTGATCGAGGCCAACGCCGAGCAGCGCCTCAAGGCCCTGGCCGAGGCGCGCACCCAGGCGATCCGCCGCCAACTGGAGAGCGCCCTGGGGGTGGCCCGGGGCCTGGCCGCCACCAATGCGCTGATGGGCGAGCGCGACGCCGAGGGGCGCGAGCGCCTGGCGCTCAGCCGCCGGGAGCTGTCCAATCTGGCGCGCGATGCGGTGGCCGAGAATCCCGACCTGCTCGACGCCTTCATCGGCTGGGAGCCCGACGCCTTCGGTCCCGACGCCCTGCATGCCGGACGCCGCGGCGACGGCTACGACGGCAGCGGGCGCTTCATGCCCTGGTGGTACCGCACCGCCGAGGGCGACCTGGAGGTGCTGCCGCTGGGCAGCGGCATGGAGAGCGAGACGCGCAACGCCCAGGGCATCCGTGAGGGCGAGTACTACCTCTGCCCCCGGGAGACCCGGCGCACCTGCATCATCGATCCGCACTATTACGACTACGACGGCGAGCGCAAGCTGGTCACCTCCTTCAACGTGCCCATCCTGGTCGACGGCGCCTTCCGCGGCATCGCCGGGGTCGACCTGGATGTGGACTTCCTCCAGGGCATGCTCGCCGAGGCCAACCGCGGGCTCTACGAGGGTGTCGGCGAGATGGCGCTGGTCGCGGGGCGCGGCGTGGTGGCGGCCTCCACCGCCGAGGCGGGTGCCCTGGGCCAGGCCGCCAGCGAGACCCTGGGGGCGGCCATGCAGCAGCCGCTGGCCAGCGCCCGCGACGGCGAGACCGTCTACCGCTTCGACGAGGCCGCCGGACGCTTCGAGCTGTATCGTCCCTTCACCATCGGCGAGACCCGCTCGCGCTGGGTGCTGGCCGTGCGCCTGCCGGAAAGCGCCGTGCTGGCCGGGCTCCACGATCTCGAGGCCCAACTGGCCGACCAGCGCCGGGCGGATCTCTGGGGCATGACCCTGGTGGGGCTGTTGGTGGCTGGGCTGGGGCTGGTCGCCAGCTGGCTGGTGGGTGGCAGCATCGCCCGGCCGCTGCGCCAGCTGGCCGGGCGCATGCGCGACATCGCCTCCGGCGACGGCGACCTGACCCGCCGCCTGCCGGTGCGCGGGCGCGACGAGACCGCGCAGCTGGCCACCCAGTTCAACGCCTTCGCCGACAAGGTCAACGACGTCCTGGTCGACGTGCGCGACAGCAGCGAGTCGGTCCGCGTGGCGGCCACCGAGATCGCCCAGGGCGGCCAGGACCTCTCCCGGCGCACCGAGAACGCGGCCTCCAGCCTGCAGCAGACCTCGGCCTCCATGGAGGAGATCACCAGCACCGTGGAGCACACCGCCGAGTCCTCCCGGCAGGCCAACGGCCTGGCCGAGTCGGCCAGCGAGGTGGCGCGGCGCGGCGGCGAGGCCATGGGCCAGGTGGTGGACACCATGCAGGGCATCAGCGATTCCTCGCGGCAGATCAGCGAGATCGTGACCATGATGGACGGCATCGCCTTCCAGACCAACCTGCTGGCGCTCAACGCCTCGGTGGAGGCGGCCCGGGCCGGCGAGCAGGGTCGCGGCTTCGCGGTGGTGGCCGGCGAGGTGCGCCAGCTGGCCAGCCGTAGCGCCGAGGCGGCCAAGCAGATCAAGGGGCTGATCGACACCTCCGCCGAACGCACCGAGGAGGGCGAGCGACAGGTCCGCTCGGCCGGCGAGACCATGGAGGAGCTGGTGGCGAGCGTGACCCGCATGGCCGACGTGCTGGGCGAGATCACCGCCGCCACCGGCGAGCAGAGCGAGGGCATCGGCCAGGTCAACGTGGCAGTCAGCGAGCTCGACCGCATGACCCAGCAGAACGCCGCCCTGGTGGAGGAGTCCACCACCGCCGCCGAGCAGCTCAAGGAGCAGTCCGACCGGCTGGCCGCCATCGTCGGCGGCTTCACCCTGAAGGGACGCGACGCCGCGGCCCCGCCGGCGCGCCCCGCCCTGCCGTCCCGCGACACGGCACCCGCCTGAATCGCCGGGCCCGCGGCGAGGTGCCGCGGGCCCGGCAGCCGAGAGGCACTTTCGGCCTGGCGGTGATCTCTCGGTAGGGCCCGTCTCGTCGTCAGGTGGCCCAGTAAATGGGGCCGCTTAACAGCAGCATCTCGGCGCGTCGTGAGTCGCTGTCATCGTGGGGGCAGCGAGAGGTCGTTGGCGGTCGCCCGGAGGTCGGCCTGGCCGTGGCGGGCCTGCCAGCCGTCCCCAGGCCCCCGTGTTCTCGGCGACAGTGCCGTCACTCGGCTCGCTTCCCCAATGGTTGTTGATGATTCTGACCGATTGGAGAGGCGGGCACGCAGAAACACCAAGGCCCGCCGAAGCGGGCCTTGGTGCTCTACAATGGTGCCTAACCGAAGGTTAGAGAACCTGGATGTTTGAGGCCTGAAGGCCTTTCTGACCCTGAGTCACGTCAAACGAGACCTGCTGGCCCTCCTGCAGGGACTTGAAGCCGTCAGCTTGAATCGCCGAGAAATGGGCGAACACATCGTCACCACCATCGGCGGGAGCAATGAAGCCAAAACCTTTAGCGTCGTTGAACCACTTGACTGTGCCAGTTGCCATGATCGAATTCCTTAGCGCGAAGCGCCTTTCGTAATATTGCCGGGTACTACCCCAGATGAAGCAGGTAAAACAAGGGGATATAACCAAGCTGCCGAATCATTCGAGTACAACTGACATATACGACTTGCTAACCAACTAAAACCCACGGTCCCATGCTGAACCGGACGACGTCAAATGAGATTTCCGCCAGGTAGTAGCCTAGCTGTCGGTTGATCGCTGCCCGAGGCGCAGGTCGGCCTGGTTCCGGTCTGGGCGCTCGAACATGACGCGCCGGAGGAGCTCCTGCACCTGGGCATCAAGCAGCTCGGCCGCTTCCAGCGTCCGGGCATCGGTTTACCGACGATCGCCAACGGAACACGCCTGGTGCTGGCTGGGACTATGTTCACATCGTCATCGACGATCACTCGCGGGTGGCCGACGGCACAGACTAACCTGATGAAACCGGCTGGAGTGCGTACTATGCCCTGCGGGAGGTGCCGAGGGCTGGGGGCGCTTCACGCGGGTGCTTGGACGACAACGGCGCCTGCTTCCGATCCAAGGCGGTCCGTCGTCGATGCTGGCGACTGAGGCTGAAGCACGAGCGCCCCCAGCCTGACATGCCCCGGGCCAATGGTGAGGCTGAGCGGTTCAGTCGAACCGTCCTGCGCGAGTGGGCCTATGCGTGGCCCTGCGAGAGTTCGGAAGAGGCAAGCCTCTGCTCCATCCATGCAACGGGCACCGGCCCCATGTCAGCCAGTATTCTAAGCCCCCCGGTTAGCCGGCTGGGGCCTTCCGCGAACGGCCCGCGGGCACACCTAGCGTGCCAGCTCCCGGGCGCGCCGATACAGGGCCCTGGCGCTCTCGATGGCGACCGCCTCGTGGGCATCGAGCGTCAGCATGGCGCTATCGGCCTGTCCGTCCCGGCCGGCGTCTTCCAGTTGCCGGTCGTAACGCCGCAGCAGATGCTCGAGGTTCATGCGGATCATTGCGATCTCGAGTTCGAACTCGGCCTTGAGCTCCTCCAGTCGCGCCGTCTCTCGGGGATCCTCGCTGCGCTCGACCCGGCCCCGTAGCGTGCCATCCACAAGGCGTTCGGTGGCCTTGAGCTTGGGGATAAGATCGTGAACCAGAGTGTGGGTCGAGATGCGTTCCTGCTGGGCTGTCACCGTGGCCTCGGAGTTCCGGTGGATGAGAGGGAGGACGAAGCCGATATCGGCCGTGCCATCAGCGACTTGACCGCTCCGCCGGGGACTCGGTGAATGCCCGCAGCGGGGAGGTCAGAAAATTTTTCATGCTTCCCTAAAGTCTTGTCGAGGGTTGCCGTTAGACAGGGTAACGGCCAACGGCGCCGTTGTGGCAGGCCCCACCGATGCATGGCTCGGGGCGGCCAATGGAGCCCTCACAGCTTGGAAGGAAATCACCATGTCCGTTATCAACACGAACATCACTGCCCTGATTGGTCAGAACAACCTCAACGAGGCGAAGAGCAACCTCCAGACTTCCATGGAGCGTCTGTCTTCTGGTCTGCGTATCAACAGCGCCAAGGACGATGCCGCCGGCCAGGCCATCGCCAACCGCATGAGCGCTCAGATCACCGGCATGGGCCAGGCCAGCCGTAACGCCAACGACGGTATCTCCCTCGTCCAGACCATGGAAGGCGGCCTCAACCAGATCAACGACAACCTGCAGCGCATCCGCGAGCTGGCCGTGCAGGCGGCGAGTGACACCAACAGCGCCGACGACCGCGCCTCCATCCAGACCGAGATCGACGAGCGTGTCGCCGAGATCAGCCGGGTGGCCGGTGGCTCTACCTTCAACGGCACAAACCTGCTCAATGGTGCTTCTACCCTCCAGATTCAGGTTGGGGCCAACACCACTGCGAACGACAGCATCGATGTCGATACCGTCGACGCGACCACCACGACTCTGGGTGTGACTTCTGGCGATCTCGATGTAAGCTCGGCTTCCAGCGCTCAGGCTGCCATCGACGCCGTCGACAGCGCCCTGAACACCATCGACACCGAGCGCAGCACCCTGGGTGCCACCCTGAACCGCTTCGACTCGATCGTCAGCAACCTCAGCACCACGTCCACCAACCTCTCCGCTGCTCGTTCACGCATCGAGGACGCAGACTACGCGGTGGAAGTCTCCAACATGACCCGCAACCAGATCCTGCAGCAGGCCGGTACCTCCGTGCTGGCGCAGGCCAACCAGCTGCCGCAATCCGCCCTCTCCCTGCTGGGCTAAGGTTAGCGTCGCTAGCGCAGCACGGCTGCGAGAGGCATGGGGCCCCCTTTCAGGGGGCCTTTTTGCGTCATGGCGAGAAATAGACCCATCAGCCAACAGGATTTCGCTGCCTTGCCGAACAAGAACAGCTGGTAGGCTTTGACGAAGTCAGGTTGCCAATCGTAGGAGCTCTAACATGGCAGATAGCAGGTCCGGAGGCCAAACAACGCAAGCCGAACACGTCATTGGCATCTCGTTCCGTCATCGGTTGCGAAATGATCGCTCCACGGGGCGCCATGAGCGTGTTCTAGAGAAAGCGAGGCAACTGATCGAAGGCGGCTGCACGAGTGCCGAGGCGCACGCCTGGGAAGCTCAAGCGCGACATCGCCTCGGAGACCTGTCAGGGGCGAAGCGCGCCTTGGAGCACGCGCTGTCGCTTCAGCCTGAGGATATCGAAAGCATCAATCAGATAGCAGAGGTGCTCCTGGATCAGGGCGAGGCTCGTACAGCGAGTCGATACCTGAGGGAAGGTAAGGAGCGCAATCCTGACAACATGACGACGAACTTCCTGCTCTCGAGGGCGTTTTATGCCATGGGGCGTTTTGTGGAGGCTCTAGAGCTTTGTGACAGATGCTTGCATTATGCTCCTGGCGAGCCGGAAGTCCTCAAGTGGCGAGCCTTGCAGCTGACATCTCTTCGTCGTGAAGGGGAGGCTCAAGAGGCGTTACAGGAAGTCTTGAAGAATAACCCGAGAGACTTCGGCGCTAATAATAACTTGGCAAGCCTATATCTGTATCAAACGGAGTATGACAAGGCAGAATACCATTACTCCATCGCTCAGGAAGTCCGTCCGGAGGCGGATCAGCCAGTCTCCAACCTTTTGGGAGCAAGACATTACAATCCTCGCTATAGCGCGGATGATCTATTCCAGTATCTAGTCGAGCGCGGTCAGGCATTGCGCCCCGATAAGCGGATAGAGCGTGCTGAGACTTCTCGCGAGCCTGACAAGCGGCTGCGTGTTGGGCTGTTGTCCGGAGGGTTCCGCACTCACCCCGTCGGACAGATGATCCTTCCTGCCATCGAATCGCTGGACACCCGGCTCTTCGAGTTGGTGGGCTATTCTACCAATCAACTTGAGGACCACTTGACGGCCCGCTTTAAGCGACGCTTCGACGCTTGGTTCCCTATTGGTCATCTTAATAATGATCAGTTGGCAGAAAAAATTCGAGAAGACGAGGTGGATATCCTCGTTGACATGAACGGGATAGGTGAAGGGAGTCGCTATAAGGCTCTCGTCCAAGAGCCTGCTCCCTTGTTGGTGAAGTGGGTAGGATCGCTTTCCAATACCACAGGCCTAGAGTGCTTCGATTACTTGATCAGTGATCACGTGGAGACGCCAGAAGGGATCGATGATCGATACGTCGAGTCATTGATACGTCTCCCGGATGATTATATCTGCTATCAGGTGCCAAAGTATGCGCCAGAGCAGACGTCGTTGCCGGCTATCAAGAATGGCTATGTGACTTTCGGTTGCCTCAATAATCCCGCCAAGCTGAGCCAGGAGCTTCTCGAGGCTTGGGCTTTACTGATGCAAGAAGTTCCCGAGAGCAAACTGTTGTTGCGGGGCAAGCAGTTCGATGTTCCTGCTTTCTGTGAAAAAATCCGCGCCACTATGGCTTCATACGGAGTTGAGGCGTCTCGTCTGCTCCTTGAGGGGCCCTCGGATCATCGAGACTTCCTTGCTACTTATCAGCGTATCGATGTGGCCCTTGATACCTGGCCATACTCCGGAGGCTTGACGACCTGTGAAGCGCTGCTCATGGGGGTTCCGGTGGTCACTCGTACGGGGCCGACTTTTGCGGGACGACACAGTGCTACGCACCTCACCAATGCGGGGTTGCCGGAGCTAGTCACTGATAACTGGGAAGACTACCGTAAAAAGGTAAAAGAGCTGGTAGGCGACCTGCCCAACCTGGCAGTCATTCGTGCCGCCTTGCGGACGGTACTGGAAGAGTCGCCTGTATGTGATGGCGAGCGCTTTTCCCGGCATCTGACCACGGCGTTGCGAGCAGTTTGGCAGCGTCATTGCGAAGGGAAAGAGCCGGCACCTCTGTCCTTCGAAAAGAATGGAAAAGCGATGTTCGAAGGGGAAGAGTTTCCGCTCCGATTCCCCACGATGCGTGAAGAAGAGTCGTTTGACTGGGAGCTGTCCTCCCCCGTCCTTGTTATCGACAATGGTGGTGACTGGGCGGAACACCCCTCCACTCAGCGACTGCTTCATCGCGGCGATATTGCCATGCTGAGCTTCGATCCATCCTGCGCTTTGGGGGTGGCCGGCCATCTGGCTCACTATGGTGAGTTTCAGTGCTTTAGCGGTGCAGTGCTAGGAGATGGTCGACCACGGGACCTGTACACAGAAGAAAGTGGAGCTCGTGTTTCTACACTTGATATCTCAGAGCAACGGGGAGCGGCGAGTCCGGATGCTGAGGTGCCAAGTGTCGGTCTAGACAGCATTCAGGGTTTGCCGAGCCTGGATATGTTGTCACTGGATGATTGTCACGACAATCTGACAATTATGGAGAATGGTAAATCCTCTCTTAGTTATGCTCTCTTAATTAGGGTGAGGGTTAGGTTTAACCCTCGTTACAGGGGGGAGGCCGACATCGGGACGCTGACGAGCTGGGCTAATCGCAATGGCTTCCGATTTTACCGCTTTCATAATGCTAATTATCAGGAGGTCGATATCGAGGAGGGGGAGTTCTCGCTTGACCCCAGTCAGTTGATAAGTGCCGATGCCTTGTTTGTACCCAATAATGAAAACCTTTCAGGCTTGAGTGACGATAAAAAGAAAAGGCTGGCTTTCATGCTGCATGAGTTTTTCGGCGTGCGTGACATCACATACGAGATCCTGCGCTCATGCAGTGAGAAGAAGGCCAGGGAATATATTGAAATGGTGCGGGAAAGGAGCCCTGTAAAGAAAGAAAGGGGTGCTCATGACTCGCTGTCAAAAGACGCAAATGATGTTGTGGCGGATGAGGTGGATAAGCTTCTCGCCGAGATGAACTAAAGGAGGGCCGTGATGGTGCCTTTGATGAATAAAAAACCGGAGTCTGAAGAAAGTTTGAGCTCTTCTTCGGAGTCGGAAAAGGCAGAAAGCGATTTTTTGTCTCTTTTGAAGACGGCAAAAAAGAAAGAGCTCGCGGTGTTGGCTAAGTTGATGATGCCTTACATTGCTGATGCCGAGCTGCGGCAAGTGAGGGTCTGGGGAGATAAGAGCAGGGTCCATCTTGAAAGGACGACTATTTCTGTAAATGACCTGCTTGTGAATACGCGTTCTGGCCACGTGACAGTAGAAGAGGAATGTTTCTTTGGGCATAGGTGCATGTTGCTCACGGGAACTCATGACTATGCCAAGACTGGGCGAGAGCGCCTGCTTGCTGTACCCAATGAGGGGCGTGATATTCATGTCAAGCGAGGGGTGTGGTTAGGCTCCGGTGTGACAGTGTTGGGCCCTGCTGTGATCGGTGAAAACGCCGTAATAGCCGCAGGGAGTTTGGTGACTGGCGATGTTCCTCCGGATACCATCGTGGCGGGGCGGCCGGCCAAGCCTGTCAAGAGAATTGATGGAGAGCCGCTATGAATAACGAAAAAAAGAACCTTGTTTTTACGGTTACGCATGGGCGGACAGGTACCACTATGCTGACCGAGACATTTAAAATATTTAATGATGTTAGATCGGAGCATGAGCCGCATCCAAATTATGCTGATGTCTTTCAGTCAGTGAAGCTTGATCCTCGACATGCGCTCCTCTTCTTGGAGAAGAAGCTCGATTCTATATACGCTTCGCGAGAGTCGAGTTATGTGGAAACCAGTAATGTGTTCGGTAAAGGCTTTCTTATACCCTTGTTGAGGATGGGGGTAATGCCTGGCCTTATCTTTCTGAATCGAGATTTCAGGGAGACGGCCAAAAGCCTTTACAAGCGTGGAAGCACTCCCGCGCGAAGTGATAACGGTAAGCGCTACTCGGCCGACCCCACTCTTCCTGGTGCTCTTCCTGTTTTTTCTCCAATGACGCTTTCGGATTACCAGTTATGCTTTTGGGGCGTTCTTGACGCCTTTTACCGGCAGCTGCAGGCCCAGTCGATTTATGACAGCGAGGGTGGTGTCTATTGCTGGGTCACCGCCGAAGATTTTCACGATTATGAGAATGTGATTCGCATCGGAGCCAAGTTTGGGCTGGAGGTGGATGATGAAGAGGCCGCTAGGAAGAAGCATGCGGAAGTGGTGGCGTTTCATCATAATCCTAACAAAGGAGGGCGCGACACTTCAGGTTTGAGCTTTCTGGATGAAGAGATCGAGGTTGTTGATAGGGTTTCTTTCTATGCTCCAGAGTTTGCAGAGACGGTGCTGAGGTCACGCTTTGTCGACAGCAAGCTGTCTTCTAGCTTTTTCTCGGGAAGTGCTTCATAAAAGTTGGGTGGATAGGCGCGTTAGCAGGCATTGCTTATATAATGTATTCGATGTATAGCGCTGCTGGCCTTATGTTCGAATGGCCTAGGCCATGGCCGAACTTATATGCTTTTTGCTTCCATGCTGACGACTTGCAGTTGTGGCTATAGGGTCGCTTAAGGCTGCAAGGCGACTTGCAATCCTCCCTAAGGCCATGACGTATGACCCGATTGCGACTGCAGGGCATAAGAAGGCCATGAGTCGAAAGGCGGTGCCCAATGCCCACCATCGACGTGATCATCGAACTTTCGCCCGAGGCTTGCCTGGCCCATTACGAGGGCCGGGCGGGCATGGTGCATACCCTTAGCCTGGACGGGCGCAGCGTGGCCTTCCCGGCCGAGGCGCTGCGTCGGGTGGTCCGGCGGGACGGGGTGCATGGCGTCTTCCGGCTGCATGTCTCGCCGGAGGGGCGCTTCCTGGGGATTCGGCGGCTATCGGCCTGAGTGTCGGCGCCCGCTTGGCGGCCTTGTCATGATCCAGGTCAGGCGGGTGCGACCTTATGGCGCATCGCAATATTCGTTATGCTTAAATCAATGTCGCCGTCGCCCCGCTCGTCCTCCAAGCGTTGTCTGCCGTCCTATGCCGCCTCGTC
This sequence comes from Halomonas koreensis, assembly GCF_031451675.1. Lineage (NCBI taxonomy): Bacteria > Pseudomonadati > Pseudomonadota > Gammaproteobacteria > Oceanospirillales > Halomonadaceae > Halomonas > Halomonas koreensis. The sequence continues at coordinate 176,671 of NZ_JARWAK010000006.1, read as the reverse complement.
TCCCCAGCCATGATCGTCCTTCCCGCCGGGACAATGCAGAGTATGTTCCGCTGCATCGCCGCGAGGCGTTGGGCGCCTTGGCGGGGCTGGCTCTGGCACCGCTGGCCCTGGGCGGTTGCGGGCGGGAGGCGCCGCTCGCCATCGGCCTCCACCCCTGGCCCGGCTACGAGCCGCTGTATCTGGCGCGGGCCTTCGGCTGGCTGCCGGACGGGGTGCGGCTCCGGGAGAGCGCTAACGCCGGTGACTCCCTGGCGGGGCTGCTGCGGGGGGAGCTCGATGGTGCCGCCCTGACCCTGGACGAGACCCTCAAGGCGCGCGCCGAGGGCATCCCGCTGACGGTGATCGCCGTCTGCAACGATTCGGTGGGCGCCGACATGGTGCTGGCCCGGCCGGACATCGCCTCGTTGAGCGACCTGGCCGGGAGGCGCCTGGCCGTGGAGCGCACCGCGGTGGGCAACCTGGTGCTGTCGCAGCTGCTGGCGGCATCGGGCCTGACCCGCGACCGGTTGGAGGTGGTGGACATGCCCCCCGATGCGCAGCTCTCGGCCTGGCACGCGGGCAGCATCGATGCGGCGATCAGCTACGAGCCGGCGGCCCGGCGGCTGCTGCGCGAGGGGGCGGTGCGCCTCTACGACAGCAGCCAGTTCCCCGATGTCATCCTCGATGTCCTGGCGGTGCGCCGGGATCGGCTGCGCTGGCGCGGCGAGGCGCTGCATGGCCTGGTGGCGGCCTTCTTTCGCGGGCTCGACCACCTGCGCGTCAGCCCCCAGGACGCCATGCGCCGCATCGCGGCCTGGCGGGGGCTCGGCTACGAGGAGGTCCGCGCCTCCTATGCGGGCCTGGAGCTTCCCGGTCGGGCGGGCAATCGCGACTATTTCGGCGTCGACGGTGACCTGCGCCGCGCCGCGACCCTGCTCAACCGGGTCATGGTGGACAACGCCCTGCTGCCCGTCCCCGACGACCTGGCCTCCCTGGCGACGCCGCGCTATCTGCCCGAACCGGGAGAGATGCCATGAAGCGCTGGCGTGGCCTGCTGTTGGCGTTCCTGATTGGTTGGCCCGCGATGGCCGCGGCGGAGTCGACGCTGACGCTCGGCGTCTTCGCCTATCGCCCGCCCGCCGTGATGGAGGCGCGCTATCGCCCCCTGGCGGACTATCTCGGTCGGCAGCTGCCGGATCACCGCGTCGAGCTGGAGGTGTTGAGCCTGGACGAGATCGAGGAGGCGATCGCCCACCGCCGCCTCGACCTGCTGATGACCAACCCCAGCCATTACCTGCAGGTGCGCAGCCGCAACAGCCTGACCGGCGCCCTGGCAACGCTGATCAATACCCAGCATGGCGAGGCCGTGAGCAGCCTGGGCGGGGTGGTGATCAAGGCCGCCGGCGATGCGGCGATCGCCGAACTGGCGGATCTCGAGGGGCGCCGGGTGGCGATTCCCGGGCGCCGCTTCCTCGGCGGCTACCAGACCCATGCCTTCGAGCTGCGCCAGGCCGGTCTCGACCCGGTCCGCGACATCGACGCGCGGGTGGTGGGCAGCCACGACGCCGTGGTCGAGGCGGTGCTGCGCGGCGAGGCGGAGGTCGGCTTCGTCCGCACCGGCATCCTGGAGCGCCTGCGCGAGGCCGGGCGCCTGGAGCCGGGGCGGCTCGAGGTGGTCAATGCTCAGCGGCTGGCGGGCTTTCCCTTCGCCGTGTCCACCCGGCTCTATCCGGAATGGCCCTTCGTGGTCATGCCCCAGGTCGCGCCCGAGACGGTGCGCCGGGTGGCGGTGGCGCTGTTCACCCTGGGGGCCGACCATCCCGCCGCCCAAGCGGCCCGCATCGCTGGCTTCGCGCCGCCTCAGGACTACCTGCCCGTGGAACGGCTGGCCAGGACGCTGCGCCTGCCACCCTTCGACAACATCCCCGACTTCACCTGGCGCGATATCTGGGAGCGCTACTATGGCTTCCTGCTGGGGCTGGGCGCCGCCGCGGCCCTGGTGGCGACGCTGCTGGTGATGCTGGCCCGCCGCAATCGCCTGCTGGGCCAGCAGCGCGAGCGCCTGAGCCTGCTGGCCGGCGTCTTCACCCACTCCCACGAGGGCGTGATGATCACCTCGCCGAGCGGCGACATCCTGGAGGTCAACGGCGCCTTCAGCCAGATCACCGGCTATGATCGCGACGAGGTGATCGGGCGCAATGCCCGCCTGCTCAGCGCCGGCTGGCATGACGCGGGCTTCTATGCCGAGCTCTGGCAGCGCCTGAAGGCCTACGGGCACTGGGACGGTGAGGTATGGAACCGGCGCCGCAACGGCGAGGCCTACCCCCAGCGGCTCACCATCAGCGCCATCGTCGACGAGGCCGGTCGGGTGCAGCGCTATGTCGGGCTGATGTCGGACATCACCCGGCTCAAGGAGCATCAGCGCCAGCTGGCCCATGCCGCCCAGCACGATGCCCTCACCGGCCTGCCCAACCGGCTGCTGCTGGCCGACCGCCTGCGCCAGGCCATGGCCGGGGTGGATCGCCGCGGCGGGCGACTGGCGGTGGTGTTCATCGACCTGGACGGCTTCAAGGCGATCAACGACACCCATGGCCACGACGCCGGCGACCGCCTGCTGGTGGCGCTCGCCGAGCGCATGCGCGAGCAGCTGCGGGCCAGCGACACCCTGGCCCGCCTGGGGGGCGACGAGTTCGTGGCCGTGCTGACCGGCCTGGAGGGGCCGGGCGACGCCCGGCGGGTGCTCGATCGCCTGCTGGCGGTCACCTCGGCGCGCGTGGACGTCGACGGTGTCTCCCTGCGGGTCTCGGCGAGCCTGGGGGTGACCTATTACGCGGCCACGGACGCCCTGGATGCCGACCTGCTGTTGCGCCGTGCCGATCAGGCGATGTACCGCGCCAAGGAGGCGGGCAAGCACTGCTACCGGATCTTCGAGGGCGGCGCCGAGATGGAGGGTGCCGAACCGGCGTGATGTACATGGGTTGTACAGGGATGGTCGTTCAGTCGACCCCTCGGGCGGCGATGTGGCGAACATGGCGATACATGTAAGGATTTGCTGTACAGCTTTTGTATCGTTATGCTGCGGGCATCATTTCCACTCGAGGCTCGGCCATGACATCCCTGCTGCAACGCCTGTCGCTCGCCCTGGCGCCCGCCCCCGCCGCCGAGGCGTCCCGCGAGTCCGCCTTCCTGGAACGACTCCAGGCCCTGCCGGTAGCGCTGATCGGCCTGGACGACCGGCGACGCATCGACTTCATCAATGCCGCCGCCGAACGCCTCTGGGGCTACGCCGCCGAGGAGCTGCTCGGCGAGGGCGTCGAGCGCCTGCTGCCCGCCGCCTGCTGGAAAGCCACCGGTGACGAGGCCTGCCTCTGGGATCGCCATGGCCGCGCCTTCTGGGCGCGGGTGGAGCATCGGCCGATGGCGCGGGGCGGTGTGGTGATGGTGCGTGACGTGGGGGACGAGCGTGCCGAGCGCGTCCTGCTCGAGCAGAGCCTGGAGCAGGCGCTCGATGCCGTGGTCAGCATCGACGCCGACAACCGCATCACCTTCTTCAATCCGGCGGCGGAACGGCTCTGGGGCTATCGTCGCGACGAGGTGCTGGGCCGCAACGTCAAGCTGCTGGTGCCCGGCGAGCTGCGCGAGCGGCACGACGACTTCATCGGGCATCAGCGTCGCACCCGGGAGAACCGCATCGTCGGCAGCAGCCGGGATGTCCGGATGCAGCGCCGCGACGGCCGCGAGCTGTGGGTCAATCTCTCGCTGTCCGAGATCGAGCTCGACGGCGAGATCCGCTACACCGCCTTCGCCAAGGACATTACCTACCAGCGCCAGCTCCGGGAGCGGCTCAACCAGACCCTGGAGCAGGCCCTGGATGCCGTGGTGACCATCGATCACCACAACCGCGTCACCTTCTTCAACGCCGCCGCGGAGCGGCTCTGGGGCCTCGACCGCGAGGAGGTGCTCGGCGAGAACGTCAAGATGCTGGTACCGGCGGAGATCCGCCCCCACCACGACGGCTATGTCGATGCCAACCGCAACGGCGGAGAGAATCGCATCGTCGGCTTCACCCGCGAGGTGCCGATTCCGCGCCGCGACGGCGAGCCCCGCTGGGGCAGCGTGACCCTCTCCAAGGTGGCGCTGGGCGAGGAGACCCACTACACGGCCTTCTTCCGCGACGTCACCCGGGACGTGGCGCTTCGCCAGGCGATGGAGACCAGCATGCGCGGTGTCGCCGAGGCCGGGGAGCGCATCGCCGCCCTGGTCGACACCATCGAGGGCATCGCCACCCAGACCCACCTGCTGTCGCTGAACGCCACCATCGAGGCGGCCCGCGCCGGCGAGGCGGGGCGCGGCTTCGGCGTGGTGGCCGGGGAGGTACGGCGCCTGGCGGAGCAGTCCTCGCATTCCGCCGCCGAGGTGCGCGATTCCGTGCGGCTGACTCGCGGGCTGCTCGACGACCTGGAACAGACCCTCGGCGGGCTGGCCGAGAAGCAGTAACCCGCCGCCTCAAGTCTCGTCGTTCCCGGCCGATGTGTGTTCGATCGAGGACCACCAGCGAGAGGCACAGGGATGGCAGAGGACGGCTACACCCGCATCGAGAACCCCGTCGAGATCGAGGCGCTGATCGAGGCGTTGATCGGCCCCAGCGGGGCGTCCCTGCAGCTTGGCGAGCACGGCGAGCCGCTGCCGGTGCTGGTCACCGAGCAGCGCCCCGGCGAAGGGCTGGACCTCGATGTCAGCGCGATTCGCGAGGTCGCCGGCGAACTCCAGCGGGGCAAGGCCTTCCGCGTCCTGGGCCAGGCGCACGGCAAGATGGTGCGTACCCCGGAGCTGGCCATGGAGGCTTGCGAGCAGCGCGACGGCCGCCTGGTCTGCCGCTGCCCCTATCCCTTCTTCCTCGAGGTGCTGCAGCGCCGCGATACCTTCCGCGCCCGGCTGCGCCTGGGCATGGAGGTCGGCGCCATCCTGCGCGGGCCGGACGGCAAGAGCGTGCAGGGAGACCTCAAGGACCTGTCGCTGGAGGGCTGTCGCCTGGAGCTGCCGCTGGCGGCGACCGCGCTGCTGGCCGAGGCGGCCCTGCCGCTGGAGATCGAGCTGTGCTTCCCCGACGGCACGCGCTTCACCGTGCGCGGCCGGCCGCGCCACCGGCGCGCCGATACCGAGCGCCAGGCCGTGGCGGTCGGCTTCCGCTTCGAGGGCAACGGCCCCGAGCACGAGCGTCGGCTGTGGCACTTCGTCCGCGAGATCGAGCAGGAGGCCGCGCGGCACGCCGAGGGTGGCGAGGCCTCGCGGTTGCCCTCGATGCTCTTCCAGGGCGCGGCCCAGCCGACCCCCGAGGTGGGGCGGCGCAACATGAAGGCGTACCCGACCCCCATGGCGCGACGGCTGTCGCGGATCGCCGGTTATCTGGACGCCCAGCTGCTGGAGCTCAAGGACGGCGCCGAGGTCGACTCGGTGCAGTTGTCGCGACATGCCGATCGCCTGCTGGGCCTGCATGAGGAGGATCGCGAGGGGCTGCTGTTCGCCACCGCCTGCCTGCATGACGAATCCTGGCTGGTCGCCCATGGTCTGGGGGTGGCCGCCCACCTGCTCGACCTGGTGGGCGAGGCCTCGGTGCCGCGGGAGCTGCGCAAGGCCCTGGTGGCCTGCGCCATGGTGCATGACCTGGGTAAGGCGCTGCTGCCGGACGAGGCCTGGCAGGGTGACGAGGTCAGCGCCGAGGGGACCTCGCACATCGCGCTGCTGGAGGCGCGGATGACGCACTGCCAGTGGCTGTCGCCCGCGGTCTTCGCCTCGGTGGTGCGCCGCATCAACGAGCGCCTGGACGGCAGCGGCTATCCCGAGGGGCGCCAGGGCGAGTCGCTGGGCGAGCTGGAGCGTGCCGCGGCGGTGGTGGATGCCGTGGATACCCTGCGCCGCCCCCTGGGGGAGCGGCCGGCCTGGCGTCTGGGCGCCATCTATCGCTACCTGCTGGATCGCGACCAGGCCTTCGATGCGCGCTGGGTGAAGCGCTACATCCGGCGCTTCGGCCTCTATCCGATCGGTTCGCTGGCGCGCTTCGCCGACGGCCGGCTGGGCTGGGTGCAGGGGCTGGACGCGCAGACTCGTCCCACCCGGGTCCAGCTCACCGAGGTCGCCGAGCCGCCGGGAGAGTCGCTCGGCGAGGTGCTCGAGGGCGAGGTGAGCCAGCGGCTGGGCGAGCCTCGCGAGGAAGTGCCGGTGGAGCCTAAAGTCGGGGCGTCCCCGGCCGATAGTTAGAATTAGCCCGTCTGACATGGGCTGTTCGGCCCCAGGGCAAGCTGCCCGACTGTCAGACTCATCGCATTACAGGAAGGACGCGTCATGGCCTCGATTTCATCTCTGGGTATCGGTTCGGGAATGGACCTCAACGGGCTGCTCGACCAGCTGAAGAGCGCCGAGCGGCAACAGTTGGTGCCGATCGTTCAACAGCAGAAGAGCTATGAGGCGACCCTTTCGGCGTATGGCAAGCTCGAAAGCGGTCTCTCGGATTTTCAGGACGCGGTGAGCAAGATCGGTGATCGCGACTTCTTCGCCAGCGTCACCGCCGAGGTGACGGGCTCCAGCGTGACGGCATCCGCGACGACCGATGCGGCGCCCGGCAGCTATTCGGTGGATGTCACTCAGCTGGCGGAAGCCTACAGCATCGCCACCGACGGGGTCGCCAGCAAGACCGACCCCTTGGCGTCGGGGGATGGCAATATCAGCTTCGCGTTCGGTGACGGCTCCACGGCGGATGTCGCGATCAGCGATCAGAGCTCCCTGGCCGATATCCGCAATGCCATCAACGATCAGGACATCGGGGTGACCGCCTCCATCGTCAACGACGGCTCCAGCTATCGCCTGTCCTTGGCCTCCGACAAGACCGGTACCGATGCGGCCATCGGCTCGGTGGATTTCCAGAACGGGGTGTCCTCCCTGACCCTGGACGCCACGACCGAGCAGGCGGCCCAGAACGCTTCGCTATCGGTCAATGGCATCGATATCGCCAGCCAGAGCAATCGAGTCGAGGAGGCCATTCAGGGCGTGACCCTGGAGCTTACCGAGACCGGCAGCTCGACCGTGGCGGTGACCCGCGACGAGGAGTCGATCAAGGAAGGCATTACCGAATTCGTCGATGCCTATAACAGCCTCAAGGGCACCATCGATGACCTGTCGGCCTACAATGGCGAGGATGAAGACGCCGGCCAGCTGCTCGGTGACTCTACCCTGCGTACCGTGGAATCGCGGCTTCGCGATGTCCTCAGCGAGGCCATGAGTGGCGAGGGCGGGACCTACGAGCAGTTGTTCGAGGTCGGGATCGATATCCAGACCGATGGCACGCTGGAAATCGACGATGACAAGCTGGATACGGTGCTGGCATCGGATCCTGGCGGGCTCTCCGAGTTCTTCGCCGGTGAGAGTTACGGAGGGGGGCTGGCCGGCAAGCTGGATGACGGGCTCGACCAGATGCTGCAGACCGACGGCCTGATCGATAGTGCCACCGGTGGCGCCCAGGACAGCATCGATCGCCTTCAGGATCGCTATGACCGTACCGAGCGGACCATCGAGGCGACCGTGGCGCGGTATCGGGAGCAGTTCGCCCAGATGGACACCATGGTGGCGCAAATGAACCAGACGAGCAGTTACCTGAGTAGTCAGCTCAGTGGCCTGTCTTCCATGCTGGGTCAGTGATGCACGGCGTGACAAAGGAGGCGAGATAACATGACAGCCATGCGAGGTGCGGCGGCCTACGGGCGCGGTGCCGGTGCCTATGCCAAGGTGGGAGTCGAGAGCGGCGTGATGTCCGCCAGCCCCCACCAGTTGATCGTCATGCTGTTCGACGGCGCGCTGGCGTCGATCCGCAAGGCGCGTATCCACCTGCAGGACGGCAATCGGTCCGAGAAGGGGAAGGCCATCTCCAAGGCCCTGGAAATCGTCACCAACGGGTTGCAGGCGGCGCTCGACGCCGAGCGCGGCGGCGAGATCGCCGAGCGCCTGGACATGCTGTACGACTATATCGGTCGTCAGCTGCTGGCCGCCAACCGTCATGATGACGTGGAGAGGCTCGACGAGGCCGAGCGGTTGCTGAGCGATATCGCCTCGGCCTGGCGCGAGATCGCGCCCCAGGCTCAGGCCACCGGAGGCTGAGATGACCGAGGCCGGTGACGCCGACGAGGCCGCCCAGGATGCCGTGATCGCCGGCTATCGGGCGCTGCTGGAATGCAGCGAGCGCATGCTGGCCCTGGCCCGGGAGGCCGACTGGGCGGCGCTGGTCGAGCTGGAGGCCGACTACGTCCAGCGCGTCGAGCGCCTGGCCGAGCGGGACGCCATCCAGGCGCTCTCGCGCGAGGCACAGGTGCGCAAGGCCGAGCTGCTCGAGGGGATCCTCGAGAACGACCTCGAGATTCGCCGTCATCTGGAGCGCCGGCGCGACGAGTTGGGCGAGCTGCTGGGCACCTCGCAGCGCCAGCGGGACCTGCAGCGTGCCTACGGCGGAGGCGGCGGCCGGGTCCTCGGCGCCGCCGGCCGTTTCGCCCGGGGCGAGCCGTGAGCGGCATCACGCCCCTGATCGACACCCTCCTGCACCAGGTGCTGGGCAAGCGGGTCGACGTGCCCCTGCCCAAGCCCCTCAATCAGCCGATCAAGCCCACCGCCCCGGCCGAGGCGCCCCGAGCCGTGCACAGCGACTCGCGCCTCGATGCCCGGGCGCCGGCGCCCTCCGCCGGCGAGGTGGCCCGCCAGCGGGCCCCGGGCGGTAGCGCGCCGGCGTCGCCGGCCGGCGCGCCGCCTTCCTCGGCGCTGACGCACCTCAGCGCTTCGGCGCGGACCATCGCCGACCTGCTGGGACGCTTCCCCGCGCCGCCCTCGGCGGTCTCGCCGGCGGCGCCCCTGGTGGCGCCGGGCCAGGCGGCGTCTCCCGACCAGCTGGCCCAGCACCTGCAGGCCAGCATCCGCGACAGCGGGCTCTTCTACGAGGCGCATCTGGCGCGCTGGTTCAAGGGCGAGCTGCCCCGCCAGCAGCTGCATCGCGAACCGCAGATGCTGCGTACCCTGCATTTCACGCCGCTCACCGCCGCCGCGACCTCTACGGGCTCGGCGTCGGGTTCGGCCTCGACGGCCTCGGTCGCCGCCCGGGTCCAGGCCGCGACGCCGCCGGTGCCCTTCCTGCCCCAGGCCATCCATCCCCGGGGCGAGGGCATGCCGCCGGCCGCGGCTCGCGCGGCCTCCGCGCCGGGGGCTTCCGCCGGGGCGTCGCCCGCGCCCCAGGGCGTGTCGCCGACCGCGCCCGGCGCGCCTGCACCCGGCGGTCGCGAGGCCGCGACGAGCCTGCCCTCGCCGGCCGCCCGCGATGCCGCTCCCCCCGAGGCGGCGCGGGCCCGATCCCTCGAGGCGGGCCTGGAGGCGCCCCGTCCCGGCGGGCGCGAGACCGTCCACGAGAGCCTGCAGCACCTGGTGCGTCACCAGCTGGAGATGCTGGCCACGCCCAGCCTGCGCTGGGAGGGCGATGTGTGGTCCGGGCTCTTCATGGCGCTGGTGATCCAGCTGCCCCAGGGGCGGCGCGAGGGGCAGGGCGGCGAGGGGCAGGCCTCGGAGGAGTCGCGGGACGAGGCGTCCCCCGAGTGGCGCTCCGACCTGGAGCTCGAGGTGGCGGGCATCGGCCCGTTGAAGGCCTCGCTGCGCATGCGCGAGGCGCGCCTGGATATCGAGCTGCGGGCCCGGGAGGCGGCGCTGGCCCGGCTCGAGGGCGGCCTCGAGCCGCTGCGTCATCGCCTGGCCGCCCACGGCTTCGATGACGTGCGGCTGAGCCTCGAGGGGCTACCGGGGGAGGGGGCATGAGCCGGCGGGAGGGCGAAGGCCGCCGCCAGGCCGTGGCCCTGGCCTACCGGGACGGCGAGGGGGCGCCGCGGGTGGTCGCCCAGGGTTACGGCGAGCTGGCCGAGCGCATCCTCGAGGAGGCCCGACGCGAAGGCGTCTATGTGCACGATGCCCCCGAGCTGGTGGGGCTGCTGATGCAGCTCGACCTGGACGAGGAGATTCCGCCCAGGCTCTACCAGGTGATCGCCGAGCTGCTGGTGTGGGTGCGCGAAATGGCGGGGCCGCCCTCCTAGGGCGCAGATATGTAAGTCGATCTGCGCGCGATGCGTTAGGCTTTATAAGGCGAAAGTCTGATGCACGCTTTATGGCATTGTCACTAGAGCAATTTCATAAAATTGACGCAGGTCAAGTGCTAGAGCGTTGACAGCGCAGGACTGTGGCGCCTCATGTTGTGTATTGTATGTTATGAAACCGTAAAAAAGCGCCCTCATGCTGTGCTGTTCGGGCCATGAGGGGGCCGACGAGCGCGACATCAAGATCGTGCCGTGGAAACAAGCGAATAAAAGCAGGGAATTATGCAAACCAATCCGCACGTCGACGAGATTCGGGAACTGAATCTCGCCTATCTTCTGCTCGCCCAGCGCCTGCTCGGCGCCGACCGGGCCGAGGCCATGTTCCGGCTCAAGATCGACGAGGAGATGGCCGAGCTGCTGGCCTCGCTCGATGCTCGCCAGCTGGCGCGACTGGCCAACACCAACCAGCTGCTCTGCCACTTCGGCGGCGAGAGCGTCGATCAATTGCGGCAGGTGGCCGACAACCCTCGCGATCAGGGGCTGGGGCACTTCCATGCCTCGCTGCTGATGGCGTCCCGCTCCATGCTCTCGGAAGGGGGCGGACATGTCGGCTAAGAGCCTGCTGGACGAGCTGGAACAGGTACAGCTCGCCATCGAACTGATCGAGCTGGGGGCCCGCCTCCAGGTGCTCGAGACCGAAACCGATCTCAGTCGGGCTCGCCTGATCCGGCTGTTCAAGGAAGTGCGCGGCATGTCGCCGCCCAAGGGGATGCTCCCCTTCTCCACCGACTGGTTCATCACCTGGATGCCCAACATCCACTCCTCGCTGTTCTATAACATCTACCGGCGGCTGGGCGAGGATCATGGCTGCGCGCGCATGGAGGCCTTCATCAAGGCCTACCGGCTGTACCTCGAGCAGGTGGCGATCGACGATGCCGAGGCCGTGCTGGGGCTGACCCGGGCCTGGACCCTGGTGCGCTTCTTCGAGAGCGACCAGCTCCAGCTGTCCGAGTGCGGTCGCTGCCACGGACACTTCGTGGCCCACGCCCACAGCCCGACCCACGATTACGTGTGCGGCATCTGCCAGCCCCCCTCCCGGGCCGGCAAGACCCGCAAGCGTCGCGCCGAGGCCGCCGCGCCCTCGGCCCCTCGGGCGGCCCGCCACGCCTGAGCGCTCGCCGGGCGGGGAGCCCCGCCCGGCGGCATTGTTCTGGTTCTTCGCAGCTTGGCGTGAATACCACTGTGGGGGCACTCGGTTCGGCGCTTCAGCGCCCCTCAAGGCCGGGCGGGCAACATAGAATCTCCCGCGAAGCGCCCTATCAGCGGGACAGAGTCATCGCGCAGGTCATCGTGGGAGCTCAATTCATTGGGCGAAAGGCGCCGATAGGCGCCCGGGGGAGATCCTACAGCGGTGCCTCTATCGCCGCCGCTGCGCGGCGGATCGCGATCTGAAGATCGCTCCCACGAAGAGCACACCCACCATGCCAAGCTGAGCCGTGCAGCGACTTCACGCTGATCTGCGAAGAACCATTTTTCTCCCGCCGTCCCTCAAGTCCGCCGTGGCACCGGCCGATACCCTGTCCTAGTCGCATCATTCACGTTTCGGCGAAGGATATCGGTCGTGCTGATTCCCATTGGTTACCTGGTCGTTCTGCTTTCCGTCTTCGGCGGCTTCGTGCTCGCCGGCGGCAGCCTCGGGCCGCTCTTCCAGCCCACCGAGCTGCTGATGATCGGCGGGGCGGGCATCGGCGCCTTCGTCGCGTCCAACAACGGCAAGGCCCTCAAGGCCACCTTCCGCATCCTGCCGCGCCTGCGTCGCTCCAAGAAGTACGACAAGGCGCTGTACATGGAGCTGATGGCGCTGCAGTACAAGATCCTGGCCAAGATTCGCCGCGACGGCATGCTGGGCATCGAGCGCGACATCGACAATCCCCAGGACAGCGCCCTGTTCAACGAGCACCCCAAGGTGCTGGCCGATCCCATGATCATGACCTTCCTGACCGACTACCTGCGCCTGATGGTCAGCGGCAGCATGGATCCCATGGAGCTCGACGAGCTGATGCTGCACGAGATCGAGGCCTTCGAGCAGGAGGTGCATATCCCGGCCGATGCCATCCACAAGGTGGGCGACGCCATGCCGGCCTTCGGCATCGTCGCCGCGGTGATGGGGGTGGTGAAGGCCTTGAGCTCCTCCGCGGCGGATCCCGACCAGATGGGCGTGATGATCGCCCACGCCCTGGTGGGGACCTTCCTGGGCATCCTGCTGGGCTACGGCTTCATCATGCCGCTGTCCAGTCGCATCGAGCGCCAGGCCAAGGAGGCCGAGAAGGTGCTGCAGTGCATGCGGGTGACCCTGCTGGCCAGCCTGCACGGCTACGCCCCTCAGCTGGCCGTGGAATTCGGCCGCAAGGCGCTGCACAGCGCCGAGCGCCCCGGCTTCAGCGAGCTCGAGGACTACGTGCGTGAATCCAAGGCGGGTGCGGGGAGCGCATGAGCCAGGGAGACAACCGCCGCCCGATCATCATCCGCCGCAAGAAGGTCGTCCAGGCCCATCACGGCGGCAGCTGGAAGATCGCCCTGGCGGACTTCATGACCGCTCTGATGGCGCTGTTCCTGGTCATGTGGATCCTCTCGACGTCCAGCCCCGAGCAGCGCGAAGGGGTCGCCGACTACTTCAGCACGCCGCTGGTGGCGGCCATCACCAGCGGTGACAGCGCGGCGGTCAGCGAGAACGTCATTCCCGGGGGCGGCCCCGATCCGGTCTACAAGGAGGGCGAGCGGGCGCGCATCGACCTGCGCCAGCGGACCCGGCCCAGCGAACGCCAGCGGCGCGCCTTCCGCGACCTTCAGGAGCGCATCGAGTCGGCGATCGAGGCCGATCCGGACCTCAAGGAACTGCGCGACCAGCTGCGCTTCGACATGACCCCGGAGGGGCTGCGCATCCAGCTGCTGGACACCGAGCAGCGGCCGATGTTCGAGCTGGGCAGCGACCAGGTGGCGCCCTACATGCGCGACCTGCTGCGGCTGATCGCGCCGCTGCTCAACGAGTTGCCCAACCACCTGAGCATCAGCGGCCACACCGACAGCCTGGCCTACCTCAACGGCTATCGCGGCTACAGCAACTGGGAGCTGTCCTCCGACCGGGCCAATGCCTCGCGCCGCGAGCTGGTCGCCGGCGGCCTGGATGCCGGCAAGCTGCTGCGGGTCGCGGGCTTCGCCGACCAGGTGTCGATGCCCGACACCGAGGCCAGCGACCCGATCAATCGCCGCATCGAGCTGCTGGTGCTGTTCGAGTCGGTGGCCGAGCGCATCCGCTCGCCGCGGGTGGTCGACGGCATCGGGCTGCCCTCGACGCTGGGCGGCGGCGGCCGCGAGGCGGCGCCGACCACGCCGCTGGAGCGTTTCAACGACCAACTGCACGAGGCCCTGGGGCCGGCATCATCGCCCTGAGGGGCATCACACTTCCTGGGTGGGGAAACGCATGGATATCACGGATTTCTATGACACCTTTTTCGAGGAGGCCGAGGAACTGCTGGCCGACATGGAGCGCCACCTCCTCGAACTCGACGTCGACGATCCGGACGCCGAGCAGCTCAACGCCATCTTCCGGGCGGCGCACTCGATCAAGGGCGGGGCCGGGACCTTCGGCTTCGACGTGCTGCAGAAGACCACGCACCTCTTCGAGAACCTCCTGGATCACACCCGTCAGGGCGAGCTGACCCTGCGCCGGGACATCGTCGACACCTTTCTGGAAACCAAGGACATGCTCCACGACCAGCTCGATGCCTACCGCAACGGCGAGGACCCCGACGAGGAGGCCTTCGCGCGTATCTGCCAGACGCTGCAGCGGCTGGCGCTGGAGGAGATCGGCCAGGGGCTGGAGGCCGCCGGCGACCTGCCGGGGCAGCCCGCGCCGGCCGCCGAGGCCCCGGCCGAGCCCGAGCCGCAGCCGGCCCCCGAGCCCGCCGCGGCGGAGGAGGCAACCGCCGAGGGCGGCGCCCGGCTGACGGTGTCGCTGCTCGACGTCGGCGACAAGGACCGCGACCTGCTGGTGGAGGAACTCGAGCAGCTCGGCGAGATCGAGGCCCGGGAAGGCGACGCGGCCTGCTATCGCGTGACCCTCACCACTGCGGTGGGCGCCGAGGACATCGAGGCGGTGATGTGCTTCATCATCGAGCCCGAGCAGCTGCGCATCGAGCGGGCGGACGAAGCCGCCGCGCCGGCCGGCGAGACCCGGCTGACGGTATCGCTGCTCGACGTCGGCGACAAGGACCGCGGCCTGCTGGTGGAGGAGCTCGAGCAGCTCGGCGAGATCGAGGCCCGGGAGGGCGATGCGGCCTGCTATCGGGTGACCCTCGCCACCGCGGTGGGCGTCGAGGACATCGAGGCGGTGATGGGCTTCATCGTCGAGCCCGAGCAGCTGCGCATCGAGCCGGCCGAGGCCGCGGACCGTGCACCGGCCCCTGCCGCCCCGCAGGCCGAGCCCGCCGAGCCCCGGGCCGACGCCGAGCCCAAGGCGGGCGATGACAAGCCTGCCCGCGACGAGTCCAAGCCCAAGGCGGCCGACGACAAGCCTGCTAGCGACGCGTCCAAGTCCAAGGCGGCCGACGACAAGCCCGCCCGCGACAAGGCCAAGCCCAAGGCCAAGAAGGCCAAGGCCGGCGGCGAATCGAGCTCCATCCGGGTATCCGTGGAGAAGGTCGACCAGATCATCAACCTGGTCGGCGAGCTGATCATCACTCAGTCGATGCTCGACCAGACCGTCAGCGAGCTCGACAACGTCAACCACAGCGGCCTGCACAACGGCATGAACCTGCTGCAGCGCAACGCCCGCGACCTCCAGGAAGCGGTGATGTCGGTGCGCATGATCCCCATGGACTTCGTGTTCAGCCGCTTCCCGCGCGTGGTCCGCGAGACCGCCGGCAAGCTCGGCAAGGAGATCGAGCTGGTCACCGAGGGGGCGGCCACCGAGCTCGACAAGAGCCTCACCGAACGCATCATCGATCCGCTCACCCACCTGGTGCGCAACAGCCTGGATCACGGCATCGAGTCGCCCGAGGCCCGCGAGGCGGCCGGCAAGCCGCGCACCGGCAAGCTGACCCTGTCGGCCAAGCACCAGGGCGGCAACATCCTCATCGAGGTCATCGATGACGGCGGCGGGCTGAGCCGCGAGAAGATCCTCGCCAAGGCGCGGGAAAGCGAGCTCAACGTCTCCGACAGCATGAGCGACGACGAGGTCTGGCAGCTGATCTTCGCCCCCGGCTTCTCCACCGCCCAGGAGGTCAGCGACGTCTCCGGCCGTGGCGTGGGGATGGACGTGGTCAAGCGCAACATCCAGGCCATGGGCGGCAATGTCCAGATCATGTCCACGCCCGGCGAGGGCACCACCATTCGCATCGTGCTGCCGCTGACCCTGGCGATCCTCGACGGCATGTCGATCAAGGTCGGCGACGAGGTCTTCATCCTGCCGCTGTCCGCGGTGCTGGAGTCGCTGCAGCCCGCCAAGGAGGACATCTACGCCATGGCCGGCGACGACGTGGTGCTCAAGGTGCGCGACGAGTACCTGCCGGTGGTGCCGGTCCACGAGGCGCTGGACGTGGCCGGGGCCCGGACCGAACTCGACGAGACGATCGCGGTGATCGTCCAGGGCGAGGGGCGCCGCTATGCCCTGCTGGTCGACGAGCTGGTCGGCCAGCAGCAGGTGGTGGTGAAGAACCTGGAGACCAACTATCGCAAGGTGCCGGGCGTCTCGGCGGCCACCATCCTGGGCGACGGCAGCGTGGCCCTGATCCTCGACATCACCGACCTGCACCGCCTCAACCGTGCCAAGAAGGAAGCCCGGCGTGTCGAGCACGCCGCCCCCACGACCCTTACCCGCAAGGAGGTAGAGCCGTCATGACCACCCAGACTCCCGATGCCGCCCTGGCCGCCACCGAAGAGCAGAACCGCGAGTTCCTGGTGTTCTCGCTGGGCGACGAGGAATACGCCATCGACATCCTCAAGGTGCAGGAGATCCGCGGCTACGAGAACGTCACCCGCATCGCCAACGCGCCGGACTTCATCAAGGGCGTGACCAACCTGCGCGGCGTGATCGTGCCGATCGTCGACCTGCGCATCAAGTTCCGCCTGGACAAGGTCGAGTACGGCGGCCAGACGGTGGTCATCGTGCTCAATGTCGGCGAGCGCATCGTCGGCATCGTGGTCGACGGCGTCTCCGACGTCATGACCCTGACCCCGGAGCAGATCAAGCCCGCGCCGGAGTTCGGCGTGACCCTGTCTTCCGACTACCTGAGCGGCCTGGGCAGCCTCGAGGACCGCATGCTGGTGCTGGTCGACATCGACAAGCTGCTGACCAGCGAGGAAATGGCCCTGGTCGATACCGTCAGCGAGTAAGGCCGGCCATCCGACAACAAGAGCGCCACGCCAGGGGCGGGGCAGGGGAGCGACGGGCGTGTCGCGCGTCAGGCTCGGCCCGCTCGCGGTCCTGGGAAGGCGCTGCCGACAACGACCCGAATCGAGGTGACACGTGCGCCGACTGACAACGACACAACAACTGTGGGGCTCTCTGGGCATCATCTGGCTGGCCATGGCGCTGATGGTGGCCTGGGGCGCCTGGGAGAACCGCCAGACCATGCTCGAGGAGCGCCGCGGCGCCCTCCAGGACTATGTCCACCTGGCCATGGGCGTGATCGAGGGCCAGGCCGAGCGGGCCGCCGCCGGCGACATCGAGACGGAGACCGCCAAGCAGCGGGCCGCCGCCATCATCAAGGGGATGCAGTACGACCAGGGGCGCGGCTATCTCTACGTCTTCGACGGTGACTTCGCGCTGCTCAGCCACCCGCGGCTGGCGGTCGGCACCGATGTCGGCGACTTCCAGAACGTCGAGGATCGCTACCTGTTCCGCGAGTTCGCCGAGGACGTGGCCGGCGACGACGGCTACGTCTCCTACCTGTGGCCCCACGAGGAGGGCAGCGAGCCCTCGCCGAAGTCGTCCTACCACGAGCGCTTCGCGCCCTGGGGCTGGATCGTCGGCACCGGCGTCTACATCGACGACATCAACGCCGCCTTCGTCGGCTCGCTGGTGCGTAGCCTGCTGGCCCTGCTGATCATCGGCGTGCCGGTGAGCCTGCTGATGGGCCTGGTGATCCGCGGCGTCTCCCGGGCGCTGGGCGGCGACCCCCGCTATGCGGCGGCCTCGGTTCGGGCCATCGCCGACGGCGACCTGACTCGGGAGGTGCGGCTGCGCGGCGGCGACGATCGCAGCCTGCTGTTCGATATCGAGCGCATGCGCCAATCCCTGGTCGCCACCATCGGCGATATCCACCGCGACTCCGACGCCGTCAACGGCGAGGTGGAGGCCCTGGGCGAGGGCAACGACGAGCTCGCCACCCGCACCGAGCAGCAGGCCTCGGCGCTGGCCGAGACCGCCTCCAGCATGGAGGAGCTCACCACCACGGTCAGCCACAACGCCGAGCATGCCGACCAGGCCCGGGAGGTCGCCGTCGAGACCGCGGGGCACGCCGAGCACGGCCGCGAGGCCATGAAGGCCGTGGTGACCTCGATCAACGAGATCAACGACAGCGCCACCCAGATGACGTCGATCGTCGACACCATCGATGCCATCGCCTTCCAGACCAACATCCTGGCGCTCAACGCTTCGGTGGAGGCGGCCCGGGCCGGGGAGCACGGTCGCGGCTTCGCGGTGGTGGCCGAGGAGGTCCGCAACCTGGCCAGCCGCTCGGCCGAGGCGACCCAGGAGATCAAGGCGCTCATCGAGCGGGCCGACGGCAAGGTCGTCGAGGGCACCCGGCGGGTCGAGGAGACCGACCGGATCATCGCCGGCATGGCCGGCGACATCCAGCGTCTCAGCGGGCTGATGGACGAGATCTCCAACGCCACCCGCGAGCAGCGTCAGGGCATCGAGCAGGTGGGCGTGGCCGTCACCCAGATGGATCGCATGACCCAGGAGAACGCCGGCCTGGTGCAGAGCAGCGCGGATGCCGCCCGCCGGCTGGTGACCCGCACCCGGCACCTGCGCGAGCGGGTCGCCCACTTCCGTCTCGCCGCCGACGAGGACGCCCCGGCCGCGGCGCCGGCCCTGCCCGCCGAGGCGCGCGGCGCCCCGGCGCCGGCCGAGCCATGACGGCCACCCGTTTCGTTTACCGGGACGGCTCGCCGCCGTCCCCCAGAGGAGGGAGACAGTCGTGAAGAAGCTTCTCGACAACATGACCGTTCGGGTCAGCTGGAGCCTGGTACTGGCGGTGTTCGCCGTCCTGATCCTGGTGCTCAGCGGCCTGGGGCTCTATACGGTGCGCTACAGCGAGGACTCGCTGCGCACCCTCAACCAGGTGAACGTGGATCAGCAGTCCACCCTCAACCGGGCCAACTCGGAGATGCTGTTCGCCCAGAACGAGATGCGCAACCTGCATGCGCGCCTGGCCGAGGCCGTCTGGCCCGAGGAGCGCGAGGAGGTCCAGGCCGAGGCCGCGGCCCTGGACGAGACCCTCGACCAGGTGGAGGCCACCTTCGAGGAGTTCCTGGCCCTGCCGCGCCAGCCGGGGCAGGAGACGCTGATCGCCCCCATCGAGGAGAGCTTCGCGGCGCTGATGAACCAGGGCCTGCGGCCCCAGCGCGAGGCCCTGGTCGAGGGCAGCGCCGAGGCCTTCAACGAGCTGACCCCCGCGGTGGAGCGGCTCACCCGCGCCTTCTATGACCACGAGGTGAGCTTCTTCAGTGCCGCCGAGCAGAAGGGCGCGTCGCTGTACACCGACTTCTTCGAGCAGGTCGGGCTGCTCAAGGCGCTGATGATCGCCGCCCTGATCATCGCCGCCCTGACCATCATAGGCGTGCTGTGGGGCGTGACGGTCAACGTCATCCGCCCGCTGGGTCGCCTGGTGGGCTACTTCGAGCGCATGGAGCAGGGCGATCTCTCCGAGGAGATCCCCCAGCGCGGCAACAACGAGATCGGCCGCCTCTACAGCTCGCTGGCCCAGATGCAGCGCGGGCTGGCCGAGACGGTGGGCAGCGTGCGCGTCAGCAGCGACTCCATCTACCAGGGCGCCCAGAGCATCGCCAGCGGCAACAACGACCTGTCGTCGCGCACCGAGGAGCAGGCCGCCTCGCTGCAGGAGACCGCCTCCAGCATGGAGGAGCTGTCGTCCACGGTCGGCCAGAACGCCGAGAATGCCCAGCAGGCCAGCCAGCTGGCCGCCGAGGCGACCCGCACCGCCCGGGAGGGCGGCGAGGTGGTCGGCGAGGTGGTCTCGACCATGCACGAGATCAGCCAGGGCTCGCATCGGGTGGCCGAGATCATCGGCACCATCGACTCGATCGCCTTCCAGACCAACATCCTGGCGCTCAACGCCTCGGTGGAGGCGGCCCGGGCCGGCGAGCACGGCCGCGGCTTCGCCGTGGTCGCCGAGGAGGTCCGCAACCTGGCGACCCGCAGCGCCGATGCGGCCAGCGAGATCCGCGGCCTGATCGAGGCCTCGGTGAGCCAGGTGGAGACCGGCTCCTCGCGGGTCGACCGCGCCGGCAAGACCATGCAAGAGATCGTCAACTCGGTGCAGCGGGTCAGCGACATCATGGACGAGATCGCCGCCGCCTCCACCGAGCAGAGCAACGGCATCTCCCAGGTCAACGACGCCGTGACCCAGATGGATCAGGTCACCCAGCAGAATGCCACCCTGGTCCAGCAGGCGGCCAGCGCGGCCACCCAGCTGGAGTCCGAGGCCGGCCGCCTGCGCGAGGTCACCAGCCGCTTCCGGCTCAAGGAGGGCGAGCAGGCGCCGCGCCTGGCGCCGCGCACCGACAGCGACGGCGACCTGGCCCGCTGGATGCCGTCGCTGGTCGCCGACCAGGGGACGAGCTCGTCGGCGTCCCGCGCGCCCCAGGCGGCCTCCCGCTCGGCCGACAGCCATCCGGCGGAGGATGACTGGGAATCCTTCTGACGAGGCCATGCCGTCCGGCGCCGGCGGGTGCGGTGCCGGACGGCCGACATAACGACGACAAGCGGCTCCCGAGGGTCGCGGGGAACTGACGAGCTATGCGAAACAACCAACCGGTCACCCAGCGCGAATATGCGCTCGGCGACGACGATTTCCTGATCTCGCGCACCGATCTCAAGGGGCGCATCACCTATGCCAACCCGGCCTTCGTCGAGGTCAGCGGGTTCTCCCGGGAGGAGCTGATCGGCGCCCCCCACAACCTGGTGCGCCATCCGGACATGCCGCCGGCCGCCTTCCAGGACCTCTGGGACACCCTGGCCGCCGGGGATACCTGGCAGGGGCTGGTCAAGAATCGCCGCAAGGACGGCGATCACTACTGGGTCGACGCCAGCGTCTCGCCGATCATCGAGGACGGCGAGGTGGTGGGCCACGCCTCGATGCGCACCAAGCCGGAGCGCGCCGACGTCGAGCTGGCCGAGGCGGTCTATGCGCGGATGCGCGAGGGCGGCAAGAGCGGCTATACGCTCAACCGGGGGCGCCTGGAGCGTCGCGGCCTGGCCGGCCGGTTGGGGCGCCTGAACCTGCGCAGCATGCGCGCCAAGGTGGTGGCCATGGTGCTGATGGCCGGGGTGCTGCTGGCCATGGCCGGCGGGCTGGGGCTGTTCGGCCTGGGGGCCGCCGGCGAACGGCTCCAGGCCCTGAACCGCGATGGTCTCCAGGACGTGGCGAGGCTGCAGCAGATCGACCAGGTCGTCACCCGCAGCCACCAGGCGCTGACCAGCCGCGAGCCCTTCGAGCTGATCAACCAGCGCGAGGAGGTCGTCGCCACCCTCGAGGAGGCCGATGCCCGGCTCGAGACGCTGTGGTCGGCCTACAGCGACCGCGAGCTCAACCGGGGCGACAACGCCGATGCCTTCGGCGAGCGCCTGGTCGACTATCGCCGCGACGGCCTCGACCGGGCCCTGTCGCTGATGAACGCCGAGGACAACTTCAAGGTGTTCTCCGAGCTGCCGCCCCACGCCAAGCAGATGCGTGACTGGGGCGGCGAGCTGTCCGCGTCGGTCAATGACCTGATCGCCGCCAAGCAGGAGGCCGCCGGCGCCCTGGCCGACCAGGCCCGCCAGGCCCAGCGGCGCATGACCCTGGCCCTGGCCGGCATGCTGGGGGCGGGGCTGCTGATCCTGGCCGGCCTGGGCACCCTGCTGCTGCGGGCCCTGGTGCGCCCCCTGCATGCCGCGGAGCGCTTCACGCTGCAGATCGCCTCGGGCAACCTGGGCGCCAGCGCCCCGCCGCGTCGTCGCGACGAGGTGGGCCGCATGCTCGGCGCCCTGGAGCTGATGCGCAAGAGTCTCGGCAGCATCGTCGGCGACGTCAGCCGCGGCGCCGAGCGGGTCGCGCCGGCCGCGCGGGATATCGCCACCGGCAACGAGGAGCTGGCCTCGCGCACCGAGCAGCAGGCGGCCTCGCTGCAGCAGACCGCCTCCAGCATGGAGGAGATGACCACCACGGTGCAGCACAACTCCGACAATGCCCGCCAGGCCAGCGGCCTGGCCTCGGACAACGCCACCCAGACCGCCGAGACCGGCGAGCTGATGCAGCAGCTGGTGGGCACCATGGGCGAGATCACCGACGGCTCGAAGCAGATGACCGAGATCATCGACACCATCGACTCGATCGCCTTCCAGACCAATATCCTGGCGCTCAACGCCTCGGTGGAGGCGGCCCGGGCCGGCGAGCACGGCCGCGGCTTCGCCGTGGTGGCCGAGGAGGTCCGCAACCTGGCCAGTCGCTCGGCGTCCGCCGCCCAGGAGATCAAGGCGCTGATCGACGGCTCCGCGCGCCAGATCGAGGGCGGCGCCGAGCTGGTCAAGCGCGCCGAGGCGTCGCTCGCCGAGGTGCTCGAGGCCTCGACCCGGGTCAACGACATCATGGGCGAGATCACCTCGGCCTCCGAGGAGCAGAGCAACGGCATCGGCCAGATCAACCAGGCCGTGGTGGAGATGGACCAGGTGACTCAGCAGAACGCCGCCCGGGTGCAGGCCTCGGCCCGGGCCGCGGCGGAGCTGGACCAGCAGGCCGGCGAGCTGGCCGGCGCCGTGGCCGCCTTCCGCCTGCGCGGGGCCGGCATGGAGCGGGCGCCGTCGCCCGCCGAGCGCCGCGCCGCCAGGGCCGAACGGTCGCTGCCCGCCGCGGACGATCGGGCCGAGGGAGACCAGGCCGAGGCGCAGGCCGGCGTGCCGCAGCGTCGCGCCCCGGCCGCCTCCTCGGCCGCCGAGGAATGGGAGGAATTCTAAGGTGACAACGGACCTGCTCACGCCCGAACCGGGCGGCTGGGCGAGCGGCGGACAGCTCGAGCGCGATCTCGAGCTGACCAATGCCGACTTCGCCAGGATTCGCGAACTGATCTACCAGCGCGCCGGGATCGTGCTCGCCGAGCACAAGCGCGAGATGGTCTACAGCCGCCTGGCCAAGCGCCTGCGCCATCACGGCATGACGCGCTTCTCGGACTACCTGGCGCGGCTCGAGCGCCAGCCCGACGCCCGGGAGTGGGAGGCCTTCACCAATGCGCTCACCACCAACCTCACGGCCTTCTTCCGCGAGTCGCACCACTTCCCGCTGCTGGCCAGCCACGTCCAGGGCGTGACCGGCCCGGTGCGGGTATGGAGCGCGGCGGCCTCCACCGGCGAGGAGCCCTACTCGATCGCCATGACGCTGACCGAGGCGCTGGGCTCCCGCGCCTCGCAGGCCGAGGTGGTGGCCACCGACATCGACACCGAGGCCCTGGATAAGGCCCGCGCCGGGGTCTATTCCATGGAGCAGATCCACAAGCTCGACGAGGCGCGCATCAAGCGCTTCTTCCAGCGCGGGCGGGGACGCCACGAGGGCCTGGCCCGGGTGCGGCCGGAACTCAAGGCGATGATCGACTTCCAGTCGCTCAACCTGCTGGCGCCGTCCTGGTCGATCAAGGGGCCCTTCGATGCCATCTTCTGCCGCAACGTGATGATCTACTTCGACAAGGACACCCAGGCGCGGATCCTCGAGCGCTTCGCCCCGCTGCTCAAGCCCGACGGCCTGCTGTTCGCCGGCCATTCCGAGAACTTTTCGTATACCACCGACGCCTTCCGGCTGCGCGGCCAGACGGTCTACGTGCGCCAGCCCCGGCGCTGAGCCCCGGTTAAAGAACCCGACAGGCCGGCCGATAGTCTTGGCGATGGCCGGCGACGGGTGGCGTGTCATCCGCCGCCTGCCACTGTGGAGAGGAGATGCCCCTTGAGTGCACCCAGGATCAAGGTGCTGTGCGTCGACGATTCGGCGCTGATACGCGACCTGCTGACAGAGATCATCAACAGCCAGCCCGACATGGAGGTCGTGGCCGTGGCGCCGGACCCCATCGCGGCCCGGGACCTGATCAAGAAGCACAACCCCGACGTCCTGACCCTGGACGTCGAGATGCCGCGCATGGATGGCCTGGACTTCCTGGAGCGGCTGATGCGGCTGCGGCCGATGCCGGTGCTGATGGTGTCGTCGCTGACCCAGTCCGGCTCCGAGGTCACCCTGAGGGCCCTGGAGCTCGGCGCCCTGGACTTCGTCGCCAAGCCGTCGCTGGGCATCCGCAGCGGCATGCAGGCGTACGCCGAGGAGATCGCCGACAAGCTGCGCGCCGCCGCCCGGTCGCGGCCACGGCAGGCGCCGCGGCGTTCCACGCCGGCGCCCCAGACGCTGAAGGCGCCGCTGGTCTCCAGCGAGAAGCTGATCATCATCGGCGCCTCCACCGGCGGCACCGAGGCGATCCGCAGCGTGCTGGAGCCGCTGCCGCCCAATAGTCCGGCGATCCTGATTACCCAGCACATGCCCGGCGGCTTCACCCGCTCCTTCGCCGAGCGCCTCGACCGCGGCTGCCAGATCTCGGTCAAGGAGGCCAGCGACGGCGAGCGCATCCTGCCCGGCCACGCCTATATCGCCCCGGGGGATACCCACCTCAAGCTGGCGCGCAGCGGGGCCAACTACGTGGCGCGGCTGGACGCCGGGCCGCCGGTCAACCGGCATCGCCCCTCGGTGGACGTGCTCTTCCACTCCGCCGCGACCCAGGCCGGCCGCAACGCCATCGGCGTGCTGCTCACCGGCATGGGCAAGGACGGCGCCGCCGGGCTGCTGGAGATGCGCCAGGCGGGCTCGCCGACCCTGGCCCAGGACGAGGCCAGCTGCGTGGTCTTCGGCATGCCGCGGGAGGCCATCGCCCTGGGCGCGGCCTCGGAGGTCGTGCCCCTGGACGAGGTCGCCCCGCGGCTGCTCAAGCTGGTCGCCGCCTCGGGGCGCGCTCAGCGCGTCTGAGATCCCATCGCTAGAGGAGCCATCGCATGCTCAAGCTGTTACGCAACTTTCGCATCAGCCAGGTGATCAACGGGGTGCTGCTGTGCTTCCTGGTGTTCCTGGCGGTGGTCGCGAGCCTGGGCTGGATGGCCAGCCGCTCGGCCAGCGAGACCCTGACCACCCTGGACCGGATCAACGTCGACCAGCTCAACGAGATCAATCGCGCCGACTCCCTGATGACCGGGGCCCTGGTCGACCTGCAGTCGGCCTCCGGGCATTTCCTGATGGGGCGCACCAGCCAGGCGGATGCCAGCCTGGAGGCCGCCCAGGACCAGCTGGATCGCGCCGAGGCCCGCTTCGAGGCCTTCGCCGCGGTGCCGGCCGCGGGGGAGGGGGCCGCCATGGCCGAGGCGGTGGAGACGAGCTTCGGCGAGATGCTGGCGCTGGTGCGCGAGGGCCACGGCCTGCTCGACGAGGTCGACACCCAGGCCTTCGCCCAGCTGCGCCAGCGCATGGCCGAGCCCCAGCAGGCCCTGGAGGCGGCGCTCACCGAGTTCGTGCGCTATGCCGACGCCCGGGGCGAGACGATGATGGCCGGACACCAGGCGACCCAGAGCCGCTACAGCCTGATCGGCGGGGCGATCCTGGCGGTCGCGGTGGCCATGATGGTGCTGCTCTACCTGGGCCTGCGCCGCATCCTGGTGGTGCCGCTGCGCCAGGCGGTGATCAACCTCGAGCGGATCGCCAAGGCCGACCTCACCGGCGAGATCAAGGTGCTCAGCCGCAACGAGATCGGCCAGCTGTTCGCCGCCATGCGCGACATGCAGGCCAGCCTGGCGGGCATCGTCGGCGACGTGCGCGAGGGCAGCGAGGCCATCCACGGCCGGGCCCGGGAGATCACCAGCGGCAATGCCGACCTGTCCTCGCGCACCGAGCAGCAGGCCGCCTCCCTGGAGGAGACCGCCTCCAGCATGGAGCAGATTACCGCCACCGTGCGCCAGAACGCCGACAACGCCCGTCAGGCCAACGGCCTGGCCCAGGAGGCCACCCACACCGCCGAGCGCGGCGGCGAGGTGGTCCAGCAGGTCGTGCAGACCATGCACGGCATCGCCGGCAGCTCCCAGAAGGTCGCCGACATCACCGGGGTCATCGACTCGATCGCCTTCCAGACCAACATCCTGGCGCTCAACGCCTCGGTGGAGGCGGCCCGGGCCGGCGAGCAGGGTCGCGGCTTCGCGGTGGTGGCCGGCGAGGTGCGCCAGCTGGCCAGCCGCTCGGCGGACGCGGCCAAGGAGATCAAGGCGCTGATCGAGGGCTCGGTGAGCCAGGTGCAGGAGGGCTCGGCGCTGGTCGAGCAGGCCGGCTCGACCATGGAGGAAGTGGTGAACTCGGTGCGCCGCGTCACCGATATCATGGACGAGATCTCGGCGGCCTCCCAGGAGCAGAGCGACGGCATCGAGCAGGTCAGCCAGGCGGTGGGCCAGATGGATCAGGTGACGCAGCAGAACGCCTCCCTGGTCCAGCAGGCCGCCACCGCCGCCACCGAGCTCGAGGAACAGGCCACCCGCCTGGAGCGCGCCATGGCGACCTTCCGCCTGGCGGGCGCGGCGCCCGCGGCGCTGCCCACCGGCGGCGCTTCGGCCCCGGCCTCGCCGTCGGCCCCCGAACCCGCGTCGCCGCGGCCGGCGCCGGCCCGGCGCGAGCCCGCCGAGGCGCTGGCCGAGGACGACTGGGAAGAATTCTGACACTCGCCGGCGGCATCGCCGCCGGCCTCCCCTTGCCAAGACACCGTTAACAGAAGAGGACATTCGATGGCGGACAAGAACATGAGCATCCTGGTGGTGGATGACTTCCCGACCATGCGCCGCATCGTGCGCAGCCTGCTCAAGGAGCTGGGCTTCACCAACGTCGAGGAGGCCGAGGACGGCCAGGACGCCCTCGGCAAGCTCAGGGGCGGCGGCTTCGAGTTCGTGGTGTCCGACTGGAACATGCCGAACCTCGACGGCCTGGAGATGCTCAAGCAGATCCGTGCCGACGACGAGCTCAAGGACCTGCCGGTGCTGATGGTCACCGCGGAGGCCAAGAAGGAAAACATCATCGCGGCCGCCCAGGCCGGGGCCAGCGGCTACGTGGTCAAGCCCTTCACCTCGGCGACCCTCGAGGAGAAGCTCAACAAGATCTTCGAGAAGCTGGGCATGTGACACGCGCCGGGCCCGCGGGCCCGGCCAGCAGGAGAGGCGATGATGAGCACCGAGACGCAGCCTGGCGAGCAGCAGGCGAACGGAGACGAGCTGGTCCAGCGCATCGGGCACCTGACCCGCATGTTGCGGGACAGCATGCGCGAGCTGGGGCTGGACAAGGAGATCGAGCGGGCGGCCGACGCCATCCCCGATGCCCGGGATCGCCTCAGCTACGTGGCGACCATGACCGAGCAGGCGGCGGAACGCGCGCTGAACGCCATCGACCGGGCGCAGCCCGAGCAGGATCGCCTCAGCCGCGAGGCCGAGGCCCTGGACGCCCGCTGGGCGGAGTGGTTCGCCGAGCCCAAGGAGCTCGACGAGGCTCGCGAGCTGGTCCAGGACACCCGCGGCTACCTGGCCCGGGTCCCCGAGGCCACCCAGGCGACCAACAAGGAACTGCTCGAGATCATGATGGCCCAGGACTTCCAGGACCTGACCGGCCAGGTGATCAAGAAGATGATGGACGTCATCCGCGAGATCGAGCATCAGCTGGTGCAGGTGCTGATCGACAGCGTGCCCAAGGGCGAGGCCCGCGAGGACATGCAGCGCCGCGCCGACGGCCAGCGCGAGAGCGATGCCAAGCGCCGCGAGGACCTGCTCAACGGGCCCCAGGTCAAGCCCGAGGCGGACGACGTGGTGGCCGACCAGGATCAGGTGGACGACCTCCTGGACCAGCTGGGCTTCTAGGCGACCGCCGCCCCCTTCCCCTACCCCCGACGACGTCATGCGAGAAGGCCGGGACGCGTGGATAAGCCCACGAAAACCGGCCCTTTTCGCGTGACCGTCCCTTCCCCCGCCCGCGGATAATGGCCAGGGTGCGCACGAGTGCCCGGTGATTGGCCATGGCCGACGAGACCAGCGACGACGAGAAGACAGAAGACGCCACGCCCCGACGCATGGAGAAGGCCCGCGAGGAGGGCCAGGTGGCCCGTTCCCGCGAACTGGCCACCTTCCTGCTGCTGCTCGGCGGCGTGGTGGGCCTGGCGACCATGGGTGGCAGCCTGTACGACCAGATCGGCGGCGTCATGGAGTCGGCCTTCCTGTTCGAGCGGCGCCAGGCCATGGAGACCGCGCCGATGCTGGTCGAGGCGCTGGCCATGGGGCGCCGCACCCTGATCGGCCTGCTGCCGCTGTTCCTGCTGCTGTTCGTGATCGCCCTGGTGGCGCCGGCGCTGCTCGGCGGCTGGGTGATCTCGGCCAAGTCGCTCAAGCCCCAGGCCGGCAAGCTCAACCCCTTCAAGGGGCTCAAGCGCATCCTCGGCACCCAGGCCCTGGTGGAGCTGGCCAAGGCCATCGCCAAGGCCGTGCTGGTGGGCAGCGTGGGCGTGGCCTACCTGTGGCTGAATCGCGGCGCGTTCATGGCGCTGATGACCATGCCCGTCCAGCAGGCCCTGGCCGAGGCCATGTGGATGGCCGCCGAGGCCTGCGGGCTGATGGTGCTGACCCTGCTGGTGGTGATCCTGATCGACGTGCCCTACCAGTTGTGGAGTCACGCCAAGAAGCTGCGCATGTCCAAGGACGAGGTGAAGCGCGAGCACAAGGAGTCCGAGGGCGATCCCCAGGTCAAGGGGCGCATCCGCCAGCAGCAGCAGGCCATGGCACGCGGGCGGATGATGAGCGAGGTGCCCGAGGCCGACGTGGTGATCACCAACCCCACGCACTACGCCGTGGCGCTGAAGTACGAACAGACGGGCATGGCGGCGCCCCGGGTCGTGGCCAAGGGCGCCGATGCCGTGGCGGCGCGCATCCGCGAGGTCGCCGAGGAGGCCGGCGTGCCGCGCCTGGAGGCGCCGCCCCTGGCGCGCTCCCTGTATCACCATGTGGAGCTGGAGGACGAGATTCCCGCCGCCCTCTACACCGCGGTCGCCGAGGTGCTGGCCTGGGCCTTCGGCCTGAAGCGCGTCGCCGAGGAGGGCGGCCAGGCCCCGCCCACGCCCGAGAACCTGCCGATCCCGGACGCCGTGGCGGCGCCGGGGCCGGACGATGACACCGACGAGGCACGAGCATGAAGGCCCTGAGCCACTACCTGCCGCGACGCAACTGGATGGCCGACGTGCCGATGAAGCTGCTGGCCGGCCCGCTGCTGATCATCATGATCCTGTCGATGATGATCCTGCCGCTGCCGCCCTTCGCGCTGGATCTGCTGTTCACCTTCAACATCGCCATGGCGGTGATGGTGCTGCTGGTCAGCATGTTCACCCAGAAGCCGCTGGACTTCGCCGCCTTCCCGGCGGTGCTGCTGTTCACCACCCTGCTGCGGCTGTCGCTCAACGTGGCCTCCACCCGGGTGGTGCTGCTGGAGGGGCACCAGGGCGGCGACGCCGCCGGCAAGGTCATCGAGGCCTTCGGCCAGTTCCTGGTCGGCGGCAACTTCGCCGTGGGCCTGGTGGTGTTCCTGATCCTGGTGATCATCAACTTCATGGTCATCACCAAGGGCGCCGGGCGCATCGCCGAAGTGGGCGCCCGCTTCATGCTCGACGCCATGCCCGGCAAGCAGATGGCCATCGACGCCGACCTCAACGCCGGCCTGATCGGCGAGGACGAGGCCCGCCAGCGCCGCGCCGACGTCTCCCAGGAGGCCGACTTCTACGGCTCCATGGACGGCGCCAGCAAGTTCGTGCGCGGCGACGCCATGGCCGGCCTGGTGATCATGGTGGTCAACATCATCGGCGGGCTGCTGATCGGTCTGATGCAGCATGACATGGCCTTCGGCGACGCCGCCCGCACCTATGTGCTGCTGACCATCGGCGACGGTCTGGTGGCCCAGATCCCCGCCTTGGTGATCTCCACCGCCGCCGGCGTCACCGTGTCCCGGGTCACCACCGATCAGGACGTCGGCCAGCAGATGATCGGCCAGCTGTTCGTCAATCCCCAGGTGATGATCCTGGCGGCCTGCGTCATGGGCCTGCTGGGCCTGGTGCCGGGCATGCCCAACCTGGTGTTCCTGATCTTCGCCACCCTGCTGGGCGGGCTGGCCTGGTGGCTGATCCGCAAGAAGGAGCGCGAGCTGGTCGCCGAGCAGACCCAGGCGGCGCCGCCGCCGGCCCCCGAGGCCCCGGAGGCCAGCTGGGACGACGTCCAGCTGGTCGACACCCTGGGCCTGGAGGTGGGCCACCGGCTGATTCCCATGGTCGACGCCCAGCAGGACGGCGAGCTGCTGGGGCGCATCAAGAGCGTACGCAAGAAGTTCGCCCAGGAGGTCGGCTTCCTGCCGCCGGTGGTGCATATCCGCGACAACCTGGAGCTCTCGCCCAACGCCTATACCCTGAGCCTCAAGGGCGCCGAGATCGGCCGCGCCGAGGCCTTCCCGGGGCGCTGGCTGGCCATCGACCCGGGCCAGGTGTCCGGCGAGCTGAACGGTACCCCGACCCAGGACCCGGCGTTCGGCCTGCCGGCGGTGTGGATCGACACCGAGCAGCGCGAGCACGCCCAGGTCTACGGCTACACCGTGGTCGACGCCAGCACCGTGGTGGCCACCCACCTCAATCACCTGCTGCACCGCCACGCCGCCGAGATGCTCGGCCGCCAGGAGGTGCAGAAGCTGCTCGACAAGCTCGGCGAGGACCACAAGCCGCTGGTCGAGGAGGTGGTGCCCAAGGCCATCTCGCTCACCGTGCTGCAGCGCATCCTCCAGAACCTGCTGGAGGAAGACGTCTCGATCCGCGACATGCGCACCATCCTCGACGCCCTGGCCGAGCACGCGCCCCAGCAGCAGGATCCCGGCGAGCTCACCGCCGCGGTGCGCCTGGCGCTGGGCCGGGCCATCACCCAGCAGTGGTTCGCCGGCCGCGAGACCCTCAATGTCATGGGCCTGGACGGCCAGCTGGAGCAGGTGCTGACCCAGGCCATGAACGGCAGCGGCGCCCTGGAGCCGGGGCTGGCCGAGACCCTGATGACCCAGGCCGAGCAGGCCCTGGAGCGCCACGAGGCCAGTGGCGAGCCGCCGGTGCTGGTGGTGCCGCACCCGCTGCGCCCGGTGCTGGCGCGCTTCCTGCGCCGCCGCCTGCGCCACCTGGTGGTGATGTCCCAGGCCGAGCTCCCCGATGACCGGACCCTGAGGGTCACCACCCTGATCGGAGGACAGTGAACCCCATGAGCGTGATGCGATTCGTCGGCGAGACCAGCCGCGAGGCCATGCGCCAGGTCCGCGCCGCCCTCGGCGACGATGCCCTGATCCTGGCCAATCGCCCCACCGAGACGGGCGTGGAGATCCTGGCCATGGCCGACGAGGCCGTGGCGCCCGCCACCGCCGAGGCCCCGTCGCCTGTCCCCCCGACGCCGGCTGTCGAGACGCCCTCGGCGCCTGCCCCCGCCGCCGAGGGCGACGGCGACCTGCGGGCGATGAGCGAGCGCCTGCTGCGCGAGATGCAGGACATGCGCTCGCTGCTGGCCGGCCAGGGCGGAGCGACGGCCGCCGCCGAGCCGGGGCGCGAGGCCTTGGAGCGGGCGCTGCGCGAGGCGGGCTTCGGCCAGGCGCTGGCCGACGAGCTGCTCGCCCGCCTGCCCGCCGAGCTGGCCGGCCCCGAGGCCGCGCCCGAGACCGGCCATGCCTGGCTGGCCCGGCGGCTGGCCGCGCGGCTGCCGGTCAGCGTCGATCCCGAAGCCTTCCTCGACGCGCCCGGCATCCTGGCGCTGGTCGGCCCCACCGGCGTCGGCAAGACCACCACCACCGCCAAGCTGGCGGCCCGCTGCGTGCAGCGCCACGGCGCCGAGAACGTCGCCTTGGTGACCACCGACGGCTTCCGGGTCGGCGCCCACGAGCAGCTGCGCATCTACGCCGAGCTGCTGGACGTGCCCCTGCACGCGCTGTCTCCCGAGACCTCCATGGACGAGCTGCTGGGCGAGCTGGACGGCCGGCGCTGGGTGATCATCGACACCGTGGGCATGAGCCAGCGGGATCGCCGCATCATCGCCCAGGCCGCCCAGCTCCAGGGCAGCGACGAGCGGGTGCGCATGCTGCTGGTGCTCAACGCCGCCAGCCAGCCCGGCACCCTGGAGGAAGTGATCACTCGCTATCGCCAGGCGGCCCGGGCCGCAGGGGTCGCCCTGGACGACTGCCTGCTGACCAAGCAGGACGAGGCCGGCCAGCTGGGCCCGGCGCTGGATGCCCTGATCCGCCACGGCCTGCGGCTGCGCTTCGTCTCCACCGGCCAGCGGGTCCCCGAGGACCTGGAGGCGGCCGATGCCGAGGCGCTGGTCGAGGCCGCCCTGTCGGCGCGGGTCGCCGCGCCGTCGGCGCCCGCCACGCTCGCCGCGACGCCCTGGGCCGACGACCTGCTCGGCCGAGGGCGCCGGCTGGGCCTGCTGCTGGCGGGGCTGCGTCGCCGGCTGACCGGCATCGCCGCCCTGGAGGCCACCTGGGACCTGTCGGCGCTGCCGGCCTGCCTGCAGGAGGAGCGCCTCGAGCGCCTGCTCGAGGCGCCCCCCGAGGCCCTCGAGCGGGTGGGCATGCTGTGGGCGGCGCGTCGCTCCCTGCCGGGCGCCGACTGGGCGATGCCCGATCTCGGCATCGATGCCCGCGGCGGCTGGCTGGCGCTGCCCGATCTCCAGCAGCGCCAGCCGGCGGGTTGGCCCGCGCGCCTGGCCCGGGCCGGTGAACGGGGCGTCGCGGTCCACCTGCTGCCGAGCCTGCCCGACGCCGAGACCTGGCTGTGGCTGGACGAGGCCCGGGCGCCCTGGCTCTGCCAGGCGCGGCCCGGCCAGCGGGTGCATCACGCCGGCGAGCGCCGTGCACTGTCCGAGCTGGCGGCGCTCGCCGAGCACGCCGGGGAGCGCCGCTGTCGCTTCCGCGGCCAGGCCGCCCGGGCGCGCTTCGCCGCCCTGCCGGTGGAGGCGGGCCCCGCGGGGCAGCGTGGTGGGCCGTCGCGACAGCCGCTGATGGCCTGGGTCGCGGTCCTGGACGATCCCGAGAGCGGCCGCGCCCTGGGGCAGCGCTATTGGCTGACCCCGCTGACCGCCGCCGCCGACACCCTGCCATTGCTGCTCGGCCGGCTGCATGGCGAGGCCCTGCCCCGCCAGGTGCGTCGCGCCTGGGAGCGGCTGCAGGCCCTGCTGCCGGACGACACCGATGCCGAGGTGCGCCAGCTGCTGGCCGCGGGCCTGGCCGCCGCCGCCTGTCACCTGGATCAGGCCGAGGACGCCGAGGCCGACGAGCTGCGCGGCGAGCTGCTGGCGCTGCCGGGCGGGCGCCGCCGGCGCCGCGAGCATGCCCTGCTGGAGGGCCTGCTGTACCTGTTCATGGCCCGTGACGCCATCCGCCACGTCGGCGCCGCGGGCCTGGAGGGCCTGCGGTGATCGCCGGGGATCAGGCGGCCGGGCTGCGCGCCTGGGCCGAGCGGGAAGGCCGGACGACCCAGGGCGCGGCGCCCGCGGCCCCGGTCGAGGCCCCCGTCGAGGCGCCGGAATCGCCCGCCGCCGAGCCGGCGCCGACCACGACCCTGGTGGTGGTCGGCCTGCCCGACACCTCGGCGGAGCAGGCGGCCCGGGTGACCGAGCTGTTCGAGGAGTGGGCCGGCCGCGGCCGCCGCTGGGTGGGCGACCCGCGGCGCTGGAAGGTGGTGCCGCTGGCCGTGTCGAGCCCCCACCTGGCGGCCCTGGCCGAGCAGCAGCCGCGCTGGGCGCTGTGGGTCGGCGGCGACGCCGAGGCCTTTCGCCGCGCCTTCGGGGTGCTGGCCCGCCTGGCGGCCGCCGGCGGGCCGCGGCGGCTGCTGGCGGTACACCCGCCCGGCATGTCGCGCCTCGGCCTGCTCGACAACCTGCGCCAGGCGGCGGGCCGCTACCTGGGCATCGACCTGCTGGTGATGGCATGAGGCGGGGCGCCATGGCGGGGGCGGCCCTGCTGGGCTGGCTGCTGGCCGCGCCGGCGTCGGCGTCGGGCAGCTGGGCCGCCGAGGCGCCCGGGGTGCGGGCCGCCGTGGCCGGCCGGGAAACCCCGAGCCGGGCACTGACGCCGCCCCCGGCGGCGGCCGGCGGGCGCGTCGTCGAGGTGCGCTGGCGCTACCGGGTGCCGGCCGGGGCCGCGCTGCGGGCCCGGCTCTGCCATCCGGCCGGCTGCGTGACGCTGCCCGCCCGGCGCGGGCGCACCCGGGCTCTGGCGGGGCTGCCCGCCGGCGAGGCGCTGCGCTTCCGCTTCGCCCCGGACGGCGCCGGCCCGGTCCGCGTCCAGGGGCTGCAGGTGATCGTCAATTATCGGTGAGGCTCGCAAGAGGCCGAGGCACGTATGTATACCGCACAAGGCAAGATCGAACAGGACACGCTGCTGGATGACTACATGCCCCTGGTGCGTCGCCAGGCCCTGGCGCTGCAGGTCCGCCTGCCGGCCAGCATCGAGCTGGACGACCTGATCCAGGCCGGCACCGTGGGCCTGCTGGAGGCCCTGGGGCGCTTCGACGCCGCCCAGGGGGCGAGCTTCGCGACCTTCGCCAGCCAGCGCATCCGCGGCGCCATGCTCGACGAACTGCGCAGCCGCGACTGGTTGCCGCGCAGCGTGCGCCGCAACGCCCGAGCCGCCGACGAGGCGGCGCGTCGCCTGGAACAGGAGCTGGGGCGACCGGCGGAGGAGACCGAGATCGCCGCCGCCCTGGACATGGACCTGGAGGCCTATCGCCGGCTGCTCAGCGACACCAACAGCGGCCAGCTGCTGCCCTTCGAGGAACTGATGGCCGAGGGCGGCGAGGGGCGCATGCTCGAGGACGGTGCCCCCGAGACGCCCTTCGCGCAGCTGGTGGATCAGCAGCAGCGCGCCCGGCTGGTGGCGGCCATCGAGGCCCTGCCCGAACGCGAGAAGCTGTTGATGGGCCTCTACTACCAGGAAGAGCTCAACCTCAAGGAGATCGGCGCCGTGCTCGGCGTCACCGAGTCCCGGGTCTGCCAGCTGCACAGCCAGGCCGTGGGGCGGCTGCGCGGCAAGCTGCGCGACGCCTGAGGCGCGGGCGAGATGTCCTCTCTCGCCGGCCATCCCTCAAGCTTTCGGCCTTCGCGCCGATGACCACTCATTGTCCGTCGTCCTAGAGACAGGGAGCCCACATGAATCCGTCCACGCTGATCGGGATCCTGGCGAGCATCGTGCTGCTGGCGAGCGTGCTGCTGTTCACCGCCGAGTCGCCGCAGAGCTTCGTCAACCTGCCGGGGCTGGCCATCGTGCTGGCCGGCACCCTGGCCGCCAC
The DNA here is from genome assembly GCF_031451675.1 of Halomonas koreensis. Lineage (NCBI taxonomy): Bacteria > Pseudomonadati > Pseudomonadota > Gammaproteobacteria > Oceanospirillales > Halomonadaceae > Halomonas > Halomonas koreensis. Next base: position 141,920 of record NZ_JARWAK010000006.1, on the reverse strand, counting down.
CTTCATCAGCTATCCGCTCAAGGAGGTGGTGCGGGTGGTGCGCCTGGTGGGGCTGGTCTTCCGCCGCGAGAACACCTACACCCGCGACGACATCAAGGAACTGGTGGACATGTCGCGGCTGTGGTTCAAGGGCGACGTGCGGGCCGTGGAGGCGGCCCTGGAGCAGACCCGCAACCCCTTCCTGCGCACCGGCATCCAGCTGGTCATCGCCAACACCAAGGAAGAGGAGATCTTCGACCTGCTGCGCTGGCGCATCGCTCGGCTCAAGGCCCGCGAGCACGCCGAGGCGCAGATCTTCCGCACCATGGCCACCTACGCCCCGGCCTTCGGCATGATCGGCACCCTGGTGGGGCTGGTGAACATGCTCGAGGTGATGGAGGCCGGCGACCTGAACGTCATCGGGCCGCGCATGGCGGTGGCGCTGCTGACCACCTTCTACGGGATCCTGCTGGCCAACCTGGTGTTCAAGCCGATCGCCGTGAAGCTCGAGCGCCGCACCGAGGAGCGCCTGATCGCCATGAACATGGTGCTCGAGGGCATCTCGCTGATCACCAAGCGGCGCCTGCCGTCGTTCATCGAGGAGACCCTGAACTCCTTCGTCGCCAACTACCACGACGAGATCCGCGATCCCCAGCGGCCGGTGTCGCGCGACGAGGAGGCCGGCCAGGGTGCTTGATCACGACACCCGCCAGGCGATCGCGCCGCCCGCCCAGGGAGAGGGCGACGGCGAGAGCTGGCTGATGAGCTACCTGGACGTGCTGACGCTGCTGATCACGCTGTTCGTGCTGCTGCTGTCCATGGCCAGCTACGGCCTGCCCGGGGATCGGGAGGACGAGATCGCGTCCCCGGCGCGCCAGGCGGCCCTGGCCGTGGGCCAGGGGCTGAAGCCGCGTCACGAGGGCCTGCAGCCGCGCTTCCAGGGGCTCGGCATCGACGGCGTCAGCGTCGAGCGCAGCGCGCGCGGGGTCACCCTGCGCATCGAGGAGCGGCTGCTCTTCGACAGCGGCCGGGCGCGCCTCACCGAGGGCGGCCACGGGGTGCTGGCGCGCCTGGCCGAGCGGCTCGCCGGCGTCGAGGGCCAGATCTCGGTGGAGGGGCATACCGACAGCCTGCCCATCGCCACCTCCCGCTTTCCCTCCAACTGGGAGCTCTCCACCGGTCGCGCCAGCGCCGTGGTGCGCGCCCTGGCCGAGGCCGGGGTGACCCGGGAGCGGCTGCGCGCCATCGGCTATGCGGACACCCGCCCCCTGGCCGACAACGACAGCGCCGAGGGCCGGGCCGAGAACCGCCGCGTCGAGCTGCTGCTCAAGGCGCCCGCCGGCCGCGGCTGAGGCCGGCGCCGGCTCAGTCCGGCGCCGGGGCGCGTCGGCCGGTGGCCTCGGCGTACCAGTCCAGGAACGCCGCCTCGAGCTGCGGCCGCGCGAACAGGTAGCCCTGGGCGATGCCGCAGCCCATCTCCCGGAGCCGCCGCGCCTGCTCCGGGGTCTCCACCCCCTCCGCGACCACCTCGAAGCCCAGGCCGTGGGCCAGGCGGGTGATGGTGCCGGCCAGCTGGCGCGCCGCGGGGTCGCCCTGCAGGTCGGTGACGAAGGCGCGATCGATCTTGAGCACGCTCAGCGGCAGGGTCTTCAGGTAGGCCAGCGAGGAATGGCCGGTGCCGAAGTCGTCCACGGCGATGGCGATGCCGGCCGCCGCCAGCGCCTGCAGCTGGCGCCGGGCCTCGTTCAGGTCGGCCATCAGCCCGGACTCGGTGACCTCGATGCTCAGGCTGTGGGGCGGCAGGCCGTGGCGGGCCAGCCGCCGCAGCAGGGTGGCGGCGAAGTCGGGGGTGCACAGCTGGCGGGCGGCCACGTTCACGGCCAGGGAGAAGTCCTCGGCCACCCGGTCCTCGGCCCGCCAGGCGACCAGCCGGGCCATGGCGGTCTCGAGCACCCAGTCGCCGATTTCCAGGATGTCGATGGTGGCCTCGGCCAGGGGGATGAAGCGTCCCGGCGAGACGTCGCCGTGGCGCGGGTGTCGCCAGCGCAGCAGCACCTCGGCGCCCAGCGGGCGGCCCTCGGCGAGCCACAGCTTGGGCTGGAAGGCCAGCCGCAGCTCGCCGCGGCCGGCGGCGCCGCGCAGGTCGTGCTGCAGCTCCAGGCGCTCGCGCTGCCGGGCCTCCAGGGTCGGGCAATGATGGCGGATGGGCGGCGTCGCCTGGGCGTCCGGCAGCGCCAGGGCGGCCATGTGCACCAGGCGCTGCGGGGCGCGGTCCCGGGCCTGGCCGATGCCGATGCGGGCGCGGCTGGTGAGGCGCCGCTCGTCGACGGGCTGGGGGCGGCCGATGCGATCGAGCAGGCGGCGGGCCAGGGCGTCCAGGGAGGCGCCGTCCGACGGCACCGGCAGGATCACCAGCAGGTCGTTGCCGCCCCACAGGCCCAGCATGGCCGCCTCGGGCAGGATCGGGGCCAGCGAGTCGGCCAGGCGCTGCAGCAGCCGCTCGGCGACGTCATGGCCGTGCAGGCGCATGATGTCGGGCAGGTCGTCGAGGACGATGAACAGCGCGCCGGTCTCGTGGCCGGCGGCCCGCCAGGCCTGGAGCTTCTGCAGCAGGGCCCGGCGATTGGGCAGCCCGGTGAGCGGGTCGGTCAGCGAGAGGCGCTCGAGCTCGCGGGTGCGGGCCTCGGCCAGCCCCTCGAGCCGGTCGGCCTGCTCGCGCCGCTCGGCGAGCCGCTGCTCCACCCGCAGGACATTGCGGATGCGCTGCATCGCCTCCTCGTGATCGAAGGGCTTGGTCAGGAAGTCCCGGACGCCGGCCGCCAGGGCGCGCCGGCGGGTGGCATCGTCGACCTGGGCGGTGAGCACGATCGCCGCCGGCGCCCGCTCGCCGAAGGCCCGCCGCAGCTGCTCGAGGACCCCGTAGCCGTCCAGGTGGGGCATGCGGATATCCAGCAGGATCAGGTCGGGCAGCCGCGCCCGGCAGTGGGCCAGGACCTCGCGGGCGTCGTCCAGCAGGACCAGGTCGGTGTAGCCGTGGTCCTCCAGCAGGTCGCCCAGCATCTCGAGGTTGATCGGGTTGTCGTCGACGATCAGCAGCCGCTTGTGGGTCAGGTCCGTATCGGGCATGCCCGCTCCTCAGGCGTTCTCGGGGGTGGCCAGGCAGCGCGCCAGGGCCGCGAAGAGGTCATCGAAGGCGACCGGCTTGACCAGGTAGTCGTCGAAGCCGGCCTCCCGGCCGCGGCGCACGTCGTCGCGCATGGCGTTGGCCGACAGCGCCAGCACCGGCAGGTGGCGCAGGGACGGAACCGCGCGCAGCCGCGCCAGCGCCTCGAAGCCGTCCATGCCGGGCAGGTGCAGGTCCATCAGCACCAGGTCCGGGGGGCGGCGGCGGATCAGCTCGAGGGCCTGCTCGGCGCTGGTCGCCAGCTGCAGGCTCAGGCCCTCGCGCTCCTCGAAGGCCTCGGCCATCAGCCGTCGATTGGCCGGGTTGTCCTCCACGTAGAGCACCCGGGCGCGCACCTCGGCGGCCGGGGCGGACGTCGGCGCGGCCGCCGGAGGCGCGGCGGGGGCGGTAGCGGGCAGGGTGAACCAGAAGTGGCTGCCCTCCCCGGGGCGGCTCGCCACCTCGAGGCGGCCGCCCATGTGCTCCACCAGCTCGCGGGTGATGGCCAGGCCGATGCCGGTGCCCTCCACGGGGCCGTGCTCGGCGTCCAGCCGCTGGAAGGGCTGGAAGAGCTCGCCGCGGCGCCCCTCGGGGATGCCGGGGCCGGTGTCCCGGACGCCGATCCGCCAGGCGTCGCCGCGGCGCTCGATGGCCAGGTGCACCTCGCCGCCGGGGCGGTTGTACTTGATGGCGTTGGACAGCAGGTTGAGCAGCACCTGCTTGAGGCGGGTGTAGTCGCCTTCCACCGTCGCCTCGGCGACCAGGTCCGCCGCCAGCCGGACCTCGCGCTCCCGGGCCTGGGTCTCCAGCGCCTCCAGGGCGTCCTCGGCCACCTCGCCGAGGTCGACGCGCTCCCGCGACAGCGGCAGCCGGCCGGCCTCGATGCGGGCCAGGTCGAGGATGTCGTCGATCAGCCGCAGCAGGTGGCGGCCGCTCTTGTCGATCTGCTCGACCTGGCGGCGCTGGCGCGCGTCCAGCGGGTGGCGTCGGCTGCCGGCCAGCAGCTGCGAGAAGCCGAGGATGGCATTGAGCGGCGTGCGCAGCTCGTGGCTCATCGCCGACAGGAAGTCGCTCTTGGCCTGGCTGGCCCGCTGAGCCTCGTCCCGGGCCCGGGCCAGGGCCTCCAGCACGCTCTCGCGCTCCGCCATCCGCCGGTAGAGGTTGATCAGCAGCGCGCAGGTGGCGGTGAAGGGGCGCAGCCACTCGAGCAGGCTGTCGTCGTAGGCGCGGCGGCCGTTGGCGATGGCGTACATGCCGATCAGGGCGTCGCCGTCGTGGATCGGTACCCCCAGGTAATTGTGCAGCGCGGGGTGGCCCGGCGGCATGCCGCCGCGGTGGGGGTGGCCGGCCAGGTCCTCGGTCATCACCACCTCGCCGTGGGCGAAGACGCGCCCCAGCAGGGTGTCGGGATCGGTCAGCGTCATGTCGCCGCTGCGCAGCCGCTCCATCAGGCGGCGCGACTCCTCGCTCCAGGACAGGTCGGTGATGGCGTGGATCTTCAGCGCCGGGGCCCCGGCCTCCTCGATGACCTCGCCGATCAGCGCGTAGTCGCTCTCGGTGAGCTCGCGCAGGGCCTCCATCAGGAAGGTCCACAGCCGGTGGCCGGACATCAGCGCCTGGTAGTCGGTGATGCCCTGGTGGAGCACGCGCAGCAGGGCGGCCTGGCGCCGGGTCTGGGAGTTGTCGTGGGCGACCCCCACCACGCCGTCGATGCTCCCGTCGACCTCGCGCAGCGGCGCCAGGGTCAGGTCGTGGTGGCGCCCGGGGCGCAGGGACAGCGCCAGGCGCTGGGGGCGGCCGTCCGCCAGCACGCGGCGCTCCGCCGCCTCGATCCCGTCCCGCACGTCCGCGGCGAGGCCGGAGAGGGCGTCGTCGCCGTCGCGGTGGGGCAGCAGCGCGTCGAAGGCCTGGTTGATCGCCAGGTAGCGGCCGTCGCCGCTGCGGGCATAGATGGGGTCGTGGCTGCCGTCGAGCACCGCCCGGAGCAGCTGTCGCTCGCGCAGCGCGGCCTCGCGGGCGGCGCGGATCTCGCTGAGGTCGGTGAGGATGCCGATGAACTCGTCGATGCGGCCCGTCTCGTCGCGCAGGGCGCTGACCGCCAGGTGGACCGGCACCGGATGGCCGTCGCGGTGGCGCGCCTCGACCTCGCGCCCCTGGCCGATGATCCGCGGCGTCCCGCCGGCCAGGAAGCGGCGCAGGTAGCCGTCGTGCTCCCGGGCCACGGCCTCCGGCATCAGCCGGTTGACGTTGTGGCCGAGCAGCTCCTCGCGGGCATAGCCCAGCAGCAGCAGGGCATAGGGGTTGGCATCCAGCACGATGCCGTCAGCGTCGATGCGCAGGATGCCGGTCGCCGACTCGCGCAGGATCGCCTCCAGGCGCCGCGTGGAACGCTCCAGGCGATGCGCCTGCTCGCGGGCGCGCAGCAGGGCCTCGGCCTGGCTCGCCAGCAGGGCCAGGCGGCGGCGTGCCCGGGCGTCGAGGACGCCGGCCACGCACAGCGCGCCGGTCGGCCCCGCGCCGTCGGGGCACAGCGGATGGCCGGCGAGGCCGCCCGCCGTCTCGGCCGCCAGCGGCGTCGCCGCGTCCGCCACCCGGGCACAGAACGCCAGCGCCTCCCGGGAGGGGGCGCCGTCGACGGCCAGCACCCGGGGCGAGCCGCGGCGGTCGACCCGGGCCAGCAGGGCCATCGGCACCGCGAGCAGCTCGCGGGCCAGGCGGGTGACGCCTTCCAGGCCGTCGCCGGTGGGGGCCATGTCGGGGGAGTCGGGTGGCTGCATCCTGCCTCCAGGGAGCGCGGCCCTCGGGACGAGGCGCCGTCCATTCCCCGGGTTATCGGCCGCTCGGGGCCGGACTTGACCCGCGCCGGCGTCGATAGATGTTCTATGGCTATCAGAATTATGATTCTGTTCAATTTAACCTATCGAAGGGCCGCGGTTATTCTCGTTTGCGTCTTCACCCATCACCCAACGCAACGAGGATCGCAACGCCATGTCCCTGCTCAACACCGAGATCAAGCCGTTCAACGCCACCGCCTATCACAACGGCGACTTCGTCGAGGTCAGCGACGAGAGCCTCAAGGGCCAGTGGAGCGTGCTCTTCTTCTACCCGGCCGACTTCACCTTCGTCTGCCCCACCGAGCTGGGCGACCTGGCCGACAAGTACGAGGAGTTCCGGAAGCTGGGCGTCGAGATCTACGGCGTCTCCACCGACACCCACTTCACCCACAAGGCCTGGCACGACAGCTCCGAGACCATCGGCAAGCTCCAGTACCCGATGCTGGCCGACCCGACCCATGTCGTGTCGCGCAACTTCGAGGTGCTGATCGAGGAGGAGGGCGTCGCCGACCGCGGCACCTTCGTGGTCGACCCGGACGGCAGGATCCAGATCATCGAGCTCAACGCCGGCAACATCGGCCGCAACGCCGAGGAGCTGCTGCGCAAGGTCAAGGCCGCCCAGTACGTCCGCGCCAACCCCAACGAGGTCTGCCCGGCCAAGTGGGAAGAAGGCGAGGAGACCCTGGCGCCGTCGCTGGATCTGGTCGGCAAGATCTAAGGACACGCCGATTTATTGCTGCGCTCGATGACCCACAGGAAGTGGGAAATGCGTAGGTTCGTCGGGAACGAACCTAGCCATCCTGACCGCCGGCGGTGCCGGCACGCCGGCCCGGTCGCTCTCTCATGTAGCGAGCTACACTCCGGAAGCTGTGCTCCGGCGGCGGCCAGGCTAGGCGCCCCCGCCTCTCATCGCTCGCGACATAAATCTGCGCATCCTTTGTTGGATCGCTGACCGGCGGGATTTTCCCGCTCCCCGTTACCCCGCCGAGGCGCGGCGCCTCGATCGACCAACCAGTCGCGCAAGCGAGATCGGGACGACGTCCCGGCGGGGCCCGATTCCGGTTCTGCCGACATGGCTTCCGGGTGCGAGTCCATCGCGGCCCGTACGGGGAAGTCGTGTCTTCGAGTCACTCATCACAAGGATTGCCGCGTTATGCTGGACGACTCTCTGAAGCAACAGCTGAAAGCCTACCTCGCCAAGGTCACCCAACCCTTCGAGCTGGTCGCCACCCTGGATGACGGCGACAAGTCCCGGGAGCTCCACGCCCTGCTCGATGAGATCGCCGGGCTCAGCGACAAGATCGCCCTGTCCACCGAGGGCGGCGACAAGCGTTCGCCGTCCTTCGCCCTGCACCGCGACGGCGAGCCCACCGGCGTGGCGTTCGCCGGCATCCCCATGGGCCACGAGTTCACCTCCCTGGTGCTGGCCCTGCTGCAGGTGGGCGGCCATCCGCCCAAGGCCAGCGACGAGGTCATCGAGCAGATCCGCTCCCTCGACGCCGACCTGCACTTCGAGACCTACTTCTCGCTGTCGTGCCAGAACTGCCCGGACGTGGTCCAGGCGCTGAACCTGATGGCGATCCTCAACCCGCGCATCTCCCACGACGCCATCGACGGCGCCCTGTTCCAGGACGAGGTCGAGGCCCGCGAGGTGATGTCGGTGCCGAGCGTGTTCGTCAACGGCGAGCCCTTCGGCCAGGGCCGCATGAGCCTCGAGCAGATCCTGGCCCGGGTCGACACCGGCGCCGTCGAGCGCGAGGCCGCCAGGCTCAGCGAGAAGGCCGCCTTCGATACCCTGATGATCGGCGGCGGCCCGGCCGGCGCCGCGGCGGCGGTCTATGCGGCGCGCAAGGGCATCCGCACCGGCGTGGCCGCCGAGCGCTTCGGCGGCCAGGTGCTCGACACCCTGGCCATCGAGAACCTGATCTCGGTGCCCCAAACCGAGGGCCCCAGGCTCGCCGCGGCGCTGGAGGAGCACGTCAAGGAATACGACGTCGACATCATGAACCTGCAGCGCGCCGTCGAGCTGGTGCCGGGCGAGGCCGGCGGCGAGCACGAGGTGCGCTTCGAATCCGGCGCCCGCCTCAAGAGCCGGACCCTGGTGCTGGCCACCGGCGCCCGCTGGCGCGAGATGAAGGTGCCCGGCGAGGCCGAGTACCGCAACAAGGGCGTGGCCTACTGCCCGCACTGCGACGGCCCGCTGTTCAAGGGCAAGCGGGTGGCGGTGATCGGCGGCGGCAACTCCGGCGTCGAGGCGGCCATCGACCTGGCCGGCATCGTCGGCGAGGTGACCCTGATCGAGTTCATGGACGAGCTGCGCGCCGACGAGGTGCTGCAGAGAAAGCTCGCCAGCCTGCCCAACGTCGAGATCATCAAGGGCGCGCGCACCACCGAGGTCAACGGCGACGGCAACCGCGTCACCGGCCTGAGCTATGAGGAGCGGGCCTCCGGCGAGTTGCGCGAGCTGGCCCTCGAGGGCGTCTTCGTGCAGATCGGCCTGGTGCCCAACACCGAATGGCTGAAGGACTCGCCCATCGAGCTCTCCAGCCGTGGCGAGATCGTGGTCGACGAGCGCGGCATGACCTCGGTGCCCGGCATCTTCGCCGCCGGCGACGTCACCACCGTGCCCTACAAGCAGATCGTCATCGCCATGGGCGAGGGCTCCAAGGCCGCCCTGGGCGCCTTCGACCACCTGATCCGCCACTGAGCGGCCCGGCGCGCGGCCCCGTCCCGGGCCGCGCGCGCATTGACATCGCCTCCCCCGCCCGCCTAGCTTCTACATAAGCTGTTTCTAACAATCAGGTCTCCGGGCACGGCCGTCATCGTCCGCGATCGGGAGACGGGTCGCCGGCCGTGGGCGTCCGACCGTCCGGCGTCGCCACGGGAACTCACAGGGACGCGATGCATGACGATGTCGAGCGATGCGCAGGAGGCCTTTCAGCGGCTGGCGGACAGCCTGTCGCCGGAGGATCGCCGCGATTTCTTTCCCCGCCTGGCCGGCTGCCTGGCGGAGCTGCTGGGCGCCGATCATGTGCTGCTGGCGCGCACCCTGCCGGCGAGTCGGCGGGTGCGGACCCTGGGCGCCTGGTCCCGGGGGCGGCGCCTCGAGCCCTTCGAGTACGAGCTGGCCGGCACGCCCTGCGAGCGGGTGGTCGACCAGCGCCCCTGCCGCTTTCCCGAGCGGGTGTGCGAGATCTTCCCCGAGGATCGGCTGCTCGCCGAGACGGGCGCGGAGGCCTATCTGGGCGTGCCGCTGCTGGGTCCCGACGACCGCTTGTTGGGGTTGGTCGCGGCCCTCTATGACCGCCCCTTGGAGGAGACGGGCACGCCCCTGGAGGTGCTGCGCATCGCCGCGTCCCGGGCCGGCGCCGAGCTGGCCGGGCGCCAGGTCGAGCGGGCGCTGACGCACAGCCATCGCGCCCTGACCCTGCTGCGTCTGGTCAATCGCGCGGTGATCCGGGCCGAGCAGGCGAGCGCGCTGCTCGGCGACATCTGCCGCCTGGCCTGCGAGGTGGGCGGCTATCGCATGGCCTGGGTGGGCTACCCGCTGCAGGATGCCGAGCGCAGCGTGGTGCCCCAGGCCCATGCGGGGTGGGAGGATGGCTATCTCGATGAGGTGCGCTTCCGCTGGGACGCCGCGGCGCCCGAGGGCCGGACGCCGGTGGGCCGCTGCCTGCGCGATGGCCGGCCGGTGATCCTCGAGGACCTGGCGCGCGACGCGACCTTCCCGCGCTGGCGGGAGGCGGCGCAGCGGCGAGGCTACCGCGCCGTGGTGGCCCTGCCGCTGTGCGAGGGCGGGCGGCCCTTCGGGGCGCTGATGCTGCTCAAGGGCACGCCGGGCGGGGTTTCGGACGATGAGCTCGCGCTGCTCGAGGAGCTGGCCGACAACCTGGCCTTCGGGCTCCAGGCCCTGCGGGTCCAGGCCGAGCGCGAACGCACCCAGAAGGCGGTGCTGGACATCGCCGAGGCCCTGACCGCCCGCAGCGACGAGGCCTACTTCAGCCAGCTGGCCCGGCGCATGGCGGATGCCCTGGGGGCGGACGCCGCCTTCATCTCGCGCCTCGAGCCGGGCGAGCCCCTGAGCGCCACGACCCTGGCCGGCCTCGTCGACGGCGCGCCGGTACCGTCCTTCTCCTACACCCTCGCCGGCAAACCCTGCGAGCAGGCCTTCGAGCGCGAGGAGCTGATCATCGACGACGGCCTGGGGGAGTGCTTCCCGGGCATCGAGCTGGCCGAGTCGCTGGGCGCCCGGGCCTATGTCGGGCGGCGCCTCGACGACACCGCCGGCCGGCCGGTGGGCTCGGTGTTCCTGCTCTACCGGCGCCCGATCCTCGAGACCGCCATGGTCAGCCACACCCTGCGCATCTTCGCCGCCGGCGCCGCCGCCGAGCTGGAGCGTCACCGCAGCGATGCCCATATCCGCCACCTGGCCTACTACGACGCCGATACCGGCCTGCCCAACCGGGCCTGCTTCATGGCCCGGCTGCGGGAGGCCGTCGCCGCGGCCGAGGCCCGGGGGCAGCGGCTGGCGCTGATGTTCCTGGACCTCAACCGCTTCAAGGAGGTCAACGACAGCCAGGGTCACGACGTCGGCGATCGGGTGCTGGGCGAGGTGGCCGGGCGCTTCCGCGACTGCCTGGTCGAGGGGGCGAGCCTGGCCCGGATGGGCGGCGACGAGTTCGTGGTGATGCTGGAGGACACCGACCGGCCGGCCGTGGCGGCCATGGCCGAGCGCCTGACCCGGGCCCTGGCGCATCCGGTGGCGGTGGACGGCCAGGCGTTCTCGCTGGACGTCAGCGTCGGCGTGGCCTTCTATCCGGATCACGCCGATGGTCCGCGGGAGCTGCTCAAGCACACCGATATCGCCATGTACCGGGCCAAGCAGGCCGGCGTCGCGGTGCGGATCTTCGACGTGGAGATGGGGCGCGCCCTGGCCCGGCGGCTGAGCCTGGCCCGGCGCCTGGCCGCGGCCCTGGAGGCGGGCGGCCTGAGCCTGCATTACCAGCCCTGCGTGGACATGGCCAGCGGCGCGCCGATCGGCGCCGAGGTGCTGTGTCGCTGGCACGATCCGGTGCTCGGCTGGGTCTCGCCCGGCGAGTTCATTCCCATCGCCGAGGAGCGGGGCATGCTGGCCCGGCTCGGCGAGTGGGTGCTGGCCGAGGCCTGCCGGCAGCTGGCGGCCTGGCGCGACCGGGGGTATTCGCCGCTGCCCGGGCGGCTGCATATCAACGTGGCCGCCCAGCAGCTGGAGGACGCGGCCCTGGCCGAGCGCCTCGCCGCCATCGTCTCGGCGGCCGGCTGCCGCCCCGGGGACATCGCCCTGGAGCTCACCGAGAGCGGCTTCATGGCCGATCCCGAGCAGGCCGTGACGGTGACTCGCTCGCTGCGCGAGGCCGGCTTCTCGCTGGCCATCGACGACTTCGGCACCGGCTACTCCTCGCTGGCCTACCTCAAGCGCTTCGCCGTGGACACGGTGAAGATCGACATCTCCTTCGTGCGCGACATGCTGCGCGACGACAACGACCACGCCATCGTCACCACCATCATCGCCATGGCCGACAGCCTGGGGCTCGCCACCCTGGCCGAGGGCGTGGAGACGCGGGACCAGGCCGAGGCGCTCACGGCGCTGGGCTGCCGTCTCGGCCAGGGCTTCCTCTACGACCGGGCCCTGCCGCCCGAGGACTTCGCCGCCCGCTGGCTGGCGCCGCAGGGCGTGCCGAGCTAGGCCATGTCCGACGCGTGCCGGCGCTCGCCACTACCACGTCAGAATGCTCAGCGACGACGGGCAAGCCGCGTCCTTTACGGCGTCTCGTCCGCGTTGCGGCAGAGCCGCGCCATGCGGGCTCGGGCGGCCTCGAAGCCCGTCAGGTCGAAGGCCATGAACCAGTAGTCCTCGGGGGCGCGGTGGATGCGCAGGCGCAGGGTCTCGCCGGCGGCCATGGCGTCGAGCAGGGCGACGGTGTCGAGCCGCGAGAGGCGCACGTAGAAGCCGTCGTCGCCGCGTTCGATGAGAAAGGCGCCCTCCCCGGTGTGCACGGCGCCCTGGTCGACCAGCAGGTCCACCGGCACCCGGTTGACCGTGGCGCTGTCGGCCTGGACCTCGGCGAGCGCCACCCGCAACTCCAGCCAGGGCCGGTCGCAGGCACCGGGAGTGGCGTTGACGCTGAGCGTGCTGTCGGCGTAGCTGGACGCCTCCAGGGCCCGGGCGTGGCGTTCCTCGCCGAGGCTCAGGCGCAGCGAGTGCCAGGCCCCGTGGGCGCGGACCTCGTCGATGTTGTAGTCGAGCCCCTGGGCCGTGCCGGCCAGGGGCAGCAGGCCGAGCAGCAGGGCGCGGCAGGGGGCGAGCAGACGCGATGGCATGGGGCCTCCCGGGCGACAGGATGCCGGGAGGCTAGCATATCCGGCGGGCGGGGCGCCTCAGTGGGCGTGGGCCGACCCATGGTGCGCCATCCCGGCATCCGCCTCGAGCTCGCCCCGGCCCAGCCGCCCCAGCAGGTCCAGGTCGATGTCCGCGTAGGCGATCACCTCGCCGCCGTGTTCGCCGCGGAAGGCCTCGGCGTCCTGGCGCTCGGCGAAGGAGGCCAGGGTGTGGCCCATGGAACCGCGCCGCTCGTGGCCGACCACGTACCAGGCCTCGTCGGCGCGGATGAAGGCCTCGTCGGCCGGCCGCCCCCAGGGCGTGATGCCGATGTCGTGGACATAGGCATGGGACAGGCGCGAGGCGTTCTCCGGCTGCTGGAGGAAGACGAACAGGTCCAGGGTCGAGCAGAACTTGCGCGGGGCCTCGGCGCCCTCCAGGAAGGCCTGGCCCTTGGGCCCGGGATGTTCGGTGATCAGCATGCCGCAGACATGGCAGCTGTCGCCGGCGTCGATGGCTTGGGGCGGCGCCAGGGCGGCGGTCTCCGGCTCGCCGCCGCAGCCGGCGAGCCACGGGGCGATCAGGAGCAGGGGGAGCAGGCGAAGCAGGCGGAACATCGATACGTCCTCGATCAGGTCGCGCGGTGACGGAAGCGCAGCACGGCCAGCCCCAGCGGGACCAGGATCCAGGCCAGCAGGGTCGTCACCAGCGCGCTCGGGTGGAACATGTCGCCCCGGGCCATGGCGCCCAGGCCGGTGAACTCCCGGGCGGCGTCCACGCCGGCCAGGTTGAGCAGCCGGAAGCCGTCGGTGGGGTTGAGCAGCATCAGCCAGGGTAGCCAGTCGCCCCCGCCCTCGACGCCGACCAGCAGCGCCAGCAGGGCCAGGTCGAAGACCAGCACGAACAAAAACCAGGTTCCCAGGGCCAGGCCGGCGGCCCGGGCCTTCTCGGTGGCGCCGGCGCTGATCAGGTAGGCCAGGGCCAGGAACGCCCAGCCCAGCAGGATGCTGCTGACGATCAGCAGCCCCAGGCCGCCGGCCAGCTCGCCCAGCGGCATGCCCTCGGCCCCCGGGGCGATGGTGGCGCCGGCCACGCCGAAGCCGAGGCCGATGGCGGCGGCCAGGATCAGGGCGTGGCCCAGGAACTTGCCCAGCAGCAGCTGGGTGCGGCTCAGGGGGTAGGTGAGCAGCAGCAGCAGGGTGCCGGCCTCGTGCTCGCCGACCACCGCGTCGTAGGCCAGCAGCAGGGCGATCAGCGGGATCAAAAACACCGCCAGGGTCGACAGGCTGATCAGGGTGGTGGCCAGGGAGGCGACGCCCAGGCCGCCGCTGGCGGCGGCGCCGAACCAGGCGATGCCCACCGCCAGGACGGCGAGGATCGAGGCGATGGCCAGCACCCAGCGGTTGCGCAGGCCGTCGCGGAACTCCTTGCCGGCCAGGGTCAGGATGGCGTTCATCGACGATCTCCTTGGGCCGCGGTGGGGCGGCGCGAGAAGTGGGCGTAGAGGGCGTCCAGGCTCGGCGGCTGCAGCTCGATGTCCTCCACGCCGGGCAGCGCGGCCAGGCGCCGCAGCACCGGCAGCTTGGCCTCGGCGGGCAGCGACAGCGACACCTCGTGGCCGTTGAGGGGGCGGGCCTGGATGCGGGCGTCGTCCCACAGGGCCGGCCAGTCGTGCTCCGCCAGCCGGCCCCGGGCGCGGATGGTCAGCGGCAGCGCGGCCTCGCGGCGCAGCGCGTCCAGGCCGCCCAGGGCCAGGCGCCGGCCGGCGCCGAGGATCAGCGCCCGATCGATATAGGGCTCGATGCCGGGCAGCACGTGGGACGACAGCACCACCGTGCAGCCGCGGTCGCGCAGCTCGCCCACGGTGGCGTAGAAGTCCCGGGTGGCGGCGGGATCCAGGCCGGTGGTGGGCTCGTCGAGCAGCAGCAGCCGGGGGGCGCCGAGCAGCGCCTGGGCCAGGCCGAGGCGCTGGCGCATGCCCTTGGAGTAGGTCTTGACCCGTCGCCCGGCGGCCTCGCCCAGGCCGACCCGCTCGAGCAGGGCGTCGACCTGCTGCCGGTCGGCCCGCTTGAGCCGGGCGAAGAAGCGCAGCACCTCGCGGCCGCTGAGCGCCTCGTAGAAGCTGACGTTCTCCGGCAGATAGCCCAGCCGGCGGCGCAGCGCCCCGGCATGGGGGCCGTCGGGAGCGCCGCCGAGCACCTCGATGCGGCCCGCGTCGGGGGCCAGCAGGCCGAGGATCAGCTTCATGATGGTGGTCTTGCCGGCGCCGTTGTGGCCCAGCAGGGCCAGGACCTCGCCGTCCTCGACCCGCAGGTCGAGGCGGTCGAGGCGGGTCAGGGCGCCGTGACGCTTGGTCACGCCCTCGAGCGAGATCATCGCGGTCATGTGTCGGCCTCCAGCGAGTCGGGGGGCGTCATCAGCGGGGCGCTGTCCTTGACGCCCTGGGGGCGGAACACCGGGAACTGGCGCTGCACCCAGCGCAGGGCCAGCACCGCCGGGCCGTGCATCAGTAGCCGGGCCTCGGGGTGGCGCCACAGCAGCCGGTCCATGGCGTCGTTGGGCTCGTAGGGGGTGTCGCCGGTGCCGTCGCCGGCCAGGTCCCAGCCCAGGTAGTCGCTCCAGTAGTTGCCGCGGCCGTCCTCCGACCATTCCTGGGCGCGGGTGGCCACGTACTTCACCTGCTGGCGGTTGTCGACGAAGGCGTTGCCGGCCACGACGTTGTCCTCCGAGCCCGCGGTCAGGTGGATGCCGATGTCGCTGTCGGCGAAGCGGTTGCCGGCGAAGCGGTTGAACTGGGCGTTGTAGACGAACAGCGCCTTGCCCTCGCCGCCGCCGACCAGCAGCTCGCCGGTGTCGTCGCGGGGCTGGTGCACGCCGCTGACCCGGTTACCGCGCAGCAGGCTGTCGGTGATGTTGTTCATCAGGATGCCGTAGTGGCGATCGTCCTCCGAGCGGTTGCCGATCACCGTCAGCCGCTTGGACTGCATCAGCGCGTAGCCGGTGCGGGTGTGGCGGGTCAGGTTGTCTTCCAGGCGGTTGTCGTGGGCGTACATGTAGTGGACGCCGTAGCGCAGGTCCTGCATGCGGTTGTCGCGCAGCAGGCTGTCGCGGCTGGTGTCGATATAGATGCCGTCGCGGACGCGACGGATGTCGTTGCCCTCCACCCGCGCGCCGGCGACGTTGAACAGGTGGATGCCGTTGCCGCGATCCTGGGAGCGCCGTTCGGCATCGCCGCGGATCCGGTTGTCGCGGACCACGACGTCGTCCACCGAGTCGAGGCGGATGCCGAAGCCGGGACCCGACAGGCGGTTGTCGCGGATCCGGCTGCCGGTGGCGGCCTCGCGGACCAGGATGCCGCTGTCCATGGCGGTCAGGTCGTGCCCCCAGCCCCGGATGGTCAGGCCCTCGAGGACGATGCCCGGGGCCGCCAGGGTCACGGCGGTACCGGTGCCGCCGGCGTCGAGCACCGCCTGGCGGTCGCCGGCGACGGTCAGCGGCTTGTCGATGACCAGCGGTCCGGCGTGGCGCCCGGCGGCCAGGCGCAGGGTATCGCCCGCCTCCGCGTCCGCGACCAGCGCCTGCAGCGGCTCGCCGGGCTCGGCGGTCCGGACCGCGGCCCAGGCCCCGGCGGGGCCGAGCATCAGGCTGGCTGCCGCGGTCAGCAGGACCGCGGCGGCATGGGAAAAGCGTCGGGTCATTACGGCTCCCGTGATACGGGGCCGGGATGCCCCGGCCCCGTCGTGGCTCAGGCCTTCTCGACCAGCATGCGGCCGGTCATCTCCATGTGCATGGCATGGCAGAACCAGTTGCAGTAGTACCAGTGGACCCCGGGCTTGTCGGCGGTGAAGGTCACGCTGGCGGTCTGCTGCGGGCTGATCTCCATGGACACGCCGTGGTTGACCATGCAGAAGCCGTGGGTCAGGTCCTCGACCTGGTCGAGGTTGGTGATCACCACCGTGACCTCGTCGCCTTGCTTCACCTTGAACTCGGTGAGGCCGTACTGCGGGGCGATGGAGGTCATATAGACCCGCACCTGGTTGCCGTCGCGCACCACGGTGTTGTCGGTCTCCAGGGTGACGCCGTCGGCCTCGGCCATGGCCCGGGTCTCGGCGAAGTAGGGATCGTCCCGGGTCCAGGTGCGGCTGGGATTGAGCTGGTCGGCGCGCAGCAGGATGCAGTCGTGGGGCTCGGCATAGGTGGGGCCGTCATGCACGAGCTTCATCTCCTCGCCGGAGATGTCGATCAGCTGGTCGTTCTCCGGGTGCAGCGGGCCCACCGGCAGGAAGCGGTCCTTGGAGAACTTGGAGAGCACCACCAGCCACTGGCCGTCGGCGTCCCGGGACTCGGTGAGGCTGGCGTGGTTGTGGCCGGGCTGGTAGTGGACGTCGAGCTTCTGGCGGATGTAGTTGACCTGCTCGCCCTGGTAGGCGCGGATGGCGTCGGCGATGTTCCACTTGGCCACCTGGCTGTCGATGAACAGGGTGGTGTAGGCGTTGCCGCGGCCGTCGAAGGTGGTATGCAGCGGCCCCAGGCCCAGCTCCGGCTCGCCGACCACGGCGTCGCGGGGGGCGATGGCGTCGTCGAACAGCTGGGGCAGCCGGTCGATGGCGATGATCGAGACGGTGGGCGACAGCTTGCCGTTGGCGATGAAGTACTGGCCGTCCGGCGAGGTGTTGAGGCCGTGGGGGTTCTTGGGCACCGGGATGTAGCGGGTCAGTTGCGAGCCCTTGCGGCCGTCGAGCACCGGCACCTCGGCGTCGCCCAGGGTCCGGTAGTCGCCGGCGGCGACCGCCGCCTCGATGGCCTCGACGTCGAACACCACCACCCAGTCGCGCTCGGCGCGCATGGTGTCGGACAGCGTCATGCCCTTCTCGGAGTTGTAGCAGGTCGAGGCCACGAAGCGCCCCGTGTAGTCGGCGTCGGTGTTGTCGAGGTTGCCGTCGACGATCACCTGCCAGGCGACCTCCATGCTCTCCGCGTCGATGGCGTTGAACATGGTGTAGTAGTCGTCCGGGTTCTCCAGGTCGCGGCCGTCGTTGATCTGGGGGATCGGCAGCTCGGCGTTGGCGAAGACGTACTTGGTGTGGGGCACCTTCTGCAGGCGCAGGCCGTGGATGGCCTGGACGTTGGGGACGCTGGTGATCTTGTCCGTCTTCATGATGTCGAGACGGATCCGTGCCACCCGGGTGTTGGCCTTGTCGTTGATGAACAGGTACTTGCCGTCGTAGCGGCCGTCGGTCATGGAGATGTGCGGGTGGTGGGCATCGCCGTTGAGGAAGCGGGCCGAGTCGCCGAGCACCCGCCGCGACTCGTTGGTGATGCCGTGGCCGGTGGCGCTGTCGACGTTGAACACCGGGATGCGCATCAGCTCGCGCATGGAAGGCACGCCGAGCACCCGGACCTCGCCCTGGTGCCCGCCGCTCCAGAAGCCGTAGTAGTCGTCGAGCTCGCCCGGCGCGACGGCCTCCGCGCCCTCGCCGGCGGCCCGGGCCTGGCGGCTGTTGAGCAACGCCCCGGCGCCGAAGCCGCCGGCCAGGCCGGCGCCGGCCACGCCGGTCACCGCGCTGTTGCGCAGGAAGTGGCGGCGGCCGAGGTTCTCGATGTCCTGCTTCTTCTCGCTCATGGTTCAGTCCTCCTGATGGATCGGGATTCGCTTCGACGTCGGCGCCTCGGGGGCCGGCGTCTCGGGAGCGTCGGGCTGCGCGGCCAGGCGGGCCGCCTTCTCGTAGCGTTTGCGCCGCTTGATCATCGGCGGGCAGCGGTGGGCATCGTGGTAGGTGATCTGGCAGTCGAGGCAGTAGTGGCACTCGTTGGCGTTGATGCGGCCGTCGGGATGGATGGCGGCCACCTCACACTCGTTGGCGCAGATCTGGCAGGGCGTGCCGCAGCTGCCGCGGTGGCGCTTGAGCCAGTCGAACAGGCGCAGGCGGGCGGGGATGGCCAGCCCGGCCCCCAGCGGGCAGAGGTAGCGGCAGTAGGCCTTGTGGTTGAAGGCCGAGAGCGCCACCAGCCCCAGGGCGTAGGCCAGGAAGCCCCAGTCGCGCTGGAAGCGCAGGGTGATGGCGGTCTTGAAGGGCTCCACCTCGGCGTAGCGCTCGGCGGCGCCCAGCGAGTGCAGCGACACCGCGAACAGCGCCAGCAGGATCAGGTACTTCAGCGCCCAGAGCCGCTCGTGGAGGCCGAAGGGCACCTCGACCTGCTTCACGCCGAGCTTGCGGGCGGCCTTGTTGACCAGGTCCTGGAGGGCGCCGAAGGGGCACAGCCAGCCGCAGAAGACCCCGCGGCCCCAGAGCAGCAGGCTGACCGCCACGAAGGACCAGAGGATGAACATCATCGGATCGATCAGGAACGACGACCAGCTGAAGTCGGTGATCAGGGCATTGGTGAAGGTCAGGACGTTGACCACCGAGAGCTGGGCCAGGGCATACCAGCCGATGAAGCCCAGGGTGTAGACCAGGAAGCCCAGGCGCAGCGGGCGCAGGATCCGGGGATGGCGGACCAGGACGTCCTGGAACAGCATGATGCCGGTGAGCACCGCGAGCCCGGTGCCCAGCACGGCGATCTGGAAGGCCTTGTCGCGCCATACCTGGACCCAGACCGCTTCCTCCACGGGGGGCTCGGGCCGCGCGACATAGGCCTCGGGGATGCGGTAGTCGGCGCTGAAGCGGCTGAACTCGGTGTCCAGGGGGCCGGCGGCGCGGCGCACCAGCAGCTCCAGCTGCCAGGGGCGGCCGGGATCGAAGGCCGCCTCCTCGCGGACGATGAAGATGTCACGCTCGTCGAAGGCCGGGGCGCCATCGATCGCCAGGTCGCCCAGGCGGCTATGGTCGCGGTCGTGGAAGCTGACGGTGGTGGTGTCCTGGCTCACCTCGATGCGGTCGAAGATGCCGCCGCGCACGTAGCCCGAGCCCTTGAAGGAGTAGTCGCCGCGGCCCATGACGGCGATGGCGTGCTCGCCCTCGTCGAGGTCGGCCATCAGGCGCCCGTAGCCGGCGTCGCCGAGCAGGTTGCGCCCGGCGGTGGGGGCATTGAGGTAGGTGTAGAAGAGCTCGATGAAGGTGCGGTCGGCGGGCCGGGGCGTATGGAGGTAGTCCTCGGCGGGCGTGCCCACGAAGGTCGCGTCCACCTCGCCGTGGGTGAGGTGCAGGCGGCGGATGGTGCCGTCGCCGGTCAGGGTCTGCCAGTCGGCCGGGGTGAAGACGTCCCGCTTGACCGTCGCCGGCGGCGTGGCCGAGGGGTCGGCGATCAGTCCCTGTTCGGCGGCCACCCGGCGAGCGGCGCGCATGATGGTGTCGCCGACCACGATGACCGTGACGGTGGCCCCGGAGATGGCATCCAGCTCGCCGCCGACCCTGAGCCGGTCGTTGACGTGGGCGCTGACATGGTCGTCGGCGAAGCCCTCCAGCCTTGCCTCGGGGATGCCCACCAGCATGATCGGCTCGGAGTGGTCGAGGACGTCGGCCTGGACGATCCGGCCCTCGAGGTCGATGCCCACCAGCAGGTTGACCGGCTTGCCGGAATAGGCCGGGATCGGGGCGATGTCGGCGGTCTCGAAGGCGTAGCCGAGCAGGGTATCGCCGGCGTGGACCGCGCCGACCGGCCAGCGCGACTCGGCGTCCTCGATGCGGTCGGCCGCGGGGAAGCCCTCGTGCACCTGGGCCGGCGCCAGGGCCAGGGCCGGGCTCGCGAGGCAGAGGCACAGCAGGGGCCAGAGCCACCTGGCGATCGAGGGGAGCAGCGGGGCCCGGAGTAATGGCATGGCGAGGTTCCTGGCGACCGGGAAGGAAGGGAGGGCGCGACGCGGGCGTCGCGCCGGGGCGGTCAGGGCGTCAGGCTGGCGTAGTAGGCGGCGATATCGGCGATGTCCTGGTCGGACAGCGCCTGGGCCTGGGGCGTCATCACGGACGACATGCCGCCGCCGCGCTCCCCGGCCCGGTAGGCCTTGAGGGCGCTCTCCAGGTAGGCGGCGGACTGGCCGGCGAGGTTGGGATAGATGGGCGAGGTGCCCTGGCCGTCGGTGCCGTGGCAGGCGGCGCAGGCGGCGATCTTGCTTTCTCCCGCGGCGGGGTCGCCGGCGGCCTGGGCGTCCAGGGAGAGGAGGGCGGCCCCGGCGATGGCGGCGATGGCGAGCGTCTTCATAACACGTCTCCTTTATGCATCTTTGCCTGCTGAAGAAAGCCCGGTCCGACCATCACCGCACCGGGCGGATGGCATCATCATGCCAGCCGCCCGGCCCTCGGGGCTTGACGTGCATCATGTTGTGGGCAGTCCAGGGAGAAACGCGTCAGCGGCAGGGGACGCGCCGGAGGGGGCGGCTCAGCTCGCCGCCGGGGCGTCGCCGTCCTCGAGGTGGAGCAGCTGGATGAGGCCGCGGCGCTGCGGGCCGAGCAGGTCCGCCAGCGTATAGCGGTCCAGCACGGCGAGGAAGGCGCCCAGGGCCTCGGCGAGGATCGGCTTGAGCCGGCAGGAAGGCGTGATCACGCACTCGTTGCCGTCGCCGAAGCACTCCACCAGGGCGAGGTCGCGCTCGGTGTCGCGCACCAGGCCGCCCAGGGAGATCGCCTCCGGCGCCTGACGCAGCAGCAGCCCGCCGTGCTTGCCGCGGATGGCGGTGATGTAGCCGCGGTGGTTGAGTTCCTGCACGACCTTCATCAGGTGGTTGCGGGAGATCTCGAAGCGCTCGGAGATCTCGGTGATGGTCGAGCGCTCCTCTCCCTTGACGGCCAGATAGATCAGCACGCGCAGGGAATAGTCGGTGAATCGGGTCAGGTGCATGAAGCCTCCGGGCGCCGGCGGGCAAGGGGAATGGGCCGTGGTGCGCGGGATTTTACCATCTTCGTGCGGGCGTCGACGGGGACTGCGGCATCGGGCCGCCGGCGCGGTCAGTTAGATGTATCATAGATGAATATTATGCGGGCTACCTCGAATTGATCTGCATCAGCTACCTCGTCGAGGGTACCGACGGCGCCGGCGGCGGCTGGCATAATCCGGACAGGCGGTGACGACGCGCGTCGTCGCCCGACGGTTCAAGAGGCTCGATTCGATCATGCAAGACACGCTGCCGTTCATCCGCCCCCTGGTCGAGAAGTACGACCGCCCGGGGCCCCGCTATACCTCCTATCCGACGGCCCCGCAGTTCCAGGCGGCCTTCGCCGAGGACGACTACCGGGCCGCGGCCGAGTACAGCAACCGGCTGGAGGTCCCCAAGCCGCTGTCGGTCTATGTGCATATCCCCTTCTGCCACAGCCTCTGCTACTACTGCGCCTGCAACAAGATCATCACCCACAACACCGAGCGGGCGGCGGAGTATCTCGGCTGGCTCGAGCGCGAGATCGCCCTGCAGGCGGCGCTGTTCGACGGCAGCCGGCGGCTGACCCAGCTGCACCTGGGGGGCGGCACGCCCACCTACCTGAGCAATGCCCAGCTCGGCGAGCTGATGGCGGCGCTGGACGCGGCCTTTCACTTCGCCCCGCCCGAGGACCGCGAGTTCTCCCTGGAGGTGGACCCGCGCACCGTGACCCCGGCCCAGATCCACGAGCTGCGCGCGCTGGGCTTCAACCGCTTGAGCTTCGGCGTCCAGGACTTCGACCGCCGGGTCCAGGAGGCGGTCAACCGGGTGCAGAGCGAGGCGCAGGTGGTCGAGCTGGTGGAGGCCGCCCGGGAGGCGGGCTTCCAGTCGATCAGCGTCGACCTCATCTACGGCCTGCCGCTGCAGACGGTGGAGAGCTTCGGCGCGACCCTGGACAAGATCATCGCGCTGCGCCCGGATCGCATCGCCGCCTACAGCTATGCGCACCTGCCCGAGCTGTTCAAGGCCCAGCGCCTGATTCGCCCCGAGGACATGCCGCCTCCGGAGCGCAAGCTCGAGTTGCTGGAGCTGACCATCCGCCGGCTCACCGAGGCCGGCTATGTCTATATCGGCATGGACCACTTCGCGCTGCCCGAGGACGAGCTGTCCAGGGCCAAGGAGAACGGCACCCTGCAGCGCAATTTCCAGGGCTATTCCACCCATGCCGACTGCGACATGATCGGGCTCGGCGTCACCGCCATCGGCAAGGTCGGCGACAGCTACAGCCAGAACGTCAAGGAGACCGCCGAGTACCAGGCGCGCCTCGAGGCCGGTCGGCTGCCGGTGATGCGCGGCTATCGCCTCAGCGACGAGGACCGGCTGCGTCGCGACGTCATCAATGCCTTGATGTGTCACGGGCGGCTCGAGTTCGCCGACATCGAGCGACGCTATGCCATCGACTTCCGGCGGCATTTCGCCGAGGCCCTCGAGCGCCTGGCGGAGATGCGCGACGATGGCCTGATCGCCATCGACGAGCACGGCATCCGGGTGCTGCCCGCCGGACGGCTGATGATGCGCAACGTCGCCATGGCCTTCGATGCCTACCTCGATCCCGCCGCTGGGCGCTATTCGCGCACCGTCTGATGCCTTTCCTGCTCTCCGTTGATCCCCTCCGCCGGGTGTCGCCCGGCGTTGCATCCCAGTTTCCTGCTGTCGAGGAGGCTGGGGAGCGTCATACTCGGCGACGCGCATAATCAGCGGGTCTTCCGATGGTGAAGACTTCGCTTGATTACGATGCTGGAAGTGCGTGTAACAGAATGTTGTCTTGCGTGACGTGGTCGCCGCGGGCTTCGGGCCGCCGGCGAGGGAGGGGGCGATATGCAAGGGTTCAAGTTGGCTGCCTTGACGGTAGCGATCGGTTGCCTGTGGGCCTCGGGGGCCGTGGCGCAGACGGCCTCGACGGGAGAGGCGGCACAGCCCCTGTCCGAGGATGAAATGTCTCGGGTCGCCAATGACCGCCTGACGACGCCGGCGTCGACGGGCGGGGCGCGCCTGAGTGACGAGGAGCTGGCCGAGCTGCTGGAGGACCTGCCGGCGCCCGCCGCGGGCGGCGGTGGTGGCGGCGGCTGTGGCGGGGGCGGCGGCCTGCTGGCGGAAGGCTGTGACGGGCTGATCTTCCTGGAGGCGATCGTGCTGGCGCCGCCCGTCGAGCCGCCATCCGACGAGGATGACGGTGATTCCGGTGACGATGATGGCGGCGATGGCGGCGATGGCGGCGATGGCGGCGATGGCGGTGGTGGCGCCGGCGGCGGTGCCGGTGGTGGCGCCGGTGGTGGCGCGGGCGGTGGTGCCGGCGGCGGTGCCGGTGGTGGCGCGGGCGGCGGTGCCGGTGGTGGCGCGGGCGGTGGTGCCGGTGGCGATGCTGGCGGTGGCGCCGGTGGCGGCTCCGGAAGCGGTGGTGGTTCAGGAAGCGGTGGCGGCGATGGGGGCTCCGGCGGTGGCGCCGGTGGTGCCGGCGGCACCGGTTCGGGAGCGGGCGGCAGCCCGGGCGCCGGCTTCTGACGCCGGCCGATGACGGCACCCGGGGCGCCCGGCCAGACGGCCGGGCGCCCTGTCTTTGGGTGGCCCCCTGGGCCGGCGGCAGGGCGCTCGAATCCATATGGGGTGTCGAATTCTCGCTTGTGCACTATATATGGTAGCGAGGGCGGATGCGCCCGGGCTTGATGCATGTCAGGGCGCGGCATCCGCCATCGCCCTAGCATGGAGCCCCACCCTTGCCGAGGAGAGCCCGCCATGCCCCTGCCCGCTTTGCCCCTGCCCGCCCCGCCCGGGCCGATGCGCCTGCTGGGCGCGCTGCCGCTGGCCGTCAAGCGGCCGCCGCTGGAGGCCTGGCTCAACCGCAGCTTCGCCGCGCCCCTGGCGGAGGGCGAATTCGACGCCCTGGAGGGGCGTCGGGTGTGTCTCGAGATCGCCGACCTGCCGCTGAGCCTGACCCTCGGCCTGGAGGGGCGTCGCCTGGTGCTCGTCGAGGGCCCCGGGGAGGCGGCCATTCGCGGCGGTTGGCGCGAGTTCCTGTGCCTGGCGACGCGTGGCGAGGATCCCGATGCCCTCTTCTTCCAGCGGCGCCTTTCCCTGGAGGGCGACACCGAGCTGGGCCTGACCGTCAAGAACCTGCTCGATGGCCTGGAGGAGGGGCTGGCGCCGGGCCGCCTCGGTGAATGGCTGGGCCGCCTCGAGCGACTGGCTCGCCGCGATCATTGATGCTTTCCCGAATCCCGCTGGAGACCCGCGAATGACTGCACCCGCCCAGGATGCCGCTGCCGGCGAAGACATCCCGCTGCAGGCGCCCTCGCTCGATATCTGGGACACCAAGTATCGCCTCAAGGACCGCCACGGCCGGCCGGTGGATGCCGACCCGGCCGCGACCCGCGAGCGCGTGGCCCGCGCCCTGGCCGCGGTCGAGGCCGACCCCGACGCCTGGCTGCCGAGGTTCCGCTGGGCGCTGGACAACGGCGCCATCCCCGCCGGCCGCATCGTCGCCAACGCCGGCGCCGAAGCCGTCAAGCCGGCGGTCAGCCTGATCAACTGCACGGTGTCGCGGAGCATCCGCGATGCCATGCGCGATATCCTGGAGGCCGTGGTCGACGCCGGGATGACCCTCAAGGCGGGCTGCGGCATCGGCTACGACTTCTCCACCCTGCGCCACAAGGGCGCCTTCGTGTTCGGCGCCGGGGCCGGCACCAACGGCCCCCTGGCGTTCATGGATATCTACGACAGGATGTGCTTCACGGTGGCCTCGGCCGGCGGCCGGCGGGGCGCCCAGATGGCGACCTTCGATGTCGGCCACCCGGACGTGCGAGCCTTCATCGAGGCCAAGCGGGAGGCCGGGCGCCTGCGCCAGTTCAACCTCAGCCTGCTGATCACCGACGAGTTCATGGAGGCGGTGCGCGCCGACGCCGACTGGCCCCTGGCCTTCCCGCTGCACCCGGGCGAGCGGGACGACGTCGGCGAGGACGAGCTGATCTACCGGGACTGGCCGGTGATCGAGGACGGCTACACCCTCGATGACCAGGGGCGGGTGGCCTGCCGCATCGTCGAGGTGGTCCGCGCCCGCGAGCTCTGGGACACCATCATGCGCTCCACCTACGACTATGCCGAGCCGGGCTTCATCCTGATCGACCAGGTCAACCGCATGAACAACAACTGGTTCTGCGAGCAGATCCGGGCCACCAACCCGTGCGGGGAGCAGCCATTGCCGCCGGAGGGCGCCTGCCTGCTGGGCTCGATCAATCTGACCCGCTTCGTGCTCGACCCCTTCGGCGAGGCGCCGCGCTTCGACTGGGAGCGCTACCGTGAGGTGGTGGCGGTCTTCACCCGCATGCTCGACAACGTGGTGGAGATCAGCGGCCTGCCGCTGTCGGGCCAGCGCCGCGAGATCGAGGCCAAGCGCCGCCACGGCATGGGCTTTCTGGGGCTGGGCTCGGCGCTGACCATGCTCAAGATGCCCTATGGCTCGCCGGAGTCGCTGGCCTTCACCGAGGAGGTCAGCCGGGTACTGGCCGTGGAGGGCTGGAAGCAGGCCCTCGAGCTGTCCCGGGAGAAGGGCATGGCGCCGATCCTCGCCGAGGAGTTCGAGCTGACGCCGAGGATGCTGCGCGAGCGGCCGGAGCTGGCCCGGGATGGCTACGAGGTGGGCGACCGGGTGCCGGGACGCATCCTGCACGCCCGCTACAGCCGCTACATGCAGAAGATCGCCGAGGAGGCGCCGGCGCTGGTCGCCGAGCTCGCCGAACACGGCGCCCGCTTCACCCACCACAGTTCCATCGCGCCCACCGGCACCATCTCGCTGTCGCTGGGCAACAACGCCTCCAACGGCATCGAGCCGTCCTTCTCGCACCGCTACTACCGCAACCTCATCCGTGCCGGCCGCAAGACCAAGGACCAGGTCGAGGTGGTGTCCTTCGAGCTGGCCGCCTATCGCCACGTGGTGGCGCCGGAGGCGGTGGAGAGCGACCTGCCGGACTACTTCGTGACCGCCGATGCCGTGACGCCGGCCCAGCACGTGGCGGTGCAGGCCGCGGCCCAGGCCTGGGTGGACTCGGCGATCTCCAAGACGGTGAACGTGCCCACCGACTTCGCCTTCGAGGACTTCAAGGGCCTCTACCTGGACGCCTACGACAGCCGGCTCAAGGGCTGCACCACCTTCCGCTTCAATCCCGAGGCCTTCCAGGGCGTGCTGGTTCGTGAGGAGGACCTCAAGAACACCACCTATGTCTTCGAGCTGGAGAACGGCGAGAGCGTGGAGCTGGCCGGTGACGAGACGGTCATCTACGAGGGCGAGGAGCACAGCGCGGCCAACCTCTTCGAGGCGCTCAAGGAGGGGACCTATGGCAAGTGGTAAGCCACGACCGGCCGCGCTCGACGCGGCGGTGTCGCCGCCTGTCGCCGAAGGCGCCTCGACGGCTCCCCCACGCCGCTGCCGCGGAGGACGGCGCCTTGCCGCCTCATCGCTCGCGGCGGTCGTGGGGCGTCACGCGAGCGCAAGTCTTTCGACGTTCTGTCTTCAAGGAGCCCGCCCATGACCGTCGAGATCACCTCGAAGATCGTGTCCTACAGCGTCAAGAAGGCGGTGGAAGAGCCGCCGCTGGCCGACGAGAACCCCCTGACGGTGCGCATTCCCTCGCGCCCCGAGGGCACCCTGGAAGCCGTCTCGGAGAAGATCTCCTATGTCGGGGCCGAGGGCCGCAAGAAGGTCTACCTGCTGGTGTCCTTCATGCCGGTGGAGGGCGTGCTGGGCGGCAAGCGGGTGGTCATCGAACGCCCGGTGGAGTTCTTCTTCCCCTCCGGCCAGCTGTCCAGCGAGCACCAGTGGATCACCGCCACCATGCGCAGCCTGTCGCTGGCCGCCCGGGGCGGCTATGTCACCCAGGCGGTGGCCGACCTGCGCAAGGTGGCCTGGGACAAGGGGCTGGTGCGTTGCGGCATGAACCGCTGGGGCAAGCCGATGTTCCATGATTCCGAGGTCGCCGCCATCGCCTGGTCGATCCAGCAGATCCTCTACCGCCGGGGCTTCCTGGACCAGGATGGCCACCAGGTGCCGGTGGAGGAGCTGGTCCAGCGCTATGCCCAGCGCCTGGCCAGCGGCCACCCCTGGCAGCCGCCGAGCCCCGAGGAGCAGGCTCGGGCCGAGCGCGAGGCCGAGGCGCAGCAGGGCCGGCCGACGGTGGTGGGGCAGTGCCCCGAGTGCCGCGGGGACCTGATCATGATGGATGGCTGCCCGACCTGCTACGCGGGCTGCGGCTGGTCCAAGTGCGGCTGAGCGGCGAGGGGGCGGCGGCGCAGGTCGGGAGCGCGCGCCGCCGTCGCCATGAGGGCGGTGCCTCGGCTTGTCCCCGGTGGCAAGCGGCGCTCAGCCCCTGAGTTCCAGGCTCTCGAAGCGCGGTGCCAGCCGGGCGACGAGGGCCGCGACGGCCTCCCGGGAAGGGGCGCCGGGCACCGGCGCCTGGTAGGCCGGGTCCAGGCACTGGTCGTGGCGGGCCAGCTGCAGGGCATAGCGGCGCACGCCCCGCTCGGCCAGCCGGGTCGCCAGGCGCTCCACGCCGGCCAGGTCGATGTCCCGCCAGTGCAGGGTGGTGCGGCACTCGAAGGGGACGCCGCCGTCGAGCAGGACCTCGAGGCTGCGGGCCAGGCGCGGGGCCAGGCCCGGTCGACCGATGATGGCGTCGACCCGTGCCGCCTCGCCCTTGACGTCCAGCCCCACCCAGTCCAGTTGAGGCAGCAGGGCCTGCAGCCGTTCCGGGTAGGCGCCGGCGGTGTGCAGCCCCACGGCGAAGCCCAGCGTGCGGGCCTGACGCACCGCCTCGGGCAGGTCGCGATGCATGGCGGGTTCGCCGCCGCTGAACACCACCCCCTCCAGCAGGCCGCGTCGCGTCTCGAGGAAGTCGCGCACCTCCGCCCATTCCCGCCCCTCGCCCCGCCGTGGGGCCAGCATCCGCGGGTTGTGGCAGTAGCCGCAGCGCAGCGGGCAGCCCTGCAGGAAGACCACGCAGGCCAGGCGGTCGGGGAAGTCCAGGGTGGTCAGCCGGGTGAGGCCGGCGACCGGCAGGCGAGGCGCGGGAGAAGCGGGCATGGCGGGCTCCGGGCCGGGGGCATGGCCCCCGGCGGTCGGCGGGATCAACGGGAGGCGGCGCCTTCGGTGAAGTGGGTGCGCTCGCGATGCTCGCTGCGCTTGCCGCGATTGAACTGGCTGACCGGGCGGTGGTAGCCCATCACCCGGGTCCACACCTCGCAGGGCTGGCGCCGGTCGGTGGGCAGGGCGTCGCGTTGGCTCTGGATGGTGCTCATGCAGGACTCCTTTCATCGGCGGAATGGGCGGCCGCGTGCGGCGCGGCCTGACGTGCCAGCAGGGCGTCATCGCACCTGGGGCAGAATTCGTGCTCCCCGGCCAGGTAGCCGTGGACCGGGCAGATCGAGAAGGTCGGGGTAATGGTCAGGTAGGGCAGCCGGAAGCGTGACAGGGCGGTGCGGACCAGGGACTTGCAAGCCGTCGCGCTGGAGAGCCGCTCGCGCATGTAGAGGTGCAGCACCGTGCCCCCCGTGTAGCGGGTCTGCAGCGGATCCTGGTGGATCAGGGCCTCGAAGGGGTCGTCGGTGTGGCCCACCGGCAGCTGGCTCGAGTTGGTGTAGTAGGGCGCCTCCGGCGGGCCCGCCTGGAGGATGCCCGGATAGCGCCGGGCGTCCTCCCGGGCGAAGCGGTGGGTGGTGCCCTCGGCCGGGGTGGCCTCGAGGTTGTAGAGGTGGCCGGTCTCCTCCTGGAAGTCGCGCATCCGCTGGCGCACGTGGTCGAGTACCGCCAGGGCCAGCTCCCGGCCCTCGGGATCGGCGATGTCGTGGGCATCCTCGCTGAGGTTGCGCACCATCTCGTTGAGCCCGTTCACGCCCAGGGTGGAGAAGTGGTTGTCCAGGCTGCCCAGGTAGCGGCGGGTAAAGGGGTAGAGGCCGGCATCCATCCACTGCTGGATGCGTTCGCGCTTGATCTCCAGGCTGTCGCGGCCCAGGGCCAGCAGGCGGTCGAGCTCCTCGAACAGGCCCGCGCGGTCGCCGGCGAAGCGGTGGCCGAGCCGCGCGCAGTTGATCGTCACCACCCCCAGCGAGCCGGTCTGCTCGGCGCTGCCGAACAGGCCGTTGCCGCGCTTGAGCAGCTCGCTCAGGTCGAGCTGCAGCCGACAGCACATGGAACGCACCATGTGCGGTTCCAGGTCGGAGTTGAGGAAGTTCTGGAAGTAGGGCAGCCCGTACTTGGCGGTCAGGGCGAAGAGCCGCTCGGCGTTGTCGCCGTCCCAGTCGAAGTCGGGGGTGATGTTGTAGGTGGGGATCGGGAAGGTGAAGACCCGCCCCTGGCGATCGCCGGCCTCCATCACCTCCAGATAGGCGCGGTTGAGCATGTCCATCTCGGCCTGCAGCTCGCCGTAGGTGAAGGGCTGCGCCTCGCCGCCGATGACCGGCACCTGGTCGCGCAGGTCCGCCGGGCAGGACCAGTCGAAGGTCAGGTTGGTGAAGGGGGTCTGGCTGCCCCAGCGGGAGGGCACGTTGAGGTTGTAGATGAATTCCTGGACGGCCTGGCGGACCGCCGGATAGTCCAGGCGGTCCTTGCGCACGAAGGGCGCCAGGTAGGTATCGAAGGAGCTGAAGGCCTGGGCCCCGGCCCACTCGTTCTGCAGGGTGCCGAGGAAGTTGACCATCTGCCCCAGGGCGCTGGAGAGGTGGCGCGGCGGGTGGCTCTCGGCCCGGTCGGGCACGCCGTTGAAGCCCTCGTCGAGCAGGGTGCGCAGCGACCAGCCGGCGCAGTAGCCGCACAGCATGTCCAGGTCATGGATGTGCAGGTCGCCCTCGCGGTGCGCCCGGCCCACCGCCTCGGGATAGACCTCGTCGAGCCAGTAGTTGGCGATCAGCTTGCCGGCGGCGTTGAGGATCAGCCCGCCCAGGGAATAGCCCTGGTTGGCGTTGGCGTGCACCCGCCAGTCGGCGCGCTGCAGGTATTCGTCGATGGTGGCGGCCACCGGGACTCCGTGGCGGCCCGAGGCGTCTGCCCGGTGCGTCGCGTTGTTTTCCATATATGCCAATTCCCTCGGTTTGGGGCGCAACATGTTGTGCATAGGCTAGGCGTGATGCGCCCGGGGGGAAATGATCCAGATCAGTCGCGAGGGCATCGTCGCCTCGCCGCCCCGCGGGGCGGGGCGGCGGGCAGGGGGCGGCGGCGCTCAGTGGCGCAGGTCGAGGCGGTCGAAGTGCGGGCGCAGGCGCCGGGCCAGGGCCTCCAGGGCCTCGGCCGAGGGGGCGCCGGCGACCGGCCGGCAGTAGTCGGGATCCTGGCAGCGTTCGGTACGGGCCATCTGCAGCGCGTAGCGGCGCACGCCGCAGTCGGCCAGGGTCAGGGCCAGGCGCTCCACGTCGTCCAGGGTGAAGTCGCGCCAGTGCACCGTGGTGCGGCACTCGAAGGCCGCATCGCCGGCCAGCAGGGCCTCCAGGCTGCCGGCATGGCGGCGCCAGATGCCCGGCCGGCCGCCGATGCGGTCGAAGTCGGGGCCCCGGCCCTTGACGTCCAGGGCCACCCAGTCCAGGCGAGGCAGCAGCTCGATCAGCCGCTCCGGGTAGGGCCCCGCCGTGTGCAGGCCCACCGCCAGGCCCAGCTCCCGGGCCCGGTCGACGGCGCCGCTCAGGTCGGCGTGCAGGGTCGGCTCGCCGCCGCTGAAGACCACCGCCTCCAGGCTGTCGAGGCGGCTCTCCAGATAGTCCTGGACGGCGTCCCACTCCCCGGGATCGCCCCGGCGCGCCGCCATCATGCTGCCGTTCTCGCAGTAGCCGCACTGCAGCGGGCAGCCCTGCAGGTAGATCACCGCGGCGCGGCGTCCGGGGAAGGCCTCGGCGTCCCGGGTGGTGAGCCCGGCCAGGGGCAGCCGGAGGTGGCGCTCGAGGGCGTCCTCCAGGGGGCGGGCGGGCATCAGCATGGCGTCATCTCCTCGGCGTGTCGGGCCATGCCGGCCCGGCCGTGCCAGTAGCCGTCGCAGAGGCTGGCATCGACCAGGCGCAGCGGATCCGGGGGCGGCAGCTCGCCGCGTCGGGCGGCGTCGAAGGCGGCCACGACCTCCGCCATGCCCTCGGCCCGGGGGCTCAGGCGGGCCGCCGCCACGCCCATGTCGCGCATCGCCGGCAGCTCGTGGCGCAGGTCCTGGCAGGCCCCGGAGAGGGTCTGGATGCCGTTGAGCGTGAACACGCCCTGCCCTTCCTGGGAATGCAGGGCCAGGCCTTCGGGGTGCTCCTGGCAGACGAAGCCGCAGCGGTCCTTGGGGCGCCGGTGGCGCCGGGCAGTGAAGCAGCGCGACGACCAGGCCAGCGGCAGGTGGCCATGGGCGAACACCTCGCAGGGGGTGTCGAGCCCGTGGGCGCGGCCGTCCTCGAGCAGGGCCGCGAGCGCCTCCCGGGACATCTCCACCGGGGCCTGCCAGGCCTGCATGCCGGCACGGGTCAGCAGCCCGATCGCCTGACGGTTGTAGAGGTTGAGGGCCGCGCCGCCGATGAAGGGCAGGCCGCGCTCGATCAGGCCCTGCAGGGCGCTCTGGTCGTTGGCCTCGACGATGAACTCACCGTTGTCGCACAGCCGGCGCAGGTCGCGCAGGTCGGCCTCGGACTCGATCAGCGTCTGGCTGGCCAGCGCGACCCGCTTGCCGGCCTGGCTCAGCTCGCGGCCGATGCCCAGCCAGTCGTCGAGCTTCATGTCGCGGCGCCGCGAGCAGACGCTCTCGCCCAGGATGACCCGCTCCACCGGCCAGTCGGCGGCGTCGCGGTAGAAGGCCTGGTAGCGTTCGCGGGTCCAGTAGAAGAGCACCGGGCCCAGGCTCAGTTCCAGTGGTGTCTCGCCCATGGAAGGTCTCCTATTTCCAGCGGCGCTCGTAGGCGCCCAGGGTGGTGGTGGTGCCCTCGGAGAGCTCGCCGAGGCCGGCCAGCCAGGCGGGGTCGGCATGGAAGCGCGCCGGGTCCCGGCCGAGGCGATCCAGGGCCCGGCGCCAGATGCCGGCCACCTTCGAGACATAGGCCGGGCTGCGCTGGCGGCCCTCGATCTTCACCGCGCTGATGCCCAGCTCGGCGAGCTCCGGCAGCAGCTCCAGGGTGTTGAGGCTGGTGGGTTCCTCGATGGCGTGATAGGTCTCGCCGTCCACCGCGAAGCGCCCCTTGCACAGGGTCGGGTAGCCGGCCCGCTCGCCCTCGGCGTAGCGGTCGATCAGCACCCCGCCGAGGCGCGACTCCAGGCCCTGCGAGGTCTCTTCCCAGCGCACGTGCCCGGCCGGGGAGCACACCCCCCGGGTGTTGGGGGACTCGCCGGTGAGGTAGGACGACAGGTAGCAGCGGCCCTCGGCCATGATGCACAGGCTCCCGAAGGCGAAGACCTCCAGCTCCACCGGGCTGTGCTTCGCCAGGTCGCGGACCTGGGTGATCGACAGCACCCGCGGCAGCACCGCGCGGCGGATGCCGAAGTGCTCGTGGTAGAAGCGCAGGGCCTGGTGGCTGGTGGCCGAGCCCTGCACCGAGAGGTGGCGAGGCAGGTCGGGGTGGCGGCGGGCGGCGTACTCCAGCAGGCCCATGTCGGCCAGGATCAGGGCATCGACGCCCAGCTCGGCGGCCTGGTCCACGGCACGGGTCCACTGGGGCCAGGCGTCCGGCTGGGGGTAGGTGTTGATGGCGCAGAACACCCGTCGGCCGCGCGCCCGGGCATAGGCGATGCCGTCCCGGGCGCGCTTGTCGGAGAAGTTGAGGCCGGCGAACTGGCGGGCGTTGGTGGCGTTCTGGAAGCCGAAATAGACGGCATCGGCGCCCTCGTCGACGGCACGCTTGAGCGAGGGCAGGTTGCCGGCGGGGCAGACGAGCTCCATGGCGGTCTCCTGGCGATGAATACCCGACCATGCTAGTCGCCTATGCGGGATCGGCCCTTGACGCGGGTCATGGCGGCCCCGACTCAAGGGCGGCGGGCTTTCCCGACGGCCGGCGCGGCGGCTACCCTGCGGGCATCGAGAGCCATCACGCCCGAGGAGGCCGCATGTCCATCCATCGCTTCACCGATCTGCTCGGCGAGGCCCATCGCCAGCCCGAGCCCCAGCGGCTGCTGTTCGTGATGACCCGCGCCGAGCTGCCCGACCACCCCAGCGAGGCGCAGCGGGCGGATTTCGCGGCCGGCGAGGGCGGCGTGCTGACGCCGGTGCTGTGCGTCGACAAGCGCCCCGACGAGCTCGAGGACATGGCGGCACTGGCGGCGGAGGCCCGGGAGACGGGCATGGACTGGGACATCGCCTTCGTCGCGGCCCTGTCGGACCCGGACGGGCGCGCCGAGGTGGAGGCGCCGCTGCAGCGAATGGTGGAGTCGGTGAAGCGCGGCGAGATCGATCGCTTCCTGGCCTTCGATCGCCAGGGCGAGGTGGTGAGCTTCCGGTGAGGCGCGAGCGCCCGGCCCCGGAGGGCCGGGCGCGGTGGCTCAGGCGGCGTCGAGCGGGCGCGACGGGCCGAAGTGCTCGTAGTGGCGGCGCTCGTCGGGGACGCCCAGCTCGGCCAGGGCCCGGTTCACCGCGGTCATGAAGCCCTGGGGCCCGACGAAGTAGCAGCGTGCGCCCTCGGGCAGGTGGCGCGCCAGCAGGTCGCGATCCACCCGGCCGACATGATCGGCGGCGTCACCGGTCTCGTGGACCGTCACGCTGGTCAGCCGCTCGGGATGCTCGGCGGCCAGGGTCGTCACCTCCTCGCTGAAGGCGTGATGCTCGGCGTCCAGGGCGGCGTGCAGGTAGACCACGCGCCGGCCCTGGGCCAGGGCCTGGCGGGCGATCGGCAGCATCGGCGTCTGGCCGACGCCGCCGCTGGCCAGCAGCAGCGGCTCGTCGCCGTCCGCCAGGGTCAGGTCGCCGGCCGGCGGCAGCAGCGCCAGGGTGTCGCCCACCGCCATGGCGTCGTGCAGGTGGCGGCTGGCCTGCCCCTCGGGCTCGCGCTTGACCGAGATCCGGTAGCTCTCGCCGTTGGGCAGGGCCGACAGGCTGTAGTGGCGATGCAGCGTCTCGCCGTCGATGTCCAGGCGCACGCCGATGTACTGCCCCGGGGCGTGATCGGCCACCGGCCCGCCGTCCGTCGGCACCAGCACGAAGGAGCGGATCACCGCGCTCTCCTGGCGCACGGCGGCGATGCGGAACTCGCGGGGCCCGCGCCAGCCGCCGGCGCGCGCCTCGAAGTCCCGGTAGCGGGCTTCCTCGAGTTCGATCAGCAGCCCGGCCAGCTCCTCGTAGAGCGCGCCCCAGGCGCCGGCGATCTCCGGCGTCACCGCCTCGCCCAGCACCTCGCCGATGGCGGCCATCAGGCACTCGCCGACGATGGGGTACTGCTCGGGCCGAATATCCAGCGAGACGTGCTTGCTGACCACCGTGGCCAGCCTCTCCCGGACCCGGCGGGGGTCGTCGCGGCGCAGCTGCACGTAGGCCAGCACCGCGCCGGCGAGCACCCGCGGCTGGCCACCGTCGGCCTGGTGCGCCTGGTTGAACAGCGACCGGACCTCGGGGTAGCGGTCGAACATCAGCGGGTAGAAGCGCCGGGTGATGGCGTCGAGGTGCTCGGCCACCACCGGCGCGGTGGCATCGATGAGGCGTTCCTGGTCGGGTGTCAGCATGTCGGGGGCTCCGGTCTTTTTAAGGTGCATCTATTTTGCATCTATTTTGCATCTTATATGGTGCCTCCTGAAGCCCCGCCCCTGATGCAAATTGTCGCAGCGCCTTCAGAGGCCGATGCGATGCGCCCGGTCGGTGAAGAAGATGCCGCTCGGCGACTCGCTGTCCAGCTCGGCCAGCGCCTCGAAGGTGTGGGTGTCGTAGACGGTGATCCGGTCGCTGTCCCGGGCCGAGACCCAGACGTGCTCGCCGCGGGGCGTGAACTCCATGTGCAGCACCGCCTCGCCCGGGGACAGGGTGCGGACGACCTCCCGGGTCTCGGTGTCGATCACCTGGACCACGTCGTTGTCCGGGTGGGCGAAGTTGACCCACAGCTGGCGCTCGTCCGGGCGGCTCATGACGAAGATCGGCTGGCCGTGCACCGGGACCCGGTCGACCAGCGACCAGTCGTCGGCGTCGGCCACCAGCACCTCGTGGCGCCCCACCGCCGGCAGCCAGGCCCGGCCGCCGGCCAGGGTCCAGCCCTCCAGGTGCGGCATCTTGTACACCGGTAGGCGCCGCTCGCCGCGGCCGTAGTCCGGCAGGATGCGGCGCACGCCGGCCTCCGGATGCCACAGGTCCAGCAGGGCCAGGCCGTCCTCGCCGAACAGCCCGGCCAGGTAGTAGCGTCCGGTGGGGTCGATGAGGGCGTCGTAGGGCTGGGCGCCGATGTCGGGGAAGCGCGTCACCGCCGGGGTGGCGCCGCTCATGTCCAGCAGGTGAATCTCGCCGGCCTCGAAGAGGCTGTAGACGAAGCGATTGCCGGGGGCGTCGACCAGCCCCACCACCTTGGCGCGCTGCCGCCGCCCCCGGGCGTCCTCCCAGGTCGCCGGGATGTCGGCCACCGGGGCCAGGGTCTCGCTGTCGAAGACCCGGACCCCGCCCGGCTCGTAGTTGGCCACCGCCACCAGGCTGCCGTCCTGGGAGACGGCCCCGCCGATGCTGTTGCCGGACTGCATCACCCGGGCCGCGATCTCGCCGCGCAGCAGGTCGACCTTGGTCAGGCCGCCGTCGCGGCCGAAGACGAAGGCGTAGCGGGCGTCGCGGCTGAACTTCACCGAGGCGTGGGAGAGGTCGCCGAGCCCCTCGATGCGCTCGAGGATCGCCCGGTCGCCGGTGTCGACCAGCGCCAGGCTACCGGTGGCGCGCTCCACCACCACGCCTAGATCACCGGTGCCGCGCAGGGCGTCGGGCGGCGACGCCTGGCAGCCGGCCAGGGAAACCAGGGCGGCCAGGGCGGCGGCTCGCAGGGGCATGCGCAGGGGATGGGACATCATGTCGGGTCCTCAGCGGTCCAGGGGCGTGTCGTGTTGCAGGTGGTCGGCGAGCCAGCGGGCGTCGTCCTCGCTGAGCAGCGGGGCCCAGCCCGGCATGGCGGTGCCGGGAATGCCCTGGAGGATCAGCGCCGCCAGGGCGTCACGGTCGTAGGCCTGCATGCGCGAGCGCGGCAGCGCCGGCCCCAGGCCGCCGCGCAGGGTCATGCCATGGCAGGAGCCGCAGTCCTGGTAGAGCAGGGTCTCGAGCTCCGCCCGGCGGGCGGCGTCGGGCGGCGCGGCCAGGGCCGCCGTCATGGGGACGGCGACCAGCAGCGCGATCAGCAGGCGTCGGGACATGGGACCTCGCGGTGCAGCGGTGTCGGATACCGCCAGTGTCGGGGTTGGCGGTGCGTCCTGCCTTGACGCGCGTCAAACGACGCCGTGGACGGGTGACGGGTGCGGCAGCCTGTCCCGGGACGCGACGCCGCGAGCCGCCTGGGGTTGATGCAGGTCAACGCGCCGGGGAAATCCTCGCTGATGGCGATGAAGGGGCATGAAAAATACGCCTTATTACGCCACGCTTGGCGACCAGGAGACCCGCCGTCCGCTCGGCGTCGGCGGACGCTCCGTCACGACAACAACGAATTTCAGGCCTGGCGAACGTGCATTCGAGGATCATCACAGAGGTGAACGATGAAGACGCAACACGGATTTCTCAGGCCGCTCGCCGTGGCCGTGACCTCGGCCGCCCTCGGGCTCGGCGTGGCCCAGGCATTCGAGGAAGAGAGTGACGAGTCGCAGGCCGCCTACCAGGGCACCGAGTCGGCCGTGGCGGCGGAGTCGGCCCGGGTCGTGACCACCCCCGGCGCGCCGGACCTCACCGAGGCCGAGTTCGAGCGCGCCAAGGAGATCTACTTCCAGCGCTGCGCCGGCTGTCACGGGGTGCTGCGCAACGGCGCCACCGGCAAGCCCTTGACCACCGACATCACCCAGGAGCGCGGCTTCGAGTACCTCAAGGCCTTCATCACCTACGGGTCCGCGGCCGGCATGCCCAACTGGGGCACCTCGGGCGAGCTCTCCGAGGAAGAGGTCGACCTGATGGCGCGCTACATCATGCACGAGCCGCCGGTGCCCCCCGAGTTCGGCCTGCCCGAGATGGAGGAGACCTGGGAGCTGGTCGTGCCGCCGGAGGAGCGTCCCACCGAGCAGATGAACGACCTGGACCTGGCCAACCTGTTCTCGGTGACGCTGCGCGACGCCGGCCAGATCGCCCTGATCGACGGCGAGTCCAAGGAGATCGTGCGGATCCTGGAGACCGGCTATGCGGTGCACATCTCGCGGATGTCGGCCTCCGGGCGCTACCTGTTCGTGATCGGCCGCGACGCCAAGGTGGACATGATCGACCTGTGGATGGAGGAGCCGAGCATCGTCGCCTCGATCAAGGTCGGCCTCGAGGCCCGCTCGGTGGAGACCTCCAAGTTCGAGGGCTACGAGGACCGCTTCGCCATCGCCGGCACCTACTGGCCGCCGCAGTACGTGATCATGGACGGCGAGACCCTGGAGCCCCGGCGGATCGTCAGCACCCGGGGCATGACCGTGGATACCCAGGAATACCATCCCGAGCCCCGGGTCGCGGCCATCGTGGCCTCCCACCAGCACCCCGAGTTCATCGTCAACGTCAAGGAGACCGGCAAGGTCCAGCTGGTCAACTACGAGGACCTGGACGCCCTGTCCACGGTGGAGATCGACACCTCGCGCTTCCTGCATGACGGCGGCTGGGACAGCACCGGGCGCTACTTCATGACCGCCGCCAACGAGTCCAACCAGATCGTGGTCATCGACGCCCAGGAGCGCGAGCTCGAGGCCATCGTCGATGTGGGCAAGATCCCGCACCCGGGCCGCGGCGCCAACTTCGTCGACCCCGAGTTCGGGCCGGTCTGGGCCACCAGCCACCTGGGCGACAACACCATCCAGCTGATCGGCACCGACCCGGAGGGCCACCCCGACCACGCCTGGCAGGTGGTGCGCACCCTGGAGGGCCAGGGCGGCGGCTCGCTGTTCATCAAGACCCACCCCGAGTCCGACAACCTCTACGTCGACACGCCGCTCAACCCGGGCGAGGACATCAGCCAGAGCGTGGCGGTGTACGACATCAACGACCCGGAGGCCGGCTTCGAGGTGCTGCCGATCGCCGAGTGGGCGGACCTGGGCGAAGGGCCCAAGCGCGTGGTGCAGCCGGAGTACAACCACGCCGGCGACGAGGTGTGGTTCTCGGTGTGGAACACCATGGACGAGACCTCCGCCCTGGTGGTGGTGGACGACGAGACCCGCGAGCTGGAGGCGGTGATCAAGGACGAGCGCCTGGTCACGCCCACCGGCAAGTTCAACGTCTACAACACCCAGCACGACGTCTACTGAGGCGTCACCGGCGGGCCGCGCGGCGGCCCGCCCCGAATTCACGGAGGTGCGCCATGTCCCGGCCGGATACCGACCATGACCTCGATGCCCTGGACCGTCGACTGCTCGACGGCTACCAGCGCAGCCTGCCGCTGTGCGCCCGTCCCTATGCCCGCGTGGCCGAACGCCTGGGGCTCGACGAGGCGGAGGTGATCGCCCGGCTCGAGCGCCTCCAGGCGCTGGGCGTGATCGGCCGGGTGGGCCCGGTCTTCGATCATGCCCGGGCCGGCGCCAGCCTGCTGGCGGCGGTGGC
This sequence comes from Halomonas koreensis, assembly GCF_031451675.1. Classification (NCBI taxonomy): domain Bacteria; kingdom Pseudomonadati; phylum Pseudomonadota; class Gammaproteobacteria; order Oceanospirillales; family Halomonadaceae; genus Halomonas; species Halomonas koreensis. Next base: position 103,099 of record NZ_JARWAK010000006.1, on the reverse strand, counting down.
CGTGCCACCGGCCGAGCGCGACGCCTGGGCCGAGCGCGTCAATCGCGCCCCCGGGGTCAACCACAACTACGCCCGCGATCACCACTACAACCTGTGGTTCGTCATGACCGCCCCCGACGAGGGCTGCCTGGCGGCGCGCCTGGACGCCCTGGAGGCGGAGCTGGGCCGCCCGCTGCTGCGCCTGCCCATGCAGGAGGGCTATCACATCGACCTGGCGTTCCCGATTCCCTGGTTCGAGCTGGAGGCCTCATGACCCATGCCGCCCTGTCTCCCGACCCGCTGCCCGGCGATGCCGAGGCCCGACGGCGCCTGCGCGCCCTGCTCGAGGAGGGACTGCCGCTGTCGCCGCGCCCCTGGCAGGCCCTGGGCGAGCGCTGCGGCCTGAGCGAGGACGAGGCCATGGCCTGCGTGCGGCGCTGGCAGGCCGAGGGGCTGATCAAGCGCCTCGGCCTGGTGGTGCGTCACCGCCGGCTGGGCATTCGCGCCAATGCCATGGTGGTCTGGGACGTGCCGGACGCGCGGGTCGCCGAGGTGGGCCGACGCCTGGCCCGGGAGATCGCGGTGACGCTCTGCTACCGGCGCCCGCGGCGGCCGCCGGACTGGCCCTACAACCTGTTCTGCATGATCCACGGCACCCGCCGCGAGCGGGTGCTGGCCCAGCTCGACGAGATCGTGGCCCGCCTCGGCCTCGCGGATCTCGATCACCGGGTGCTGTTCAGCGAGCGGGCCTATCGCCAGTGCGGCGGGCGCTACGCCCCGGAGGCGGCGTCATGACCCCGTCCGCGCTGGACGCCGTCGACCGCCGGCTGATCAACCGCCTGCAGGCGGGCCTGCCGCTGGTGCCGCGGCCCTATGCCGCGGTGGCCGAGGAGCTGGGCCTCGGCGAGGGCGAGCTGATCTACCGCCTCGAACGCCTGAGCGAGGACGGCGTGCTCACCCGCTTCGGCCCCATGTACCACGCCGAGCGCCTGGGCGGCGGCCTGACGCTGGCCGCCCTGGCGGTGCCGGAGGCGGACTTCGAGCGGGTCGTCGAGACGGTCAACGCCTTCCCCGAGGTGGCGCACAACTACCGGCGCGAGCACGAGCTCAACATGTGGTTCGTGCTGGCCACCGAGACCCCGGCCCGCCTCGAGGCGGCGCTGGCCGAGATCGAGGAAGCGACCGGCCTGCAGGTGTTCAACCTGCCCAAGGAGGAGGAGTTCCATGTCCGCCTGCACCTGCCCGTCTGAGCGCAGGGTCGGCGGCGACCGGCCTGCCGCGATCTGCCGCCCCCGCCACCTGCTCACGGAGGAGGAATGCCATGTCCGTCGCTACCTGCGTGCCTGACGCCGCGGGAGGGCTCGACGCCCGGGATCGGGCCATCGTGGTGGCCACCCAGGCCGGCTTGCCGCTGGTGCCCGATCCCTGGGACGCGGTGGGGCGCGCCACCGGGATGAGCGGCGAGGAGGTATGCCGCCGCCTGCAGGCCATGCAGGCCCGCGGCGTGATCCGCCGCGTCGCCGCGGTGCCCAACCACTATCGCCTGGGCTATGTGGCCAACGGCATGACGGTGTGGGACGTGGACGACGCCGAGATCGATCGCCTGGGCCGCGAGATCGCCGCCCTGGAGGGCGTCAGCCACTGTTACCGGCGGCCGCGCCACCCGCCCCGCTGGCCCTACAACCTGTTCGCCATGCTTCACGGGCACAGCCGGGCCGAGGTCGAGGCCCAGGCCGAGCGGCTGCGCGAGCGCCTGGGCGCGGCCTGTCGCGATCATCGCATCCTCTACAGCTCGCGGATCCTCAAGAAGACCGGCCTGCGGCTGGCCGAGGGCCGCGAGCGCCAGGACACCGAGAGGCGCGCCTGACGCGCCCGCCGAGGAGAGACCGCCATGTTCAGAGTCACCCGCTACATCAGGACGCTGCTCGAGCCGGCCCCGGTGCCGCCGCCCCGCACGCCGCCGGGGCCGGTGGTGATCTGGAACCTGATCCGCCGCTGCAACCTGACCTGCAAGCACTGCTATACCACTTCGGCGGACATCGACTTCGCCGGCGAGCTGAGCACCGACGAGGCCCACCGGGTGCTGGACGACCTGCAGCGCTTCCGGGTGCCGGCGCTGATCCTCTCCGGCGGCGAGCCGCTGATGCGCCCGGACATCTTCGAGCTGTCGCGACGGGCCAAGGCGCTGGGCCTCTACACCGGCCTCTCCACCAACGGCACCCTGATCGACGAGACCAACATCGCGGCGATCGCCGACTGCGGCTACGACTATGTGGGCATCAGCATCGACGGCCTGGAGCAGACCCACGACGCCATCCGGCAGCGCCGCGGCGCCTTCCGCGACTCGATGCGCGCCGTCGAGCTGTGCAAGGCCCACGGCATCAAGGTCGGGCTGCGCTTCACCCTGACCCGGGAGAACCACGCCCAGCTCGACGATATCCTGGCGCTGCTCGCCGAGCACGAGGTGGACAAGTTCTACCTCTCGCACCTCAACTACGGCGGGCGCGGTCGCCGCCACAGCCGCCGCGACGCCTGGCACCGCATGACCCGCGACGCCATGACCCGGCTGTTCGACCACTGCCGGGGCGAGCTGGAGCGGGGCATCGACCGCGAGTACGTCACCGGCAACAACGACGCCGACGGCCCCTTCCTGCTGCAGTGGGCCGCCCATCACTTCCCCGAGCAGGTCCCGGCGCTGCGGCGGCGGCTGGAGCACTGGGGCGGCAACGCCTCCGGCCAGCATGTCGCCAACATCGACAACCTCGGCAACGTGCATCCGGACACCTTCTGGTGGGATCACCGGCTGGGCAACGTCCGCGAGCGGCCCTTCTCCGAGATCTGGCGCGATCCCCGGGATCCGCTGATGGAGGGCTTCCGCCGGCGTCCGCGCCCGCTGAAGGGGCGCTGCGCGGGCTGCCGCTTCCTGGCCATCTGCAACGGCAACACCCGGGTGCGGGCCTGGCAGGTCACCGGCGATCCCTGGGAGGAGGATCCCGGCTGCTACCTGACCAACGCCGAGATCGGCGTCGAGCCCTCGTCGTCGCGGCGCATCGCCGCCCCCTACCAGGCCATCCAGGCCGTCGAGCTGACCTGAGGAACGCCGTGATGACCCATCGAATCTCCTGTGAGCTCGCCGAGGCGCCCCTGGCCCCGGGCGAGGTGGCCATCGTCGGGGCCGGGCCCGGCGATCCGGGGCTGCTGACCCTCAGGGCGCTGGCCTTGCTGCAGCAGGCCGACTGCCTGGTCTTCGACCGGCTGGTCTCCGCCGAGGTGCTGGCCCTGGCCCCGTGCCGGGCGAAGCGCCACTACGTGGGCAAGGCGGCGCGCTGTCACGCCCTGACCCAGGCGCAGACCAATGCCCTGCTGGTGCGCCTGGCCGGCGAGGGCCGGCGGGTGGTGCGCCTCAAGGGCGGCGACCCCTACATCTTCGGCCGCGGCGGCGAGGAGGCCGAGGTCCTGATCGCCCACGGCATCGCCTTCCGGGCCGTGCCCGGCATCACCTCGGCCCAGGGCTGCGCGGCCTACGCCGGCTTCCCGCTGACCCATCGTGACCACGCCCAGAGCGTCACCTTCGTCACCGGCCACGGCAAGGGTGACGGCGAGCTGGCCCTGGACTGGCGGGCCCTGGCCGTGCCCCGCCACACCACGGTGTTCTACATGGGCCTGGCCAATGCCGGCCTGATCCAGCGCCAGCTCAAGCGCCATGGCCTGCCGGGCGATCACCCGGTGGCCCTGGTGCAGCGCGGCACCACCCCGGACCAGCGCCGGGTGGTCACCACCCTGGACGACCTGGTGGCGGCCATCGACCGCGAGCGGCTCGACCCGCCGACGCTGATCGTGGTGGGCGAGGTGGTGCGCCTGGCCGATGCCCTGGCGCCCGCCGAGGCGGCCGCCATGCCCCTGGCCGGCGCGCCGGATCATGACGCCGACAGGGAGCGAATCGCGCTGTGATGCCTCGTGTCTGCCTGCTGCTGCTGACCCTGCTGCTGGCCGGGCCCGTCGCCGCCGATGCGGCAGCGGGTCCGGCGGACCTCTACGCCGAGCACTGTGCCGCCTGCCACGGGCAGGCCCGGCTCGGCGGCATGGGCCCGGCGCTGCTGCCGGGCAACCTGTCGCGGCTGTCGCCGGAGGCCACCCGGGCGGTGATCCGCGACGGCCGCGCCGCCACCCAGATGCCGGCCTTCGGCGATGCCCTGGGCGACGAGGCGATCGACGCCCTGGCCGACTGGGTGCGCCGCCCCCCGGCCGAGCCGCCGACCTGGGAGATGGCCGACATCGTCGCCAGCCAGCGGGTGCCGCACCCCTTCGGCAGCCTGCCCGACGTCCCGGTGTTCGACGCCGATCCGCTGAACCTCTTCGTGGTGGTGGAGAGCGGCGACCATCACGCCAGCGTGCTGGACGGCGACGACTTCGAGCGCATCCACCGCTTCCCGACCCGCTATGCCCTGCACGGCGGGCCCAAGTACACCCCGGACGGCCGCTACGTCTTCTTCGGCTCCCGGGACGGCTGGATCACCAAGTTCGACCTCTACAACCTGGAGGTGGTGGCCGAGGTGCGCGCCGGCCTCAACATGCGCAACATCGCCGTCTCCGCCGACGGCCGCTACGTGATGGCGGCCAACTACCTGCCGCACAGCCTGGTGCTGTTCGATGCCCACGACCTAGACCCGATGCGGGTCTATCCGGTGGCCGACGCGGCCGGCGAGAGCTCCCGGGTCAGCGCCGTCTACGCCGCCCCGCCCCGGGGCAGCTTCATCGCCGCCCTCAAGGACCTCCGGGAGGTCTGGGAGATCCCCTGGCCGCAACCCTCGGAACCGGTGGTGGCCACCGGGCATATGGCCACGCCGCTCGCGCCTCGGCACGGGCATGACACCCCGAGCTTCGAGGTGCGGCGCATTCCGGTTCCCGACTACCTGGACGATTTCTTCTTCGATCCCGGCTATCGCCACGTGATCGGCGCCGCCCGGGGCGGCGAGGGCGGCATGGTGATCGACCTGGACAGCGGCGAGCGGGTCGCCGACCTGCCGCTGGAGGGCATGCCGCACCTGGGCGCGGGCATCACCTGGGAGTATCGGGGGCGGCGGGTGATGGCGATGCCCCACCTGTCCCGGGCGGCGGTGTCGATCATCGACATGAGCGACTGGTCGCTGCTCGAGACCCTGGAGACCGACGGCCCGGGCTTCTTCATGCGCAGCCATGCCGACTCGCCCTACGCCTGGGTGGACGTCTTCTTCGGTCCCCATCGCGACCGGGTCCACGTCATCGACAAGGCGAGCCTGGAGATCGTCGAGACGCTGACCCCGGCGCCGGGCAAGACCGCCGCCCATGTGGAGTTCGATCGCGACGGCGAACACGCCCTGCTGAGCATCTGGGATCGGGAGGGGGCGGTGGTGGTCTACGACGCCGAGACCCTCGAGGAGCGCCGCCGGCTGCCCATGGACAAGCCCTCGGGCAAGTACAACGTCTGGAACAAGACCCGCTACGAGGAGGGCACCAGCCACTGAGGTCGTCGCGCCGGGCTTGATGTCGATCAAGGCGCGGCCGGTTCGCGCCGCCCGGGGCGGGGAGCGCGCCTACCCTGAAGGAGAGGGCGGACACGGGACCGCGCGATCCCGGACGCGTCGGGGGAGGGACAGGCGTGGACATCACGGCGGTCTTCGATGCCAGCTATGCGCGCGCCCTGGCGCGCGAGATCCGCGGAGCGGGCTTCTTCGAGGCCTTCTACGCGCGCTTCCTGGCGGCCTCGCCGGAGGTGGCGGAGAAGTTCCGCCACACCGACATGGCGCACCAGCAGGCCATGCTCAAGAAGGCCTTCTACCACCTGCTGACCTTCTATGCCGCCGGCCACGTCGACTACTACCTGGAGGGCGTGGCGATTCGCCATGGCCGTCGCCACCTGGACATCCGCCCGGGGCTCTACGACCTCTGGCTGGAAGCCCTGATCGCCACCCTGCGGGACTACGACCCGGAGTGCAGCGAGGAGGTGGAGCTGGCCTGGCGGCTGGTGATGGCGCCGGGCATCGCCTACATGAAGTTCCATTACGACCGCGACGCCCCGGTCGAGCATGGCGATGACGCCTGAGGCGGCCGCCTGCGGCATAAAGTAGCATTCTTGATGCCTGTCATGGTCCGTCGTCGCCGACTGGCGCACAATGGCGATATCCCAGTCTCGACGTCGGGTATTCCGCCATGACCGCCATCTCGCTCTCCCCGGCCCGGCTGCCCCTGGCGCGCCTGGCTTTCCGCCCCTTCTTCCTGCTGGCCGCATTGTTCGGCATGGCCGCGCTGCTGGTCTGGCTGGCCTTCTGGCACGGCGACATCCTGCTGCGCCCCCTGGGCGGCATGCTGTGGTGGCACCAGCACGAGATGCTGTTCGGCTTCGCCGCCGCCGTGGTGGCGGGCTTCCTGCTTACCGCGGTGCAGAACTGGACCGGCCGGCCGAGCCTGAGGGGCTGGCCGTTGCTGGGGCTGGTGGCGCTGTGGCTGGCCGGGCGCGGGCTGCTGGCCTTTCCCCAGGGGCTGCCGCCCGCGCTGATCGCCGCCGTCGACCTGCTCTTCCTGCCGCTGGTGGCGGCGGTTCTGGCCCGACTGGTGATCGCCGCCCGACGCTGGCGCAATCTGGTCTTCCTGCCCGCGCTGGGCCTGCTCACCCTGGCCAATCTGGCCATGCACCTGGGGGTCGCCAACGGCGACGCCGCCCTGGTCCGCCAAGGGGCGCACCTGGCGGTGCTGCTGATCGCCGGCCTGATGGTGGTGCTGGGCGGGCGGGTGATCCCGATGTTCACCGCCAATCGCCTGGGGCGGCCCAAGCCGGCGCCTTGCCCGCGGCTGGAGGGCCTGACCCTGGGCAGCCTGCTGGCGCTGGTGCTGGTCCAGCTCGCCGTGATGGCGGGGGCACCGCTGCCCGGGGGGCTGCATGCCGGCCTGCTGGGGCTGGCGGCGCTGGCCAACGGCCTGCGCCTGGCTCGCTGGGGCGGCCACCGCACCCTGGGCGAGCCGCTGCTGTGGAGCCTGCACGCCAGCTATGCGGCCATCCCCCTGGGGCTGGCCATGTGGGCCCTGGCGGCGCTGGGGGCCTTCCGGGTCGAGCTGGCGGTACATGCGCTGACCATCGGCGGCATGGGCACCATGATGCTGGCGATGATGGCACGGGTCTCGCTGGGCCATACCGGGCGCCCCATCGCCTGCCTGCCCGGCATCGGCGTGGCCCTGGGCATGCTGCTGGTCGCCGCCGTGGTCCGGGCGCCGGTGCTGGCGCTCTTTCCCGCCATCACCCACCTGACCTACAGCCTGGGCATCATCCTGTGGTGCCTGGCCTATGCCATCTTCCTGCTTCACTATGTGGTGCCCCTGACCACGCCCAGGGTCGACGGCCAGGACGGGTAGGGGCGAGGGGCGAGGTTCGAGGGGCGAGGAGTGAGGAGTGAGGAGTGAGGGGTGAGGAGTGAGGAGTGAGGGGTGAGGGGTAGGAAGCCAGTCCGAGCAGGATGGAGACTGCCCGCAGCCCGCAGCCCGCAGCCCGCAGCCCGCAGCCCGCAGCCCGCAGCCCGCAGCCCGCAGCCCGCAGCCCGCAGCCCGCAGCCCGCAGCCCGCAGCCCGTAGCCCGCAGCCCGTAGCCCGCAGCCCGCAGCTCGCAGCCGCTCTGGAGCGTTCACCGAAGCCGGAGGCCGCCGTTGGAACACTATCTGCTCGTCAAGCACCTGCACATGACCGCCGCCGGGGCCAGCCTGGCGCTCTTCCTGGTGCGGGCCTGGTGGTCGGTGACGGGCTCGCCGCGGCTCGCCCGGCGCTGGGTGCGGGTGCTGCCCCACCTCATCGATACCCTGCTGCTGGGGCTCGGCGTCTGGCTGATGGCGAGCCTGGCGCTGTGGCCCCACCAGCAGCCCTGGCTGGCCGCCAAGCTGCTCGGCCTGCTGGCCTACATCGGCCTGGGCACCCTGGCCATCAAGCGCGGCCCCACGCCGCGCGCGCGAGGGCTGGCGGCGCTCGCCGCGCTGGCGGTCTTCGCCTACATGGTGGGGGCCGCCGTGCGTCACAGCCCGCTGTCCTGGCTGGCCTGAGCGACGGCTTCCTATACTGGGGGCCGTCATTCATCGTGAGGAGATCCCCATGGCGAAACCGTCGCTTCCCGCCGGCGCCGGCCAGGTGGCCGAGCAGTATCCCGAGGTCTGGCAGGCCTTCTCGGCGCTGGGCAAGGCCTGTGCCGAGACCGGGCCCCTGGACGCCCGCACCCGTCGCCTGATCAAGCTGGCCCTGGCCGTGGGTGCCGGCTCCGAAGGCGCGGTGCACTCTCATGTGCGTCGCGCCCTGGCAGAGGGCGAGTCTCCCGAGGCGCTCAAGCAGGTGGCCATGCTGGGCATTCCGACCCTGGGGCTGCCGGCCAGCGTGGCCGCCCTGACCTGGATCGAGGACTTCACCGAGGAGAGCTGAGCGCGTCCGGCACCGGGGCGAGACAAACGTTTAATGGCAATCCGGCGCCCCGGCCTCCATGGTCTGTTATGTTCGAAAGTGCTGAAACAAGGCACAAACCACATAACAACGCCATGGAGATCAAGGCATGCGCCACAACAACAAGACGCTGATCACCCTCTCCGCCGCCACCCTCGCCCTGGGGCTGGCCGGCCAGGCCTCGGCGGCCACCCTCGACGAGGTCCAGGAGCGCGGCAACCTGCGCTGCGGGGTCAACGTCGGGCTGTCCGGCTTCTCCTCGCCGGACGAAGGCGGCACCTGGCAGGGCCTGGACGTCGAGACCTGCCGGGCGGTGTCTTCGGCCATCTTCGGCGACCCGGAGCAGGTGGTCTTCACCCCGTTGACCGCCAAGGAGCGCTTCACCGCCCTGCAGTCCGGCGAGATCGACGTGCTGTCCCGCAACACCACCTGGACGGCGACCCGGGACAACTCCCTGGGCCTGAACTTCACCACCACCACCTTCTACGACGGCCAGGGCTTCATGGTCGCCAAGGACCTGGGCATCGAGAGCCTCGAGGACCTCAACGGCGCCTCGATCTGCATCCAGTCCGGCACCACCCACGAGCTCAACCTGGCCGACTACTTCCCGTCCCGCGGCATCGACATCAACACCGTGACCTTCGATACCCCGGACCAGACCGCCCAGGGCTTCGCCAGCGGCCGCTGTGACGTCCTGACCTCCGACACCTCCCAGCTCAGCGCCCTGCGCCTGCAGCTGCCCGAGCCGGACAGCGTCGAGATCCTCACCGAGCTGATCTCCAAGGAGCCGCTGGGGCCGGTGGTCCGCCAGGGCGACGATCAGTGGCTGGACATCGTCCAGTGGACGGTCTTCGCCATGGTCAACGCCGAGGAGCTGGGCGTGAACAGCGACAACGTCGACACCATGAAGCAGAACCCGCCGAACCCGCAGGTCGCGCGGCTGCTGGGCAGCGATGGCAATTACGGCGAACAGCTCGGCCTCGACAACGACTGGGCCTACCAGGTCATCGCCCAGGTGGGCAACTACGGCGAGGTGTTCGCCCAGACCGTGGGCGAGGAGTCGCCGCTCGCCATCGGCCGCGGCATGAACGCCCTGTGGAACGAGGGCGGTATCCTCTACGCCCCGCCCGTCCGCTGAGCATCGACCCTCCCTTTCCCGTCGCCCCCGCCCGGGGGTGACGGGCCGTTTCACCGTATTCGAGGCTCGACATGCTGCGTTCTTCGTCTTCCGAGCGGGGCCCGCTGTGGCGGGACCCCGCCGTTCGTGCGCTGGCGGTCCAGGCGGTGCTGCTGCTGGGCCTGCTGGCGCTGATCGCCATGATGGTGTCCAACACCCTGGCCAACCTGGAGTCCCGCGGCATCACCACCGGCCTGGGCTTCCTCCAGGAGCGGGCCGGCTTCTCCATCCCCCAGACCCTGATCGACTACAGCGGCGACAGCACCTATGGCCGCACCTTCGTGGTGGGGCTACTCAACACCCTGCTGGTGTCCGGCCTGGGGATCGTCGCCGCGACCCTCATCGGCTTCGCGGTGGGCATCGCCCGGCTCTCCAGCAACTGGCTGCTGGCCCGGCTGGCCGCCGCCTACGTGGAGATCTTCCGCAACATCCCGCTGCTGGTGCAGATCCTGTTCTGGTACTTCGCCGTGCTCCAGGCGCTGCCCAGCCCGCGCCAGAGCCTGTCGCTGTTCGAGGCCTTCTTCCTCAACGTACGCGGCCTGATCGTGCCGGCCCCGGTGGCCGAGCCGGGCTTCGCCGCGACGCTCTGGGCGCTGGCCCTGGGGGTGGTCCTGGTGGCGAGCCTGGCGCTCTACGCCCGTCGCCTGCAGGCCCGCACCGGCCGGGCCCTGCCGGTCTACCGGCTGGGGGCGCTGATCCTGGTCGGCCTGCCGCTGGCGACCTTCCTGGCCACCGGCCGGCCGCTCGCCTGGGACCTGCCCAGCCTGGCGGGCTTCAACTTCGAGGGTGGCGTGACCGTGATTCCCGAGCTGATGGCGCTGTGGCTGGCGTTGTCGATCTACACGGCGTCCTTCATCGCCGAGATCGTGCGCTCGGGCATCCAGTCGGTCCCCAGGGGGCAGATCGAGGCGGCCCGGGCGATCAGCCTCCCCGGCGACATCACCCTGCGCAAGGTGGTCATTCCCCAGGCCATGCGGGTCATCGTGCCCCAGCTCACCAGCCAGTACCTGAACCTGATCAAGAACTCCTCGCTGGCCACGGCCATCGGCTACCCGGACCTGGTCGCGGTGTTCGCCGGCACGACCCTCAACAACACCGGCCAGGCCATCGAGATCGTCGCCATGACCATGGCGGTGTACCTGCTGATCAGCCTGGCGGTGTCGGCGCTGATGAACCTCTACAACGCCCGGACCCTGCTCAAGGAGCGATGACATGGCCGAGATGGCGACACGAATCGAGATGATCGAGGCGCGCCGGCCGCCGGACCTGCGGCGGGGCGCCCTCGGCTGGCTGCGCGCCAACCTCTTCAATGGACCGATCAACAGCGTCATCACCCTGCTCGTCCTGGCCGGGCTGGGCTGGGGGCTGTGGCCGCTGGTGCAATGGGCGCTGATCGACGCCGACTGGCTGGGCTCGACCCGCGAGGCCTGCTCGGGCGAGGGAGCCTGCTGGGTGTTCATCAGCGCCCGCTTCGAGACCATCGTCTACGGCTTCTATCCCGAGGCCGCGCGCTGGCGGGTGGACCTGGTCTTCACCCTGCTGGCGCTGCTGATCGCCTGGCTGGCGATCCCCCGGCTGCCGGCCAAGCGCTGGGTGGGGCTGTTCGCCCTGGTGGGCTTCCCGGCGGTGGCCTATGTGCTGCTGCTGGGCGGTCACTTCGGCCTGGCGGCGGTGCCGACCCGGGAGTGGGGCGGGCTGATGCTGACCCTGACGGTGGCCACCGTGGGCATCGTCGGCTCGCTGCCGCTGGGCGTGGTGCTGGCCCTGGGCCGGCGCTCCCGGATGCCGCTGGTACGCGGCCTGTGCGTGGTGTTCATCGAGTTCTGGCGCGGGGTGCCGCTGATCACGGTGCTGTTCATGGCCTCGGTGATGCTGCCGCTGTTCGTGCCCACCGAGGTGGAGTTCGACAAGCTGCTGCGGGCGCTGATCGGCATCATGTTCTTCTGGAGCGCCTACATGGCCGAGGTGGTGCGCGGCGGCCTGCAGGCCATTCCCCGGGGCCAGGAGGAGGCCGCCAAGGCGCTGGGGCTGGGTTACTGGCGGCGCATGGGGCTGATCGTGCTGCCCCAGGCGCTGAAGCTGGTCATCCCCGGCATCGTCAACACCTTCATCGCGCTGTTCAAGGACACCTCGCTGGTGCTGATCATCGGCCTGTTTGACCTGCTGGCGATCATCCGCGCCGGACTCACCGACAGCAACTGGCTGGGCTTCGCCACCGAGGGCTACGTCTTCGCGGCGCTGATGTTCTGGATCTTCTGCTTCAGCATGTCGCGCTACAGCCAGTACATCGAGAGGCGCCTGCATACCGGCCACAGGCACTGATCAGCAAGCCTGGTAAATCAGCAGCAACGACAGCAATTAACAACAAGGAAACACCGCCATGGCGACCACCAACACGGCCAGCGCCCCCGCCGACGCCCCGATGATCGAGGTCCGGGGGCTCAACAAGTGGTACGGGGACTTCCACGTCCTGCGCGACATCGACCTGACGGTGGCCAAGGGCGAGCGCATCGTCATCTGCGGCCCCTCGGGGTCCGGCAAGTCGACCCTGATACGCTGCCTCAACCACCTCGAGGAGCATCAGCAGGGACGCATCGTCGTCGACGGCGTGACCATGACCCAGGACGTCAAGCGCATCGAGCAGATCCGCCGCAACGTGGGCATGGTCTTCCAGCACTTCAACCTCTTCCCCCACCTCTCGGTGCTCGACAACTGCTGTATCTCCCAGACCTGGGTGCAGAAGAAGCCCCGGGCCGAGGCGGAGAAAACCGCCATGGAGTTCCTCGAACGGGTGCGCATCGCCGACCAGGCGCACAAGTACCCCGGCCAGCTGTCCGGCGGCCAGCAGCAGCGGGTGGCCATCGCCCGGGCGCTGTGCCTGCGCCCGGAGGTGATGCTGTTCGACGAGCCCACCTCGGCGCTGGACCCGGAGATGATCAAGGAGGTGCTCGACGTCATGGTCGAGCTGGCCCGGGATGGCATGACCATGCTCTGCGTGACCCACGAGATGGGCTTCGCCAAGACGGTGGCCGATCGAGTGATCTTCATGGATCAGGGCCAGATCATCGAACAGGCCCCTCCCGAGACCTTCTTCAACCACCCCGAGTCCGAGCGGACCCGGCTCTTCCTCAGCCAGATCCTCGGCCACTGAGCGTGGGGGCGCCCGCCGGCGCCCCCGCCGATCTCGCCGGACTTGATCGATGTCATGGCGGGCAACGACCGGGGGCGCTACCCTTAACATGCATTTTTAATACATGTTAATAAGCACGGCAGCCTCCGGGCGCCTAGCGAGCGAGGAGGGTAAGATCTATGGCCGAGGGTCTCACCAAGTCGGCGGCCCGCAACATCTTCTATGGCGGGTCGTTGTTCTTCTTTCTGCTGTTCGCCGCGCTGACGGCCCACAGCCACTGGTACATGGTCACCGACTCCACCGACAGCGCCGGCCTCACCGAGTCCGTGGCGCACGGCAAGGAGGTGTGGGAGGAGAACATGTGCATCAATTGCCACAGCATCATGGGCGAGGGCGCCTACTTCGCCCCGGAGCTGGGCAATGTCTGGACGCGCTACGGCGGCCGCGAGAACCCCGAGGCGGCCCGGGCCGGGCTCATCGCCTGGATGAAGGCACAGCCGCTGGGCACCCCGGGGCGGCGCCAGATGCCGCAGTTCGATCTCAGCGACGAGGAGCTCGACGCCCTGGTCGACTTCCTGGAGTGGACCGATGGCATCGACGCTCAGGACTGGCCGCCGCACCCCGCCGGCTGAGCCGCGAGCGCTTCGGATGACCCAAGGAGAATCACCGCGATGAAATACGAGACCCAGAGGGTGGCCCTGCCCTTCTTCATGGTGGCCATGGCGCTGTTCGCGCTGCAGATCGTCTTCGGCCTGCTGGCCGCCGCCGTCTATGCCTGGCCGAACTTCATGGCCGAGCTGATGCCCTTCAACATCATGCGCGTCAGCCATACCAACCTGCTGATCGTCTGGCTGCTGGTCGGCTTCATGGGCTGCACCTACTACCTGATGCCCGAGGAGGCCGAGCAGGAGATCCACAGCCCCGGGCTGGCCTACTTGCAGCTGGCGATCTTCGCCTTCGCCGGCGCCGCCGCCCTGGTCGGTTACCAGTTCGGGATCCACGAGGGGCGCGAATTCCTGGAACAGCCGTTCTGGGTCAAGGTGCTGATCACCATCTCCTTCCTGATGTTCCTGTTCAACACCAGCATGACCCTCGCCAAGGGCCGCCGCACCGCCATCAACCTGGTGCTGATGCTGGGCCTGTGGCTGGCCGCGGTGTTCTGGCTGTTCGCCTTCTACAACCCCACCAACCTGGCCGTGGACAAGCTCTACTGGTGGTGGGTGGTGCACCTCTGGGTGGAAGGCGTCTGGGAGCTGATCATGGCCTCGCTGCTCGGCTACCTGCTGATCAAGATGACCGGTGTCGACCGCGAGGTGATCGAGAAGTGGCTCTACGTCATCGTCGGCCTGTCGCTGTTCTCCGGCCTGCTGGGCACCGGCCACCACTACTACTGGATCGGCGCGCCGGGCTACTGGCAGCCCATCGGCAGCATCTTCTCCACTCTCGAGGTGATCCCCTTCTTCGCCATGGTGGTGTTCGCCTTCACCATGTTCTGGAAGGGCTCCCGTAACCACCCCAACAAGGCGGCCATGCTGTGGTCCCTGGGCTGCCCGACCATCGCCTTCTTCGGCGCCGGGGTGTGGGGCTTCATGCACACCCTGTCGTTCATCAACTACTACAGCCACGGCACCCAGGTCACCGCGGCCCACGGCCACCTGGCCTTCTACGGCGCCTACGTGATGCTGATCCTCGGGGTGATGACCTTCGCCATGCCGCAGCTGCGCCGCGTCCAGCCCTACAACCAGGTGATGAACATGTGGGGCTTCTGGATCATGACCTCGGCCATGTGCTTCATGACCTTCACCCTGACCTTCGCCGGGGTGGTGCAGACCCACCTGCAGCGGGTGCTGGGCATGAACTACATGGAAGTGCAGAGCCAGCTCGACCTCTTCTACCTGATGCGCCTGGGCGCCGGCGCGGCGGTGGCCGTGGGCGCGGTGCTGTTGATCGTGTCCTTCTTCGGTCGGGTCCGCGAGCAGGTGCCGGCCGGCGGCACCCAGCTGACCGCCGGGGCCGAGCGCCTCTGATGACGGGCGGCCCCGCGGGGCCGCCTATTCCCTCATCGAATTCGGGAGTGATCCCATGGCTGTTTCCCCGATGGCCGCCGGCCACGAGCCGCAGATCCCCTTCTACCGCAGCGTGGGCAACGAGTGCGGCCTGTTCGAGCAGGCCTTTCGCCAGCGCCTGCCGCTGCTGCTCAAGGGGCCGACCGGCTGCGGCAAGACCCGCTTCGTCCACCACATGGCGGCGAAGCTCGGCAAGCCGCTGTACACCGTGGCCTGCCATGACGACCTGACCGCCGCCGACCTCACCGGCCGCTACCTGCTGCAGGGCGGCGAGACCCGCTGGGTCGACGGCCCCCTGACCCGGGCGGTGCGCGAGGGCGGCATCTGCTACCTGGACGAGGTGGTGGAGGCGCGCAAGGACGTCAGCGTGGTACTGCACCCGCTCACCGACGACCGGCGCCTGCTGCCGCTGGAGCGCACCGGCGAGCTGCTCGAGGCGCCGGACGACTTCATGCTGGTGGTCTCCTACAACCCCGGCTACCAGCACATCCTCAAGTCGCTCAAGCCCAGCACCCGCCAGCGCTTCGTGGCGATGGCCTTCGACTTCCCGCCCCCGGCGGTGGAGCGCGACATCGTCGCCCGGGAGAGCGGCCTGGCCGCCGAGCGCTGCGCGGCCCTGGTCAACCTGGCCGCCAGCCTGCGGGCCATGAAGGGCCAGGACCTGGAGGAGGGCGTCTCCACCCGGCTGCTGGTCTATTGCGCGACCCTGATCCAGGGCGGCATGCCGATCCTGGAGGCGGCCCGGGCCACCCTGGTGGAGCCGCTCTCCGACGACGCCGACGTCCAGGAGGGGCTGCTGGAAGCCATCCACGCCACCTTCGGCTGAGGAAACCCTGACACATTACTGCGATCGATATCCTGGCCGCCGGCGGTGCTCGCTATCCTCATTGAGCAGCCAGTCAACTCCGGTAGCTGCGCTCCGGCGGCGGCCAGCCTCTCGTCGCTCGCGACATGTGTCAGCGCTTCCTTCGGGAGAACATCTATGCTGGATTTTCTGGAGGTCGAGGAGTTCGTCGGCCGGCACTGGCACCGGTGGGCCTCCGGCGCGGCGAGCTACCCCGACCACCCCGAGGCGGCGGTGCACCTGGAGACGCTGCGTCCCATGCTCGGCGTCTTCTTCCGCGCCGGTGGCGGCGAGGCCGGCATCGAGGTCGGCGCCATCGCCGCCCGCGCCTCTTCCCATCGCCTGAGCCTGCGCCAGCGCCTCGGCCTCGACGAGGAGGCCCTCGACCAGGCGCGCCGCGACGAGGAGCACCTGCTGCTGCCGCCGCGCATCGCGCTGTTCGACGAGGCCGCGCTGAACCGCGACCTCTACCTGTGGCTGACCGCCTACCTGGCCGAGGCGCGGACGACCGAGCCGCCGTCCGATCCCCTCCAGGCCGACCTCTGGCAGCTGCGCGAGGCGCGTCGCGCCACCGCCGCCGCCCTGGCCCGCTTCCCCGGCCTCGCCGAACGCCACGCCCGGCTGTGCCGGACGCTGCTGGCGATCCGGCCGCGGCGCAAGCGCCTGCCGCCCCTGGAGGCGGCGCTGGAGGACGTGCTGCGCGCCGAGCTCGGCGCGCCGGCGCCCGCAGATGGCTGGGCCGGGGCCATGCGCCGCGCCCTCGACGACGCGACGCTGGACCTGGCGAGCTTCCAGGCGCCGCGGGGCTATCGCCCGCCGCTGCCGGTGCCGCTGTGGGGCCGGGCCCTGCGGCTGGGCACCCGGGACGGGGCGCGCGAGGCCCCGGCGGACGACGAGGCGCCGAGCACGGGCCCGGACGCCCGGGAGGACGATCACGGCAAGCGCCGGGCCGATCGCCGCGAGCAGGACCAGGCCGACCGCGACGACCCGCTGATCCTCAACGCCTCCGAGAAGATGCTCTCCTGGGCCGAGATGGTGAACCTCAACCGCCACGTGGAGGACGAGGAGGAGGACGAGGCGCGCCAGGCCGCCGATCAGATCGACGAGATCGTGCTGACCCCCAACCGTCGGCGGGCCAGCTCGCGGCTCAAGCTCGACCTGGACCTGGCGCCGGACGCGGTCGAGGGCGGGCGGCTGCGCGGCCGCCATACCTACCCGGAATGGCACCATCGCAAGCAAGCCTACCTGCCCGATCACTGCGTGGTGTTGAGCGGCCTGCAGGACGAGGAGGGCGAGGACTGGTCGCCCGACGAGGCCACCCGCCGGCGCATCCGCCGGGTGCGCCGCGAGTTCGAGGCGCTGCGGCCCCGGCGCGAGACCCTGCGCGGCCAGCTCGATGGCCATGAGCTGGACATGGACGCGCTGATCCGCTCGCGCTGCGACCTGGCCGCCACCGGCGAGGCCAGCGACCGCTGCTACCTGGACAGCCGCACCCAGGCCCGGGACCTGGCGGTGTCGATCCTGGTGGACGTCTCGCTGTCCACCGAGGCCTGGCTGCAGGACCGCCGCGTGCTGGACGTGGCCAAGGAGGCACTGCTGGTGCTGGGCCACGGCCTGGCCGGCTGCGGCGACGACTACGCCATCCACACCTTCACCTCCCACCGCCGCCACAAGGTCTGGGTGAACACCCTCAAGGGCTTCGACGAGCCCATGGGCGAGCGGGTGGAGCGGCGCGTCGCGGCCCTCCGGCCCGGCCACTACACCCGCATGGGGCCGGCGATCCGCCACCTCACCGGCGAGCTGGCCGAGCGGCCCAACCGCCATCGCCTGCTGCTGCTGCTCACCGATGGCAAGCCCAACGACACCGACTACTACGAGGGACGCTACGGCATCGAGGACACCCGCAAGGCGGTGCTCGAGGCCCGGCGCCAGGAGGTGCGGGTGTTCGGGGTGACCATCGACGGCGAGGCGGGGCGCTACATTCCCCACCTGTTCGGCCGCGGCGGCTACGCCATCGTCCAGCGCCCCGAGCACCTCTCCCTGGCGCTGCCGGGGATCTACCGCCAGATCATCGCCCGCTGAGGAGGCTCGCCATGACACCGACGCCCCGACTCGCCCTGGCCGTGGCCGCCTGGTTCGGCGCCGCCACGGCGGTGGTGCTGCCGCTGGCCTGGCTGATCAACACCCGGGACTGGGGGGTGGCGCTGATGCTGGCCGTGCCCGTCGCGGTCTACGGCCTGCTGCGCCTGGGCCGGCGCCTGGAGGGCTGGGTCCGCACTGCGCCGCCCTCGGAAGAAAGTTGAGGAAGCGTATGGTGGCGGCCCTCGGCGGGTATCTTCCGGCGCATCGAGAGAGGCACAACAGGATCACCCGGGTGGGAAGGTGGCTCTTGCCGCATAATTTGGTTAGGCGACTTTTTGCCTGCCGGGCAACAACTTGCTCGCTCTGGGCAAGTTGTTGCCTAAGCATAGTGGGGTTTTTGAGGTGGTGTTTTGGTAAGATATTGAAATAAAAGTAAATCAATAAGAGTGGCACGCGATCTGCTCCTATAGGGCGTCCATCGGACACCGTCATTCAACGTCAAGGAGCAGACCCATGCCTACGCCGTGTTATATCAGCATCGAAGGCCAGACCCAGGGCAACATCACCGCCGGTGCCTTCACCCCCGAGTCCGTCGGCAACATCTACGTCGAGGGCCACGAGGACGAGATGCTGGTGCAGGAGTTCAAGCACATCGTCACCGTGCCGACCGACCCGCAGTCCGGCCAGCCCTCCGGCCAGCGCGCCCATAAGCCGTTCATCTTCACCGTGGCCCTGAACAAGGCCGTGCCGCTGCTGTACAACGCCCTGGCCTCCGGGGAGATGCTGCCCAACGTCGAGCTGAAGTGGTACCGCACCTCCGTCGAAGGCAAGCAGGAGCACTTCTTCACCACCGCGCTGACCGACGCCACCATCGTCGACATCAACCTGCGCATGCCCCACGCCCAGGATTCCAACAGCTCTGAATTCACCCAGCTGATGGACGTCTCCCTGGCCTACCGCAAGATCGACTGGGAACACACCGTCGCCGGCACCTCCGGTTCCGACGACTGGCGCGCCCCGATCGAGGCCTGAGGCCCCGCGCCACCGACGGTGCCCCAGCCAATGCTCGCGCCGGCGGGCACCGTGTTCGCCGCCAGGGCTTCGGCCCTGGCGGCGGCATGCGTCAGCGTTTGTCGATTCATTCTGTAAGCGATCGCTTACGCATGCCGCCGACGCCTTGTCTCGGCGACGCGCTCGCGTAACCTACCCCCTGCCGTTGGCCGCTCCGCGCCGGCGGGACCAGGAACGGACACGGCCTCCAGGAGGGATGCCATGACCCAGGCCAATGGACTGCAGTTCACCCTGAGCCTCGCCGGGGCCGGCGAGGCCGAGCTGGCGGTGATCGACTTCACCCATAAGGAGGCGCTGTCGGCACCCTTCCACCTGCGGGTGCGCTTCGCCAGCCGCGCCGGCGACCTCGCGCCGGAGGCGCTGCTCGACCGCCCGGCGAGCCTCACCGTCTGGCAGGATGGTGTGGCCCAGCGCCGGGTCCACGGCATCGTCGCCGAGTTCGGCCGCGGCGACCGCGGCCATCGCCGCAGCCACTACGAGGCGGTGATCCGCCCGGCGCTGTGGCGGCTCTCGCTGCGCCAGAACTCGCGCATCTTCCAGCGCGTCTCGCCGCTGACGATCCTCAACACCCTGTGCGAGGAGCGCGGCCTGCGTGATGTGGCCTTCGCGGTGACCCGCGAGCCGGAGGAGCGCGAGTACTGCGTGCAGTACCGCGAGACCGATCTCGAATTTCTCGAGCGCCTGGCCGCCGAGGAGGGGCTGTTCTACTTCCATGAGTTCGAGGACGCCGACCTCGGCGCCCACCGGCTGGTGTTCGCCGACGATCCCCAGGTGCTCGCCGCCCTCGGCGAGCGGACCTATCACCACCGTGCCGGCGGCAGCGCGCCCCAGCGTCACCTGCGCCGGCTGACCCAGACCGCCCGGGTGCGCCCGGCCCGCGCCCAGCTCAAGGACTATTCGTTCAAGCAGCCGGCGTACGCTCAGCTCCACGATCATCAAGGCCAGGGGCTGGAGCAGCACAGCCAGCGGGCGGACTACGAGCACTACGACTACCCGGGCCGCTACAAGGCCGACGCCTCGGGCCAGGCCTTCACCCGTCACCGCCTGGAGCACCTGAGAAGCGACGCCCTGACCCTGGCCGGCGAGAGCGACCTGCCGGAGCTCGCCCCGGGCACGCGCTTCACCCTGGCCGACCACGACGTCGACGCGTTCAACCGCGGCTGGCAGGTCGTCAATCTGGTCCATAAGGGCGAGCAGCCCCAGGCGCTGGAGGAAGACGCCGTGGGCGTGACCGCCGGGGATCGCGATGGCCTGCAGGGGCGGGCAGGCTCGGAAGCCATGACCCGCTACCACAACGAATTGGTGCTGACCCCGGACGACGCCGCCTGGCGCCCGGTGCCCCAACCCAAGCCGCGGGTCGACGGCCCCCAGGTGGCCTTCGTGGTCGGCCCCGAGGGCGAGGAGATCCACTGCGACGCCCACGGCCGGGTGCGCTGCCAGTTCCCCTGGGACCGCTATGCCGGAGCCAACACCGCCGGGGCGAGCGGCGAAGCCGCTGTAGAGAGCGCCAGCGCCTGGATTCGCGTCAGCCAGGGCTGGGCCGGGGGCGGCTACGGCATGATGGCGATCCCGCGCATCGGCCACGAGGTGATCGTGTCCTTCCTGGAGGGCGACCCGGACCAGCCGCTGATCACCGGGCGCACCTACCACGCCGTCAACACCCCGCCGTACCCGCTGCCGGAGCACAAGACGCGCACCGTGCTGCGCACCCAGACCCACCAGGGCGAGGGCTTCAACGAGCTGCGCTTCGAGGACCAGCGCGACCAGGAGCAGATCTGGGTCCATGCCCAGAAGGACCTGGAGCTGCTGACCGAGAACGACCGCACCGAGGAGATCCGCCGCGACAGCCACCTGAAGGTCAAGCGCGATCGCATCGCCGAGCTCGACCGCGACGACCACCACAGCGTGCACGGCGAGCGGCGCGAGAAGAGCGACGGCGCCCAGCACCTGACCATCGACGGCAGCCTGCACCTCAGCGCCGGCCAGGCCTGGCTCACCGAGAGCGGCCGCGAGCTGCATATCAAGGCCGGCCAGAAGGTGGTGCTGGAGGCCGGCAGCGAACTGACCCTGGCGGCCGGCGGTAGCTTCCTCAAGGTCGACGGCGGCGGCATCACCATCGTCGGCCCCAGCGTCAAGGTCAACGCCGGCGGCAGCCCGGGTAGCGGCACCGGGCAGGGCGCCCAGGCGCCGCTGTTGCCGGGAGAAGCCACTGAGGTCGGACACGATCGCATCATGGCACCTAGCCAGACGCCCACCGAGGAAAGCGACTTGGTACCCTTCGAGGAACTGGGCCCGAAGGAGCTGATCGTCGATGTCATTGGCGGAGGCCAACCCGCCGGGCAGGTACGACTGCACAAGGGCCGCTCGCATGGCGAAGGAGAGCCGACATGAGCGAAGAATTGAAACCGCTCGAGGACCAAGAGATCGACCTCGGCACCCGACGCCGCACCGAATACCGGGATGATGAGGACGGCTCCCTGGTGCTGACGATTCCCAAGCGTCAGGGAGGCGAGATCCTCATCCCCTTGCTGGAAGGGGCCAGAACCACTCAAGAAAAAGACAGCCACCAGGATAATACGCTGCTGCGTGTGCGCCCTTTGGCAGAGCTGAGCGGGGAAGTTCCCTCCACCCATGAGGGCGTCACGACCTACACGAGCAAGTCAGTCGCCATGCTGCGGCCTGGATATCTCTACGTGTTCCTGCGCGGCAAGCTGTGGCGAGAGCTCGAAGTCGATGTCATGGGGCAGCTGAGCGACATCGATGTCGCTCGGTATCGTCGTGAGGCCGAAAACGGCAGTGTTCCCAACGATCGTGAGAGTGAGGGGCAGTGGCTCACCGACATACTGGTGCCAGTTCTGCTGCAGGGCCAGGCGACCCTGAACGAGGTACGTATTGCCTATAGCGAGATCGCCTGGAGCTGGCCGCGGATCGAATGGCTCGAGCGGCATGAAGGAGCCTTGGCGAAACGCACCGTACCCGTCGACCAGGCCTATCCCGCCGCCCTGATGCCGGCTTTGACCTTTGCCAACGGGTCTTCCGCTCAACGTGTCGAGTCAGTTCCAGCGATGCGTCAGCGCGATCTCGGCATCGAGTTGATGCTCACCGATCCAGCAAATTTCACGCCAGATTACACCACGCCGAACGAAGATGATCTCTGCCAGCGTCTGAAGGCATTGTGGGAGCAAGCCGGTGAAACCCAGCGTGCAGAGAGCCTCACGCTTGATGCTGCCGCCGATGAGGACCTGCTCGAGGATTTGCGCTCATCACCCGGTATCGTGGCGTTGGCCTTGCCCGACCCCCTGTTCCAGTTGCGCCACGCCTTGGTTCAGCTCCACCTGGCCATGCACTACCTGGATGGCCTGGACAGTATCCTGCAGGATAAGCCGCTGGGCCACTCGGCCAAGCTAGTTCGTCAGGCACTCTTCCATGAACGCCCGAATGAACAAGCCAGTGAGATTGAGAAATATCGAGAGGCCGTCGACCAAGCTAAACTGGACGAGGTGCTGGATCAGGTCGAGCGCGACCGGACAATAACCATGGTCGGTCAGCGAATCGACGCTATCGAAGCGCTGGTCCAAGAGAGTCGAATAGCCACGATACTGTGTGACTTCACCAGCCACGAGGGGCTTGGGGTTTGTGAAAACTATGCCCTTTGTGGGGATCTGCTGGGCGTCCTGCAGCAATTGCCGGGTATCCTGCGTGACCAGGGAGATCGAGACATAGCGGGTAGGATTCCGAGTCTGCTCGAGAGATTATTGACAGACGAATCAATGCTGGCCCTGTGGAGCGAGCCGGGAACATCGCAGGAAGACTCTGAAGAAGAAACTGATAACGATGGCAGCGGTAGCTTCCGCCCCGATTTTCTCGAGATGTTGGCCAATGATGATAGCGAGATAGATGACAAGCAGGTTGAGGGTCTTGGCCTGCAGTCATTGGGTATCATCGCGCAGTCGCCAGGGGAAGAAGAGGCGTCGGTTTCTCCCTTTGCCCATGTTTCCGTCGTCCATGCCGGCAAGGTGAGCGGGTTGCTCAACAATGTGCTGGACAAGTGGAGCCAGGCGGTGCTGAAAGCCGCCCAGGCGCTGGTGGAGGATGTCGAGGCCATCAGGTTTCAGCGTGTGTTCACGGCCATCGGGGCACATGCCAATCTGATCAATCGTCGTCTGGACGGTGAGCTTCAGATCATGCCTCGCGGTGCCGTGGATCACACGCATTATAGCATCGTGGGGGTGCACGGCGAGAATCTGCGCTGGGGGCTTACTCCCTCCGATCGCCACAGCAGTGCCATGACCCGCAACCAGCACTATCTGTATGCCGATCAGCGTGGAGCGGGAGGCCGGCTGATGGCCTCCACCAGCCCTTCTCGTATGGCCGATGAGTTGGAAGGAGCCATTCGCAAGGCGGCGGGACATACCCTGGTGTTTGTGCTGCCGGCAGGCCATCCTGAGGCGCTCAAGTTCAGTGCCCTCCGCCTGCGGATGGCTGAAGGCGCCAGGACTGTGGTCGATGGACCGGCGATGTCCGGGGCGTTGGTGGGGCTAGCGGTTTACAACTTACTCTCTGAAACATCAAGCTTAATACGAGCTTTGCGTGATGATGGGTCTATCGCGTTGCAAGTTACCAAGATGACTGGCTGCCTTTTGGATTTAAGTGCAGCAAGTATGAAGTTGCATACTGTGCTTTATCCAGGAAGCCTATCGACTACAGGGAGATTTGTTCAGAGAGCTTGGTTCGATATGAAACGCTGGCCGCTGATCGGCGGTAGGCTGACTCGAATTGGCGCTGGCACCATCGCCAGGACAATAGGTCTAGTCAATTTTGGTGCTGGGTTGATAACTGTAGGTATCAGCGTCTGGGAGCTTCGCAACAGCCTTTCTCAAGGCGATAGCGATGCCGCCTGGGGGCATGGCATCGCCATGGCAGGTGGTGCTCTCTTCTTGGCTTCGCCTTTGATGGCCGGTTTGTTGATGGTGCCCGGCTGGGGCTGGGTACTACTTGGGCTGGGGATGGCCCTGGGGGGCGGTAGCTATGCCAGTTATGCTCGAGACAATCCTCTAGAGCGACTGCTCAAGCAGGGGCCGCTTGGCACCTATCCTGATCAAGACGTCGTGGGCGTTGACGATCAGGCTTACTACCCTCAGTTACTGACACAATTTTGCCCCATCCAGGTACAGGTACAGAGCGTGGCCGAGATGCCTCGAGAAGAGCTTTCCGCACTGAGTAATGCCGACGCTGGATCTTTCGGAGATGTCTCGCCTCAGGACTATGTGGTAACGGTGACCACACCGTTGATCAGCCGCTTTCGTATCGGGGACTCGCTGCATCTTCAGGTTCAGGAACTGGAATACAGCTTGACGACTACCAGTGCCGGCTATAGCTCCACGAGCTCGCTGTTCGTCGACAAGGTGCGGGAATTGCGCCGAGTCGAGAAGCGCCAGGTGTTGCCCGAACGGAGTGCAGTTCGCTTCCTGGCGCGTCGCGAGGTGATGCCCTCGCACAGTTCCGATATCTTTGGTAGCAAGATGCGTAATGGTGCACTCAGAGTGGCCGTGCAGGCCCATATCGATACCGAACTGGGCTCGATGGTATTACCGACTCCCTCTCTGGAGAAATATGAAGCTTATCAAGCCGGTGATCACGGTCAGCCGCCCGAAGTCGAAACAGGCCATAAAAGCCCGATCCTGGACATGATGGCATCACTTTTCATGGGGAATGAGACGACTCCCTACTGGTCGATCACCGAGGTGGAGGTACGGCTATGAGCTCACACACAGCGTCCTATGAGACGGATGCCTACCGCGCCGAGGCCATCCCGCCGCTGCCCGCACCACCCAAGGCCCGCGAACGGATAGGGGAAGACCTGCTGCCGTTCGGCAACTATGCCGATATCGATCCCTACCAGCAGCTCTGTGACGATGCCGAATTGGTGCAGTATCAGGAAAAAGAGGATTCGGAGTTCTATAAATCCCGTGATTGGTGGTGGGATCACCAACGCATTCGTTTCCTAAAAAGTCAAGCCAGCTTGTCTATACTGCTAATGGCTGTCCCATTTATATGGTTCTCCATCTTGCTTCTCTTGGTGCTTATTACTGGGATTAAAGTCGCACTTTATTTTGAAAATGAGTACCTTGCAGCATTCTCATCGCTGGCAACACTTGCCGTTGGCTTATTTTCCATCTGTCTTGTTGGGCCATCCTCCACCCAGTGGCTCATGAGTGGTATCGCTTGGCTACTAAAACCCTTGCGAGGCTATGTCGAACACCGCTTTGATCGCTACACCGAGGACCGCTGCAGCGAGTTCAATCGTCAAACCGGGTTTGTCAGCATGGCTCAAGGAAAGGGAAAGCCACCTCTTGTCGCGCCCTTTGTCGAGTTCGATGGCTATGTCGAGCGCGTGGTCCAGCGCGGCGGGGTGTTCTACAAGCTGATGCTGGTGCACCGCTACACGGGGAAGGAGTTCCACCATACCTCGTTCAGCCAGACGGTGACGCACAAGCAGGAGGTGCACGCCCAGTGGGACATGTTGCAGCGTTACATGGATGTCTCTCAGCCACTGCCCGACGTGCCGCGCCTGGAGCCCTTCCGCGACCGTGACCCCGTGACAGCGGAACACGACCGCAAGACGGGGCGTGATCCGCGCTATTGGCGCGATCTCGATATCGAGGCCTGGAAGGAGGGAGAGGGGGCCGCCTTGCTCAAGGCCCAGATGGACTACCCCTGGCAAAAGCAGCAGTGCCGACTGACGCCCAGGCTCGGGCAAATCGAGATGTCGGAGTATCGAGAGCAGCTTGCTGAGGGGGCGGTATAACGGTTTCAGCTTCTACTTTGGCCTCTGGCGCCTATCGCGCCGGGGCCATCTCGCCACTGCCCGAGCCTCCCAAACCTCGTGAGCGGATGGGGGAAGACCTGCTGCCGTTCGGTGACTATGCCGGTATCGATCCCCACCAACAGCTCTGTGAAGATGCCGAACTGGTGCAGTATCAGGAGGCACAGGATCCAAATTTCTATCAATCCCAGGATTGGTGGTGGGACCATCAGCGGATTCGCTTTCTGAAGAGTCAGGTAGGGCTATCCATTCTGCTCATGGGCGTACCTGTTATCTGGCTTATGACTTTGCTGGGAGTTGTTTTATATTTAACAATTAATGTTCCTTCTCTGCTTTTTGGCAGGGAAGCGCTTGGCGCTGCTGTAACGGTTTTAATGGCACTTTTTGGTTCCTTGGCTGCCATGGTGATTGCCGTCTACTCAACTCAAAGTGTCATGAATTTTATCGTGTGGATTTTCAAGCCATTGCACGACTTTTTGAATCGCTGGTTCGGCCGGTATGCCGAAGATCGATGCAGCGAGTTCAATCGCCAAAGTGGCCGTGTCAGCATCGCTCAAGGAAAGGGCAAGCCACCTCTCGTTGCCCCCTTTATCGAGTTCGATGGCTATGTCGAGCGCGTGGTCCAGCGCGGCGGGGTGTTCTACAAGCTGATGCTGGTGCACCGCTACACGGGGAAGGAGTTCCACCATACCTCGTTCAGCCAGACGGTGACGCACAAGCAGGAAGTCCACGCCCAGTGGGATATGCTGCAGCGTTACCTGGATGTCTCCCAGCCCCTGCCCGATGTGCCGCGCCTGGAGCCCTTCCGGGCTCGCGATCCCGTGACCGCGGAGCATGACCGTAAGACGGGGCGTGATCCGCGTTATTGGCGCGATCTCGATATCGAGGCTTGGAAAGACAACGAAGGTGCCGAATTGCTCAAGGCGCAGATGGATTACCCCTGGCAAAAGCAGCAGTGCCGACTGACGCCCAGGCTCGGGAAAATCGAGATGTCGGAGTATCGAGTGCAGCTTGCTGAGGGGGCGGTATAACGGTTTCAGCTCCTACTTTGGCCTCTGGCGCCTATCGCGCCGAAGCCATCCCGCCGCTGCCTGCTTCCCCCAAAGCTCGTGAGCTTACGGGAGAAGACCTGCTGTCGTTTGGTGATTACGCGGGTATCGATCCCTACCAACAGCTCTGTGAAGATGCCGAACTGGTGCAGTATCAGGAGACACAGGATCCAAATTTCTATCAATCCCAGGATTGGTGGTGGAATCACCAGCGGATTCGGTTTCTGAAGAGCCAGGGTGGAGTTTCCTCTCTTTTAATGGCGATTCCTGTTTTTGTTTTTATATCACTTTTCGCAATAATTATTTTTTAGGGATGAGCTTGTCGGAGCTTTTCGAAAATGACCCGGGGATAGGTTTTTTTCTTGGGATTCTTGTCGTTTTGATAGGCGTGCCATCTATAGGGTTTGTGGCCCACCCCGCTACACAATGGATTATGAAATGTATTGCTTGGCTACTTAAACCTTTCCAGGCCTTTTTCGAGAGACGCCTCGACCGCTACACCGAGGATCGGTGTAGCGAATTCAATCGTCAAACCGGCTTGGTACGTTTTTCCCGGGGCAGGGGCAAGCAGCCCATTGTCGCCCCTTTTATCGAGTTCGATGGCTATATCGAGCGCGTGGTCCAGCGCGGCGGGGTGTTCTACAAGCTGATGCTGGTGCACCGCTACACGGGGAAGGAGTTCCACCACACCTCGTTCAGCCAGACGGTGACGCACAAGCAGGAGGTCCACGCCCAGTGGGATATGCTGCAGCGCTATATGGATGTCTCCCAGCCCCTGCCTGATGTGCCTCGGCTTGAGCCCTTCCGGGACCGTGACCCCGTGACCGCGGAGCATGATCGCCAGACGGGGCGTGATCCACGCTACTGGCGTGATCTCGATATCGAGGCCTGGAAGGAGGGAGAGGGGGCCGCCTTGCTCAAGGCGCAGACGGACTATCCATGGGAGCAGCAGCAGTGTCGGCTCACACCGCAGCTCGGGAAGATCGAGTTGACAGCGTATCGGGAACAGCGAGCGGCTGTCATGGCGTAAGCCGAGGTGTAATGGGCGGAGGGCTTCAACGAGCTGCACTTCGAGGACCAGCGCGACCAGGAGCAGATCTGGGTCCATGCCCAGAAGGACCTGGAGCTGCTGACCGAGAACGACCGCACCGAGGAGATTCGCCGCGACAGTGATCTCAAGGTCAAGCGCGACCGCATCGCCGAGATCGACCGCGACGACCATCACAGCGTCCACGGCGAGCGGCGAGAGAAGAGCGATGGCGCCCAGCACCTGACCATCGACGGCAGCCTGCACCTCAGCGCCGGCCAGGCCTGGCTCACCGAGAGCGGCCGCGAGCTGCACATCAAGGCCGGCCAGAAGGTGGTATTGGAAGCCGGCAGCGAGCTGGCACTCAAAGCCGGCGGCAGCTTCCTCAAGGTCGACGGCGGCGGCATCACCATCGTCGGCCCCAGCGTCAAGGTCAACGCCGGCGGCAGCCCGGGTAGCGGCACCGGACAGGGCGCCCAGGCGCCGCTGCGGCCGGGGCATGCCGAGCCGGAAACGAGCCAGGACGTAACGTTCACGCCGCCCGCGGCGTTGCTCAAGCAGCAGTATGTGCTGCATGAGGCGGCACAGCTCGGCGAGGGCGTCTGCGAGGTCTGTCAGGCGGCAAGCGACCAGGGAGCGAGCGAATGACGGCCTATCACTACCTGATGATCGATGGCAGCCTCAATCCCGAGGCCATGAAGGCCCTCTATGCGCCGGAGATGGCACTCGAGGTCTGGCCGTTGCTCCACGCGACGCCCTATGCCGCCCTGGCTGCCTCGGGGCCATTGCTGGCCGTTATCGAGCCGGATAGCTCCGTCGACCGTCAGTGGCAAGACCAGCAGCCGCCATGTCGCCATGCCTGGCGATGGAGCAGCGATCTGCCACCCGACGAGGCGGTGCGTCACTGGCAGGCACGCCTGTTCATGCGCGCTCCCCACGAGCGAGAGGTCTGGCTGCGCTTCGCCGATGCCCGCGTCATCGCCCGGGCGCTCCAGCGGGAGGCCATGCCGCCCGGCTTCTGGCAGCACACGGTCAGCGTTCAACTGCCCGGCGCGGGAGCGTTCAGTCCCTGGGAACGACAGCATCCCGACTCACCGCCCTTCGTCCTCAGCGAGCGCCGACTCGCGGCCCTCGCCGCGCCGTCCGATAAAGAGGAGGTCGCATGAGCGCCGCCCAGTGTCCCTTGCTCGCCGCTCTCATCCCGGTGCGCTATGCCGTCGGCCATGAGGCATTGACCAGCGACTTCCTCGATGGCCTCTCTCTGCCGCCCCTCGAAGGCACCTGCCTGAGTGATAACGCGACATCGGAAGCCCGCCCCCTGCGCTATGTGGCGCGACCGCTGCGGGACGGCTGGTGCTATGCATGGCTGGAAGCCCAGCAGTGTCTGGTGGAATACGCAGTGGAGGGAGGCAGGCTCGAGGAGACCTCCCGGGGCGGGCCGGTGGTGATGCCGGGCGGCGGCCCCAACCTCTTCCTGCCGGCGGGTGAGACCGTGTTGCTGGCCTGGTCACCCGTTCGCTGGAGCGAGGCGCATTATGCCGATCTTGCGGCCAGGGCGGACCGGCGCCATGCGCTGATGCGGGCCATCACGCCGGGGCAGGGGCCGGCCAGCGGGCCCCTGGCATGGGCGACCCAGGTGCCGGAACTGGCGGGCGCTCCCGACACGACCTTCGCCTGGAGCAGCGAGCCGGACTTCGACCTCCCGCGCTGGGAGACCCTGATGCCGACCCTGACCCAGGCCGAGGTTCAGGCCGTGGCCGTGGTCGACGATCCCTGGGGCGTGGTCATCGATCTCGCTCATCTCGTGCGCCGGGGCTATGCCCGCCGCGAGGCCTGGTTCGCCGAGGAGGGCGAGGAACGCACCCTGGCCCGCTATATCCTGGCGCTGGCCAGGCAGAACCGGGAATTCTGGGCCGAGCTGCCTCACCTGGCCGATCAGCCACGCATCGAGGAAGCCGCCCGGCGCTACGATGCCGAGATCGCCGAGCTGGAAGCGAGGCTCAGTGGGATCGTGACGGACTGGCAGGCCTGGATGGAGACGCTCTGGACGCAGGGAGAGGTCGCCAGCCTGGCCGCGGCCCAGGTGCACTTCGACCCCGCCGAGCCGGAGCATCATGACGCCATGGAGACCCTCTGGACCGCCGGCCTGCTCGGGCCCACCCAGAGCCAGGCCGGGGCCGAGCTGGTCGAGCGCCTGATGGATCCGCAGCGTGGTCCCCAGGTCGAGGAGGCCGGGCACTCCCTCTGGGCTGTGCTGCTCAGCCAACCCCGCTCGCTGTCGCTCTCCGATGTGGCGCGGCTGCTGACCGCCGGCGACCTGGCCGCGGAAAACGACTGGCAGGGTTGGACCGCCAACCTCAACCAGCTCGCCACGGGCCTCGGTCAGGGCACCGCCGCCCTGCGTGAGGGGCTGTTCATCGCCATCGGGCCGGTGGTGGGCCCGCTGCTCAAGCAGCAGGGCGCCATGTCGGCCCACCAGACCCTGGTGGCGGGCTACTTCGCCGCCGCCCTGGCCCGCAGCGGCCAGCGGTTGGCCGCCGAGCCAGTCGCGGCCAAGCAGGTGATCGACTGGCTCAACGAGCCCGCCGTCCGGGCCGTTGGTGCCCCGGCCTCGCTCGCCCGACTGCGCCCGGACCTGCTGCCCGAGCTGGAGGGCAAGCGCATCACCACCCTGCGCCTGGCCGCCAACGACGCCACCGCCCCGCCGCGGGGCAATCCCTTCGTCGATACTCTCGAGGACGCAAAGCTCAAGAGCCTATTGCTGGTGCTGAATGGCTGGATGCTAAAAGATGCCGTCACTGATGTATTGGAGAAAGACCTATCTATCGAGACAGGTTTACCGCTAGGTTCTAGCTTTTTTGGCACCGCCGCCGTGGGGGGGGCGATTACCCAGCAGGTATTGGAGCTTAATGCGGAACGCATTCATGCCACACAAGGCATGTCCGCTGCCTGGAAGAGTCGTTATGGGGCTTTCCTGATCGCCGGGCAAGCGACCAATTTCTCGCTAGGGCTGGCCACTAGCTTCGATGCCATCTATTTCGGCCGCCAGGCCCTCGATCGCTGGCACAAGGGAGACGCCGACTCCACCGCCGTGCTCGCGGGCATGAGCGCCGCCAGCACCGGCCAGGCCGCCCTGGCGGCGCGCGCCTTCTGGCTCTACCGCCGGGCCCGGGTCGCTCTGGCGGCGAAGCAGGCGGCCGAGGCCGCGGCCCTTGCCAGCCGGGCCGGCACCCCGGGCATGATGCTCGGCCTGGTGATCCTGGTCATCGGCGGCGCCATCAGCCTGCACTTCACCCACGAGACGCCGCTGCAGGACTGGCTGCGCAATACCCGCTTCGGCCGCCATCCCGCCGCCTGGGCGGGCGACCTTGAGCAGGAGCTCGACCGCCTGTTTCGCCTGCTCTACGCGCCCCGGGTGCGCCTGGAGCGTCGCGACGAGTGGAACCACCGGCTCGGCACCCGCTATCGGTCCGTTTGGCTGCTGGTGGAGTTCCCCGGCGCCGCGCCGCCGTTTCCCGGCATGTTCACCTGGCAAGCCAAGGCGACCTGGAGCGCCGGCTGGTTCGGCGGCGAGACCCGTGAGGTAGTGCTCACCGAGCAGGACCTGGCGCTGGATATCGGCGGCCGGTCTGGCGATCGCCCCGTCTATCGTCGCATCTTCCATGAGGAGGCCGAGGGCGCGACGCTGCAAGGCCTGAGCGGCACCCTGTACTATCGTCCCCGTCCCGGGCTGACGCTGTCGCCCATCGAGCTTTCCATCGACTGAATGCCGAGGCCCCATGCAACGCATCCAGAGCTTCTTCGCCGACCTGTCCCAAAAGGCGGGCCTGGCCGATGAGATCATCCGGCTCTCGCCGCGCCGCCGCGCCGCCGCCAAGCCTTATCAGCTCGGCGACGTCCAGGAGCAGAACGCGGTCTACCTGGACCTGGCCACCGGCGCCGATTTCAGCAAGGGCGGACTCACCGGGACCATGGTGATGGGCTTTTTCTACATGGCGTTGCTGGTGTCCCCCCTGCTGGGGCGGCCAGATCAAGTCGATAACTATCTGATCTTCTTCGGCATATTATTCGGCATCGCCTTTATCACCTTCCTGATCGAGGTGCTGCTGCCCTTTCCCATGCCGGTGCGCTTCAACCGCCGCACCCGCGAGATCTACTTCCAGGATCGTCGCAAGCTCTACCATGTGCCTTGGGACGAGGCGGTGGCCTGGATGCAGCAGACCCGTCAGGTCACTCAGTACACCGGCGCCACTCGCATGACCTTCCTGCAAGTGCTGCTGCAGCGCTTCCGGCGGCCGGAGGAGGTGATCGCCCTGCAGCTCTCGCTACCCATGGGCAAGACCCCGGAGATCCAGGCCATGCTCTGGGAATACCTGCGCTGCTATATGGAAAAAGGCCCCTGGTTCGATGAGCAGGGCGAGGCACTGGCCACTTCCAATCGTCACGAGATTCTAAAACACCGCTGGGGCAAGAAGGCCAACCTGCGGGAAGCCTGGGCGGGATGCAAAGAGGGCTTGGAAAAAGGTTACGATACCAAAGGCTTCGTGGTCTTCTTCATGACTTGGAACGTCCTGATGTACCCCTCGATGCTCGTCCAGGACGTGACCACCGCCGTGGCCCGGCGCCGCGCCGAGAAGAACCAGTGGGACAAGCGAGTGCGCGAGCGCTGCCGCCCGGACGGCCCCACCACCCGGCTCTACGACTTGGAGGTCGGGGAAGGACTTCATCGGGACGATTCAGACGCTCTCCCGGAGGCCTCCGTGCGATAATGGCCATGCCACGCATCCAGACCTTCTTCGCCGATCTTTCCCAAAAGGCGGGCCTGGCCGATGAGGTCATCCGGCTCTCGCCGCGCCGCCGCGCCGCCGACAAGCCTTACCAGCTCGGTGACGTCCAGGAGCAGAACGCGGTCTACCTGGACCTGGCCACCGGCGCCGATTTCAGCAAGGGCGGGCTCACCGGGACCATGGTGATGATTTTCTTCTACATGGCGCTCATCGGCTCACCAGCATTGCGCCAAGAAGGGCAGGTCGATAATTTCTTTATTGCCTTTGGCATCCTTTTCGGCATCGCCTTTATCACCTTCCTGATCGAGGTGCTGCTGCCCTTTCCCATGCCGGTGCGCTTCAACCGCCGCACCCGCGAGATCTACTTCCAGGACCGTCGCAAGCTCTACCATGTGCCCTGGGACGAGGCGGTGGCCTGGATGCAGCAGACCCGTCAGGTGACCCAGTACACCGGCGCCACCCGCATGACCTCCCTTCAGGTGCTGCTGCAGCGCTTCCGGCAGCCAGAGGAGGTGATCGCCCTGCAACTCTCGCTGCCCATGGGCAAGACCCCGGAGATCCAGGCCATGCTCTGGGAATACCTGCGCTGCTATATGGAAAAAGGCCCCTGGTTCGATGAACACGGCGAGCCGCTGACGATTTCCAACCGGGAGGAGGTCCTGAAAAACCGCTGGGGGAAAAAGGCCGATCTAAAGCGCACGTGGAAGCACTTAAAGGAGTGTCGAGCCGATGGGTACGATACTATCGGCACTTCTATTTTCTGGATCGTTTGGGAGCTGCTGTTCTATCCCTCGATGCTCGTCCAGGACGTGACCACCGCCGTGGCCCGGCGCCGCGCCGAGAAGAACCAGTGGGACAAGCGAGTGCGCGAGCGCTGCCGCCCGGACGGCCCCACCACCCGGCTCTACGACCTGGAGGTCGGGGAAGGACTTCATCGGGACGATTCAGGCGCTCTCCCGGAGGTCGCCGCGCGATAATGGCCATGCAGCGCATCCAGAGCTTCTTCGCCGACCTGTCGCAAAAGGCGGGCCTGGCCGACGAGGTCATCCGGCTCTCGCCACGCCGCCGCGCCGCCGCCAAGCCTTATCAGCTCGGCGACGTCCAGGAGCAGAACGCGGTCTACCTGGACCTGGCCACCGGCGCCGATTTCAGCAAGGGCGGACTCACCGGGACCATGGTGATGATTTTCTTCTACATGGCGTTGCTGGTGTCCCCCCTGCTGGGACAGCCAGATCAAGTCGATAACTACTTGATCTTCTTCGGGGCGCTATTCGGCATCGCCTTTATCAGCTTCCTGATCGAGGTGCTGCTGCCCTTTCCCATGCCGGTGCGCTTCAACCGCCGCACCCGCGAGATCTACTTCCAGGACCGCCGCAAGCTCTACCATGTGCCCTGGGACGAGGCGGTGGCCTGGATGCAGCAGACCCGTCAGGTGACCCAGCACACCGGCGCCACCCGCATGACCTCCCTTCAGGTGCTGCTGCAGCGTTTCCGGCGGCCGGACGAGGTGATCGCCCTGCAGCTCTCGCTGCCCATGGGCAAGACCCCGGAGGTCCAGGCCATGCTCTGGGAATACCTGCGCTGTTATATGGAAAAAGGTCCCTGGTTCGATGAACATGGCGAGCCGCTGACGATTTCCAACCGGGAGGCGGTACTGAAAAACCGCTGGGGGAAAAAGGCCGATCTTCGAGGGAGTTGGCAAGCCTGTGAGAAAGAAATGGAACTTGGCATAGCTACCAAGCTTGGTAGCTACTTGCTTATGCTCTCCCAAGTTGGCTTCTATCCTGCTGCCTTGGTCCAAGATTGGACCACCGCCGTGGCCCGTCGCCGCGCCGAGAAGAACCAGTGGGACAAACGGGTGCGGGAGCGCTGCCGCTCGGGTGGCCCCACTACCCGGCTCTATGACCTGGAAGTCGAGGAAGGGCTGCATCGGGACGATTCAGAGGGTCTCCCGGAGGCCGCCGCGCGATAATGGCCATGCCACGCATCCGGACCTTCTTCGCCGACCTGTCCCAAAAGGCGGGCCTGGCCGGCGAGATCATCCGCCTCGCGCCGTGCCGCCGTTAGGCCGGTCTTGGGCAGCTTCAGCCCAGCCAGCGCGCGGCGAGGTAACCGCCGGCGATCAGCGTCAGGGTCAGGGCCAGCAGGCCGACGAAGGCGCCCCGCCAGGCGGAGCCGGCGGCGCGCAGGTTGAGGTAGACCATCAGCACCCGATGGGCCTTGAAGCCGCCGGCCAGCAGCACCAGGCCCGCGGACCACAGCGGCAGGGCCTGGGCCCGGGCCGCCGGGTCCAGGCGGGCCGAGGCCATGGAGATCAGCGTCAGGGCCATCAGGCTGGCCCAGGTGATGAGCAGGCGGCGGGGACCGGGCAGTGTCGTCATGGTCAACTCGTCGGTTCAGCGCAACAGGTAGAGCAGCGGATAGAGCAGGACCCAGATCAGGTCCACCAGGTGCCAGAAGGCCGCGGCGGTCTCCACGTTGGCCGTGGACAGCCGCCAGGTGACCAGGGCCAGCAGCGCCATCCCGAACAGCACATGGGCGAAGTGGAAGGCGGTCAGGCCGTAGTAGAAGCCGAAGAACAGGTTGGTCTCCGGCGTCAGGCCGGCCCCCAGCTTGTCGGCATATTCCACCCCCTTGACCGCGCAGAACACCGCGCCGAGCCCCAGGGCGGCGCCCAGCCAGCGGCGGGCCCGGCGTCGCCGGCCGGCGGCGATGGCCTCCACGGCCAGGGCGGCGGCGAGCCCGCTGGTCAGCAGCACCAGGGTGTTGAGCCCGCCCGTCAGCGGGTCGAGCTGGCGCTGGGCGGCGTCGAAGAGCGCCGGGTCGGCGGCGCGCTGCCAGGCATAGAGCGCGAAGAAGGCGGCGAACACCAGCAGTTCGCTGAGGATCAGCACCCACATCAAGGGGTTGCCGGGCAGGGCGGCGAGCGGGCCCCAGCCGGGATTCGGCAGGGCGCGGTCGTTCGACACGCTCAATCCTCCAGGGTGATGGCGGCGCCGCCGAAGGCCAGGCTCGCGGGGCGGGCGATGGGCCGATTGGCGAGCAGCCGGTGCAGGCCGACTCCGCAGCGTCCCACCATCCAGATCAGGCCGACGGTGAACAGCAGATAGCCGTAGGTCCAGGAGAACGACGGCGGCAGGCCGGCGACGCCCAGCAGCTGCCAGCCGCCCAGGCCCAGCAGGCCGAAGGCGAGGCCCAGCCAGAAGGTGCGGATCTGGAAGCGCAGGTGACTGTCGACCCAGCCGGTTACCCGGCCGCGGCGCCGGTGCGCGATGGCCGCGCCGATCGGCGCGGTGACCACGCCCATGACGCTGCCCAGGAAGAGGCCGTAGACGATGATGGCCGCTCCCCGGCCGGGCGCCTTGTGCAGGGGAGCCTGAGGATCGGCGGTCGCGGGCGTCGAGGCCATGATGCACCTCCTGATATAAAGGTGTATTTAATATGCCACTATAGATCGGGTGCGGAGCCCTTGCCCTGTCGTGGATCAAGTCGTCGACCGGAAACGCGAATGCCGCCCGAAGGCGGCATCCGCGGTGCAGGGCCTGTGCTCGGGATCAGGCCTCGGCCTCCCGGCCGGGGGCCCGGCGATCGGCCTGCGGGGCCCGCTCGGCGGCGCGGCCGACGTCCTGGATCTCGGGGAGGTAGCGATAGCGTTCCTCGCCCAGCTCCGGCACCCGGCGGCGCTCCATGCGGCGGATGGCGCCGTGCATCCACATCAGCGACACGGCCACCAGCACGAACAGCACCATGTAGGAGCTGGTCCAGACGCCGGTGAGGTCGAGCACCGCGCCGAAGACGATCGGCAGGAAGAAGCCGCCCAGGCCGCCGATCATGCCGACCAGGCCGCCCACCGAGCCGACGTTCTCCGGATAGTAGACCGGGATGTGCTTGTAGACCGCGGCCTTGCCCAGGGACATGAAGAAGCCCAGCAGCACGGTCAGCACCACCACGCCCCACAGCGGCATGGCCAGGGAGAAGGCGATCTGGCCCTCCTTGCCCTCCACCACGTAGTGGGTCTCGGGATAGGCGAGCAGGAACAGGCAGACCAGCGAGGCGATGAAGGTCAGGTACATGATCGCCCGGGCGCCATAGCGGTCGGACATCCAGCCGCCGAGCGCGCGGAAGACGCTGGCCGGCAGGGTGTAGAGGGCGGCCAGGGAGCCGGCCACGGCGATGCTGACGTCATAGGCGCCCACGTAGTAACGCGGCAGGTAGGAGGCCAGGGCGACGAAGGCGCCGAAGACGAAGAAGTAGTAGAGGGCGAAGCGCCATACCTGCAGGTGCTTGAGCGGCTCCAGCTGGGCCTTGGCGGAGGTGGCCTTGGTGCCCTCGCCGCGGCGTGCCCGGGTCAGCGGATCCTCGGAGGCGAACACCCAGAAGCCCACGCCCACCACCGCCAGCACGATGGCGTAGACCACGGCGGTCTGCTCCCAGCCCAGGGCCAGCAGCAGGAAGGGCGCGGCGAAGTTGGTCACCGCCGCGCCG
The DNA here is from genome assembly GCF_031451675.1 of Halomonas koreensis. Taxonomy (NCBI): domain Bacteria; kingdom Pseudomonadati; phylum Pseudomonadota; class Gammaproteobacteria; order Oceanospirillales; family Halomonadaceae; genus Halomonas; species Halomonas koreensis. Next base: position 66,128 of record NZ_JARWAK010000006.1, on the reverse strand, counting down.
GCGTTGCCGGCGCCGAAGATGCCCAGCGCGGTGCCCTGCTTCTCCTTCTCGAACCAGTAGGAGGTGTAGGCGATGCCGACGATGAAGGAGCCCCCGGCCAGGCCCACCCCGAGGGCGGCGACCAGGAACATCGCGTAGGACTCGACGAAGGACAGCAGGAAGACACAGGCCGCGGTGACCAGCATCAGCACGCTGAACACCCGGTGGCCGCCGAACTGCTCGGTCCAGATGCCCAGGAAGATGCGGCTGATCGAGCCGGTGAGGATCGGCGTGGCGACCAGGATGCCGAACTGGGTCTCGTTGAGGCCCAGGTCCTGCTTGATCTTGATGCCGATGATGGAAAAGATCGTCCACACCGCGAAACAGGTGGTGAACGCCAGGGTACTGAGCGTCAGCGCCCGGTACTGCTGTGGCCGGGTCACTCCCTCAAGGTGTTTCATGTCGTGCCTCCTTCGGCGATGCCTGAGTGGTTGCCTTCCAGCCTGGCAGGCCTGGCGACGCCGATATTGACCTGCATCAAGCCTCGCTGGCCGTTACCCCTTGATTCCCGGGGCCTATCTCCTTGGAGGTAGGCGCGGCCTGCCTCCTTCGGCGCCTGGCCGGAGCCGGAACGAAAGCGACCGGGCCCGCTCGGGGCCCGGTCGCGGATGGCGAGGTCGGGATGGGCCGGTTCAGGGGTTCTTCACGTAGGCGTTGCCGCGCAGGTAGAACCACCAGTTGACCACCAGGCACAGGGCGTAGAAGGCCGCGAAGCCGTACATGGCCATCTCCGGGGTGCCGGCCTTGATCTGCTCGCCCATCACCCGCGGGGCGATGAAGGCGCCGTAGGCGGCCACCGCGGAGGTCCAGCCGAGCACCGGGCCCTTCTGCTGCAGGTCGAAGATGAAGCCGATGCTGCGGAAGGTGGAACCGTTGCCGATGCCGCTGGCGGCGAACAGCACGATGAACAGCACCAGGAACATCCAGAAGTACTGGTTGGGGTCGGTGGCGTTGTAGGCCAGCATCATCACGTAGCCCACCGCGGCGGAGGCCAGGACCATCACCACCGAGATGGCCTGGGTGACGATGGCGCCGCCCACCTTGTCGGAGATCCAGCCGCCCACCGGGCGGATCAGGGCGCCGACGAAGGGGCCCATCCAGGCCCAGGTCAGGGCGCTGGGCGCGTCGGGGTTGGCGACGCGCGTGACGCTGCCGTCGGCGGCCACCTCCATCATGTTGCCGAAGATCACGGTGATCGACAGCGGCAGGGCGGCGGAGAAGCCGATGAAGGAGCCGAAGGTGGCGATGTAGAGCACCGTCATCGCCCAGGTGTGCTTGTTGGAGAAGATCGCGAACTGCTTCTGGATGTTCGGCTTGATGTCGCCGGGAATCAGCCGCAGCAGCCCCAGGGTCAGGGCGATGGTCAGCGGCAGGGCGAGCCACATGTTCAGCCAGCCCAGGGCCGCCACGCCGATCACCGCGGTGATCAGGCCCACGCCGTAGAGGCCGAGGATCTTGCCGAAGGCCTGCAGGGGCGAGCCGGGGTTGGGCGTGATGGCGCGGATGTTGTTCATGCCGAACCAGCCGGCGACGGCCAGCGGGATCAGGAACACCAGCCAGATCAGGCCGGCGTTCTGGATCCAGGTGTCGGTGCCGGCCTCGATGCGGCCGATCAGGGTGCCGCTGGCCTTCTGCAGCTCCATCGGCTCGCCGCCCAGGGCGCCGAAGATGCCGACGGTCATCACCAGCGGGATCAGGATCTGCATGGTGGTGACGCCGAAGTTGCCGAGGCCGGCGTTCATGCCCAGGGCATAGCCCTGCTGCTTCTTCGGGTAGAAGGTCGAGATGTTGCTCATCGAGTTGGCGAAGTTGCCGCCGCCGATCCCCGAGAGCAGCGCCAGCGCCTGGAAGACCCAGAAGGGCGTGCCCGGGTTCATCAGCGCCAGGCCGGTGCCGAGCGCCGGCAGCATCAGCAGGGCGGTGGTCAGGAAGATGGTGTTGCGCCCGCCGGCGATGCGGATCATGAAGGACGCCGGGATGCGCAGGGTGGCGCCGGACAGCCCGGCGATGGCGGTCAGGGTGAACAGCTGGTCCACCGTGAAGGGAAAGCCCAGATTGGTCATCTGGGTGGTGATCATGCCCCACATCAGCCAGACGGCGAAGCCCATCAGCAGGCTGGGGATGGAGATCCACAGGTTGCGGTTGGCGATGCGGCGACCGGTGCGTTCCCAGAACGTCGGATCCTCGACGTCCCAGTGGTCGATATCGGCGCTGGCCCGGCCCGGCGGGCGCTGCGGCTCGCCTTCCCAGCGGGCGGAATCGGCACTCTCTCGGCTCATGGTGTGTCCCCCTTGGTGGTCTCTCGACGGGGCCCCGTCATGGGGCTTTGTCGCGAAAGATACGCCGCGTGGCGGCGCCGGGAAACGGGGCGAAAGTGCCGCAAAAACAGCGGGATACCACCAGGGGGGTAGGCGGGGGTAGGGGGCGGGCGCCCGGCATATCAAGGACTTGGAAGAGGCGGCCCCGGCGAGGGCGGCCCCTCGGCGGGGCGCCGAGGGCATTGGAGGTATCCACACAGAACCGGCGCCGCCGGGCGCTACTTGTCCACACCCTCCTGCACGGCCCATACCGCCGCCTCCACCCGGGAGCGCAGGTTGAGCTTCTTGAGCAGGTGCTTGACGTGGACCTTCACGGTGCCCTCGGTGATGTCCAGCTTGCGGGCGATCAGCTTGTTGGACAGCCCCGCGGCGAGCTCGCGGAGGATCTCCCGCTCGCGCTGGGTCAGGCTGTGGATATCCGGGGTCGCCGGCTGGCTGCGCTGGTTGCGCAGCGCCTCGGCGAGCAGGGCGGTGAGGCTGTCGCTGATCACCATCCGGCCCAGCGCCGCCTGGCGCAGCTGGTGGACCATGTCGTCCGGGTCCATGTCCTTGAGCAGGTAGCCGTCGGCGCCGGCGCGCAGGGCGGCCACCACGTCCTCCTCGTGGTCGGAGACGGTGAACATCACGATGCGCCCGGCGAAGCCGTCGGCGCGCAGCCGCGTGAGGGTCTCGATGCCGTCCATCTCGGGCATGTTGAGGTCGAGCAGGATCAGATCCGGGTCCAGCTCCCCGGCCAGGCGCAGGCCTTCCTCGGGGGTGCCCGTCTCGCCGGCCAGCACGAGGTCGTCCTCCAGCTCCAGCAGCTGGGTGACCCCTCGGCGCAGCAGGGGATGATCGTCGATGATCAGGATCGAGGCGGTGTCTTGGGGCGTCCGGGTCATGCTGCGGGATCCCTGTGGCTGGTGGATCAGGCCGGCTGCTGGGTGATCAGCCGGGCCGTCTGGGGGGTGAAGCCGAGCGACACGAGGGTACCGCCGGCGTCGCGATTGCGCACCTGGAAGTCGCCGCTCAGGGTATCGGCCCGGTCGCGCATGATCACCAGGCCGTAGTGCATGGGCGGCGAACTGTCGTCCTCCAGGCCGATGCCATCGTCCTCGACCATCACCTCCAGGCGGGCCTCGGTGAAACGCACGGTGACCGCCGCCCAGTGAGCCCGGGCGTGCTTGTGCACGTTGGCCAGGGCCTCGCGCACCACCTGCAGCACGTGGATCTCCTCGTTGGGGTTGAGCAGGTGTGGGGGCACGTCGAAGAACAGCTCGACCGGGAAGCCCAGCCGTTCGCTGAACTCCAGGGTGGTCTGGCGCAGGGCGCTCGAGAGCCCGGGGCCCTCGAGGCGCAGCCGGAAGGTGGTGAGCAGCTCGCGCAGCTGGCGGTAGGCGCTGTCCAGGCCGGTGCGCAGTTCGTCGAACACCGGCGCCTGGGTCTCCCGGGGTGCTTCCTTGGCCTGCATGCGCTCCAGGCGGGCGACCTGCATCTTGAGGTAGGACAGCGACTGGGCCAGGGAGTCGTGCAGCTCCCGGGCGATGATGGTGCGCTCGTTCATCAGCGTCACCTGCTGCTCCTCCTCGATGCGCCGCTGCAGGTAGACCGCCGTGGCCAGCTGGTCGGTGAGGGTGTTGAGCAGGCGGCGGGTGCTGTCGGTGAGGCCCGCCTTCCGGTCGTACCAGACCTCCAGGGTGCCGAGCAGCGTCTCGCCGACGCTCACCGGCAGCAGCAGGCACTCCGAGTCGCCGTTCTCGGCCAGCGCCAGGGGCTCCGGGTCGATCAGACAGGCGTGGCAGTCGTGATCGCGGCAGTAGGTGGGGCGGCTGCGCGAATGGGTAGCCAGGATCGGCACCTCGCGCTGGTCGAAGGGATCGTGCAGCGACAGGCCGATCGGCCCGATGTCGAGCAGCGTCTCCAGGCGACGCAGCATGGGCGCGGCGCTGGCGCAGAGGTCGTTGCCGCCGCCGTAGAGGGCTCGGCTGCCGTCGTGGAGGATCTGCATGGCCTCGTTGCTGCGCGCCAGCTCCTGCTTCTTGCGCGAGACCCGTTCCTCGAGGGCCGCGTAGCTGGCGCCGAGCTCGGCGGCCATGGTGTCCAGGGTGCGGCCCAGCAGCGCCAGCTCGTCGCTGCCGGCCAGCCGGCTGCGGTGTCGGAAGTTGCGCCGGCCGGCCTCCCGCGCCAGGACCACCAGCTGGTGCAGGGGGCGGACCAGGTTGTAGCGGATATCGTAGAGGGCGATCGCCACCACCACCGCGGTCAGCGCCAGGAACAGGATCTGCAGCGCGCTGAGCAGGCGGATCTTGGCCTCGCTGTTCTGCTCGAGCAGGGTCACCAGGCGGTCGATCTCGTCCACCAGCCCCTCCAGGCGGCGGTTCAGCGGGGCGATCGCCGCCTCTCCGGCCAGGGCCGCCGAGATGGCCGGGGCCAGGGTCTCGTCCCAGCGGCTGGCCAGCCGCCGGTACTGGGTCTGCAAGGGGTGGTCCTCGGCCTCGGGCAGGGCACCGGTCAGTTCGGCGCTGGCCAGGCGCTCGGCGAAGCGCCCGGCCAGCGCCTCGACGTCGCGGTGGTGCGCCGCGCTCGGGGCCCGGTCGTGGCGCTGCAGCGCGGCGACGACCTGGTAGGTGTTCATGCGCAGCGAGCCGGCCAGGTTGATGGCGGCGGCATCGCCCTGGCTGCTGCCGGCCACACCCATGGTCACGGCGATGCTGACCAGGGCCATGGCGCTGATCGCCAGCAGCGAGGCGGTGATGCGGGCCACCAGGGAGCGCTGCAGCAGTTTCATGTTTCCCTCCGGAAACGCGGGGATCCAGTACGTCACTATACCCTACTGGGTAGCGGTGTATCGCTACAAAGGCGTACCTCCCATGCCCTTTTGACGCTCTGCGTGGCGCTCACGAGAATTCCGGTATCGTCCCGCGAGAGCCGCCCATGAACGCCAAGGATCCTGCCTGCTCCCCCCACGGGGCGCCCGTGCCGGAGTCGCCGCCCCCGTCGCTGGGCTACCGCACCCTGGTGGTGGTGGTGCTGTCGCCGCTGGCCTTCGCCCTGGTCTTCGCCTGCTGGACCCTGTTCGCCGTGCTCGGCATCGAGCTGCGCCGGGAGCTCGCGCTGTCGCCGCTGGCCTTCGCCACCCTGCTGGCCATGCCGCTGCTGGCCGGTGCCCTGGCCAGCCTGCCGGCGGGACTGGCGGCCCGGCGGCTCGGCGGGCGGCGGGTGATGCTCGGCTGCCTGGTGCTGATCTGCCCCTTCCTGTGGTGGATGGGCCATGCCGACCACTACCTGGAGTTCCTGCTCGCCGGCCTGGGGCTGGGCCTGGGGGCGGGCGCCCTGGCCGCCGGCCTGGTGCACGTGGCGACCCTGGGGCCGGCCCGCCACGCGGGGCTGGCGCTGGGGCTCTACGGGGCGGGCATGGTCGGGGCCGGGCTCGGCTACCTGCTGCTGCCGCTGGTCAGCCAGGCCTACGGCTGGCGGCTCGCGCCGCTGCTCTACCTGATGCCGGTGGCCCTGGTGGCCGCCCTGCTGTGGCTGTTCGCCGACGACGCCGAGGCCTCGCGCCCGGCCGGGCCTCGCCTGTGGGCCGCCCTGGCCGGCGGCCTGCGTCGCCTGCGCGACTGGCGGCCATGGCGCCTGGCCATCACCTACGGCTTCTTCTTCGGCGCCTTCGTCGGCCTGGCGCTGTGGCTGCCCGGCGAGCTGGCGAGCCGCTATACCCTCTCCCTGCAGGCCGCGGCCCTCTGGGCGCTGCCCTTCCCGCTGGCGGTGGGAACGGGACAGGTGATCGGCGGCGCCCTGGCCGATCATCGCGATTTCCGCAGCCTGCGCTGGTGGGTCTGCGCCTTCGTGCTGGTCTGCCTCTTCCTGCTCTCCTACCCGCCCTTCGAGATGGTGATCCATGGCGTGCAGGGGCCCATGACCCTGAGCTACACGGCGCCGCTGTGGGGCTTCGAGGCCCTGTTGATTCCCATGGGGCTGGCCATGGGCCTGGGGCTCGGGAGCCTGATGCGGCTGATCCACCGCGATCACGGCGAAGACGTGGCGCTGGTGGGCGGCCTGGCGCTGACCCTGGGCGGGGTCTTCGCCGCCCTGCTGCCGCCGGCGTTCGTGCTGGGCAGCGCCTGGACCGGGATCGGCACCGCCGGCTTCATGTTCCTCTACGCCGCCTTGGTGGTCTGCATGCTGCTGATGCTCGCCGACCATGCCCGACGCCCCTGACGTCCCGGCATCCTGCCTGCTCGCCGCCCGGTCGCCGGGCGCCCTTCGCAACCCCGTCTCGTGGGTACGCCTCGTGCGCCCGCCGGTTGCGTTTCGCCCCTCCCGCCAGGGGCTTATCCCCAGGCGAGGGCGGCATCTATCCCCTTGGGGGTAGCGGCAGGGTATATGGAGGTAACCGGGCAGTCAGCGGCGTCTCAATCCCCCAGAATCCTCCTCAAAGACCGTGACCGAGGCGGTCGGCCCCTTCGGCCTCGCCCGGCACAAGACGGGTGACCCGGAGAGGTCACGCATCTTTCGAGGAGCCTGGAGAGCGACCATGAGTCACTTCATCGATCGGCTGAACTTCTTCCGCAAGGCCCGCGAGCCCTACGCCAACGAGCATGGCGAGCTGCGCGACGAGTCCCGGGGCTGGGAAGACGGCTATCGCCAACGCTGGCAGCACGACAAGGTCGTGCGTTCCACCCACGGGGTGAACTGCACCGGTTCGTGCAGCTGGAAGATCTACGTCAAGAACGGCCTGGTCACCTGGGAGACCCAGCAGACCGACTATCCGCGCACCCGTCCGGATCTGCCCAACCACGAGCCGCGGGGCTGCCCGCGCGGCGCCAGCTACTCCTGGTACATCTACAGCGCCAACCGCCTCAAGCACCCCCTGGTGCGCAAGCCGCTGCTCAAGCTGTGGCGCGAGGCCCTGGCCGAGAAGGGCGATCCGGTGGATGCCTGGGCGTCCATCGTCGAGGATCCGGCCCGCACCAAGCAGTACAAGCGCGCCCGGGGCATGGGCGGCTTCGTGCGCGCCGACTGGGACGAGCTCAACGAGCTGATCGCCGCCTCCAACGTCTACACCGCCAAGCAGTACGGGCCGGACCGGATCATCGGCTTCTCGCCGATCCCGGCCATGTCGATGGTCTCCTACGCCGCCGGCAGCCGCTACCTGTCGCTGATCGGTGGGGTCTGCATGAGCTTCTACGACTGGTACTGCGACCTGCCGCCGGCCAGCCCTCAGACCTGGGGCGAGCAGACCGACGTGCCGGAGTCCGCCGACTGGTACAACTCCGGCTACATCATCGCCTGGGGCTCCAACGTGCCCCAGACCCGTACCCCGGACGCCCACTTCTTCACCGAGGTGCGCTACAAGGGCACCAAGACCGTCTCGGTCACCCCGGACTACGCCGAGGTCTCCAAGCTCACCGACGAGTGGCTGTCCGCCAAGCAGGGCACCGACGCGGCCCTGGCCATGGCCATGGGGCACGTGATCCTCAAGGAGTTCCACCTCGACAAGCCCAGCGCCTACTTCACCGACTACGTGCGGCGCTACACCGACATGCCCTGCCTGGTCGAGCTCGAGGCCCGGGAGGACGGCAGCTACGCGCCCGGCAAGCAGCTGCGCGCCAGCGACTTCGCCGACAACCTGGGCGAGGACAACAATCCCGACTGGAAGACCGTGGCCTGGGACGAGACCCGCGACCGGCTGGTGGTGCCCCGCGGCTCCATCGGCTTCCGCTGGGGCGAGGAGGGCAAGTGGAACCTCGAGTCCCTCGACGCCGAGGGCGGCGAGATCCAGCCGCGCCTGAGCCTGGCCGAGGCCCATGACGAGGTGGCGAAGGTGGCCTTCCCCTACTTCGGCGGCATCGCCCACGAGCACTTCGACCACGTTAAGAGCGGCGGCGCCAGCGACGAGCTGCTGTTCCACAGCCTGCCCGTCAAGCGCATGACCCGGGCCGACGGCCGCCAGGTGCTGGCGGTCACCGTGTTCGACCTGATGTGCGCCAACTACGGCATCGACCGCGGCTTCGGCGAGGACGACGGCGCCACTTCCTTCGATCAGGTCAAGCCCTACACCCCGGCCTGGCAGGAGAAGATCACCGGCGTGCCCGCCGAGCAGTGCCTGCGCATCGCCCGGGAGTTCGCCGACAACGCCGACAAGACCCAGGGTCGCTCCATGATCATCGTCGGTGCCGGGATGAACCACTGGTACCACATGGACATGAACTACCGCGGCCTGATCAACATGCTGGTCATGTGCGGCTGCATCGGCCAGAGCGGCGGCGGCTGGTCCCACTACGTGGGCCAGGAGAAGCTGCGCCCGCAGACCGGCTGGCTGCCGCTGGCCTTCGGCCTGGACTGGCAGCGTCCGCCGCGGCACATGAACTCCACCTCCTTCTTCTACAACCACTCCAGCCAGTGGCGCTACGAGAAGCTCGAGATCAAGGAGATCCTCTCGCCGCTGGCCAACCCGGCCGACTACTCCGGCAGCCTGATCGACTTCAACGTGCGTTCCGAGCGCATGGGCTGGCTGCCCTCCGCCCCGCAGCTGGCCACCAATCCGCTGCGCCTGGCCAAGGCCGCCGAGGCCGCCGGCCTGTCCACCAAGGACTACGCCGTCGAGCAGCTCAAGAAGGGCGAGCTGGCCTTCGCCGCCGAGGATCCGGACGACCCGCAGAACTTCCCGCGCAACATGTTCATCTGGCGCTCCAACCTGCTGGGCAGCTCGGGCAAGGGCCACGAGTACATGCTCAAGTACCTGCTGGGCACCCGCCACGGCATCCAGGGCAAGGACCTGGGCGAGGACGGCGGCCAGAAGCCGGAAGAGGTCAAGTGGCACGATGAGGCCCCGGAGGGCAAGCTCGACCTGCTGGTGACCCTGGACTTCCGCATGTCGACCACCTGCCTGTACTCGGACATCGTGCTGCCCACCGCGACCTGGTACGAGAAGGACGACCTCAACACCTCGGACATGCACCCCTTCATCCACCCGCTGACCGCGGCCACCGACCCGGCCTGGGAGTCGCGCAGCGACTGGGAGATCTACAAGGGCATCGCCAAGGCCTTCTCCCAGGCCTGCGTGGGGCACCTGGGCGAGGAGACCGACCTGGTGACCCTGCCGCACCAGCACGACTCCCCCGCCGAACTGGCCCAGCCCGAGGTCAAGGACTGGAAGAAGGGCGAGTGCGAGCCGGTGCCCGGCAAGACCATGCCGGCGCTGATCGAGGTCAAGCGCGACTACCCGGCCACCTATGAGCGCTTCACCTCGGTGGGCCCGCTGCTCGACAACCTGGGCAACGGCGGCAAGGGCATCAGCTGGAAGACCGAGAAGGAAGTCGAGCTGCTCGGCAAGCTCAACTACGTCAAGACCGAGGGGCCGGCCAAGGGCCGTCCACGCATCGAGTCGGCGATCGACGCCGCCGAGGTGATCCTGACCCTGGCGCCGGAGACCAACGGCCAGGTGGCGGTGAAGGCCTGGGACGCGCTGTCGAAGATCTCCGGCCGCGACCACGCCCACCTCGCCGAGCCCAAGGAAGAGGAGAAGATCCGCTTCCGCGACGTGGTGGCCCAGCCGCGCAAGATCATCTCCAGCCCGACCTGGTCCGGCCTCGAGGACGAGCACGTCTCCTACAACGCCGGCTACACCAACGTCCACGAGCTGATCCCCTGGCGCACCGTCAGCGGCCGCCAGCAGTTCTACCAGGATCACGCCTGGATGCGCGCCTTCGGCGAGAGCCTGCTGGTCTACCGGCCGCCGATCGACACCAAGGCGGCGGTCAGCCTGGCCGACGACAAGGGCAACGGCAATCCGGAGATCGCCCTGAACTGGATCACCCCGCACCAGAAGTGGGGCATCCACTCCACCTACAGCGACAACCTGCTGATGCAGACGCTGTCCCGGGGCGGGCCCATCGTCTGGATGTCCGAGGACGACGCCCAAGCGATCGGCGTCGAGGACAACGACTGGATCGAGCTCTACAACGCCAACGGCGCCATCGCCGCCCGGGCGGTGGTCAGCCAGCGGGTCAAGAACGGCATGGCGATGATGTACCACGCCCAGGAGCGGATCCTGAACATGCCGGGCTCCGAGGTCACCGGGACCCGCGGCGGCATCCACAACTCGGTCACCCGCGTGTGCCCCAAGCCGACCCACATGATCGGCGGCTATGCGCAGCTGGCCTACAGCTTCAACTACTACGGCACCGTCGGCTCCAACCGCGACGAGTTCGTCATCGTGCGCAAGATGCGGAAGATCGACTGGCTGGACGGCGAGGGCAACGACTATGAGCAGGAGGCCGTGAAATGAAGATTCGTTCCCAGGTAGGCATGGTCCTGAACCTCGACAAGTGCATCGGCTGCCACACCTGCTCGGTGACCTGCAAGAACGTCTGGACCAGCCGCGAGGGCGTCGAGTACGCCTGGTTCAACAACGTCGAGACCAAGCCGGGCATCGGCTATCCCAAGGAGTGGGAGAACCAGAAGAAGTGGAACGGCGGCTGGCTGCGCCGCAAGGACGGCCGCATCGAGCCGCGCATCGGCGGCAAGTGGCGGGTGCTGGCGAACATCTTCGCCAACCCCGACCTGCCGGAGATCGACGACTACTACGAGCCGTTCACCTTCGACTACCAGCACCTGCATACCGCCAAGCAGGGCGAGCACCAGCCCACCGCCCGGCCGCGCTCGCTGATCTCCGGCCAGCGCATGAACAAGGTCGAGTGGGGCCCGAACTGGGAGGAGATCCTCGGCACCGAGTTCGCCAAGCGCCGCAAGGACGCCAACTTCGAGCAGGTGCAGGCCGACATCTACGGCCAGTTCGAGAACACCTTCATGATGTACCTGCCGCGGCTGTGCGAGCACTGCCTGAACCCCACCTGCGTGGCGTCCTGCCCCAGCGGGGCGATCTACAAGCGCGAGGAGGACGGCATCGTCCTGATCGATCAGGACAAGTGCCGCGGCTGGCGGATGTGCATCTCCGGCTGCCCGTACAAGAAGATCTACTACAACTGGAAGACCGGGAAGTCCGAGAAGTGCATCTTCTGCTACCCGCGCATCGAGGCCGGCCAGCCCACGGTGTGCTCCGAGACCTGCGTGGGGCGCATCCGCTACCTGGGCGTGCTGCTCTACGACGCCGACCGCATCGAGGAGGTGGCCAGCTCCCCGGACGAGCGCGACCTCTACCACCGCCAGCGCGAGATCTTCCTCGACCCGCATGATCCCGAGGTGATCGCCCAGGCGAGGAAGGACGGCATCGCCGACAACGTGATCAAGGCCGCCCAGGAGAGCCCGGTCTACAAGCTGGCCATGGACTGGGGCCTGGCGCTGCCGCTGCACCCTGAGTACCGCACCCTGCCGATGGTCTGGTACGTGCCGCCGCTGTCGCCCATCCAGTCCGCCGCCGAGGCCGGCAAGGTGGAGTACGACGGCGTGATGCCGAAGATCGAGTCGCTGCGCATCCCGGTGAAGTACCTGGCCAACCTGCTCACCGCCGGCGAGGAGGAACCGGTGGTGCTGGCCCTCAAGCGGCTGATGGCCATGCGCCTCTACATGCGCGGCAAGCACGTCGAGGGCGCCGCCGACGCCGCGGTGCTCGACGAGGTCGAGCTGACCGAGGCCCAGGTCGAGGAGATGTACCGCTACCTGGCCATCGCCAACTACGAGGATCGCTTCGTGATCCCCACCAGCCACCGGGAGATGGCCACCGAGGCCTTCCCCGAGCGCGGCGGCTGCGGCTTCAGCTTCGGCGACGGCTGCCACGGTGGCGACAGCGGCGAGAGCCTGTTCGGCGGCCGCAAGCAGACCACCACCCTGGTGCAGCCGGTGGCGGTCTTCGATCCCCATGCCCAGAGCGAGGAGGCCCGTCATGGCTGATGCCGCCCGCGTCCTGCCCGAGCCGGCGGACGACATGCTGAGCCTGCGGGTGCTGGCCCGCCTGCTCGACTATCCCGGCGAGGAGCTCCAGGCCGCCGCCGGGGAGATGATCGAGATCCTCGACGCCGAGCGCCGCTGGTCGACCGCGCAGCGCACCGCCCTGATGGACTGGTGCCAGCGCCTGGCCGAGGCCGAGCTGATGGAGCTGCAGGCCGAGTACGTGGCGCTGTTCGATCGCGGCCGCGCCACCTCGCTGCTGCTCTTCGAGCACGTCCACGGCGAGTCCCGCGACCGCGGCCAGGCCATGGTCGACCTGCTGGCCGAGTACCGCGCCGCCGGCTTCGAGATCGATGCCCGGGAGCTGCCCGACTACCTGCCGCTGTTCCTCGAGTACCTCTCCACCCGTCCCGCGGCCGAGATCGGCCGCTGGCTGGGCGAGATCCGCCACATCCTGGCGCGGCTCGCCGCCCGCCTGGAGGAGCGCGAGGCCGACCATGCCCTGGTGCCCCTGGCGCTGCTGGCGCTGATCGGCGCCGAGGCCGACGTGGACGAGCACCGCGAGGACGTGAAGGACGAGGAACGGGACGACACCCCCGAGGCCCTGGACGCCGTCTGGGAGGAGGAGGCGGTGCGCTTCTCCGCCGCCTCCGATCAGGACTGTGCCCTGCAGTCGGCGGAAGGCCGGCGCCTGGCCGAGCGCAAGAACGTGACGCACAGCGAGGCGGTGCGGGTCCTCGACCCCAGCGCCCCGCGGCACCAAGGAGATCAGTCATGAGCTACTTCAACACCCTGCTGTTCGGGCTCTATCCCTATCTCGCCGGCAGCGTCTTCCTGATCGGCAGCCTGCTGCGCTTCGATCACGGCCAGTACACCTGGAAGACCGGCTCCAGCCAGATGCTCTCGTCGCGCAACATGCGGCGAGCCAGCAACCTCTTCCATGTCGGCATCATCGTGATCTTCTTCGGCCACCTGGTCGGCCTGCTGACCCCCCATTGGGTCTATGCGCCCTTCATGAGCCCGGGCACCAAGCAGCTGATCGCCATCCTGGTGGGCGGCATCGCCGGGGTGATGTGCCTGGTCGGCGGCGCCATGCTGGCCCACCGCCGGCTCACCAACCCGCGGGTCAGGGCGTCCTCCAGCCCGATGGACACCGTCATCATCCTGCTGCTGGTGGTGCAGGTGACCCTGGGGCTGCTGACCATCATCCCCGCCCTGGGCCACCTGGACGGCGGCGTGATGCTCGAGCTCGCCCACTGGGCCCAGTCCATCGTCTTCTTCCAGGGCGGCGCCGCCGAGCACCTGGCCGAGATCGGCCTGATCTACAAGCTGCACATCCTGGTGGGGCTGACCATCGTGCTGGTCTTCCCCTTCACCCGACTGGTCCACGTCTGGAGCGTGCCGCTGGGCTACGTGACCCGGCGCTACCAGATCGTCCGTCGTCGGGCCTGAGATCGAGCAGAAACGGGGCCGGGTTCTGACCGGCGACAGGCCGTCGAGGGGGCGCCGTGACCCCCTCCTGGCATAGGCCCCCCTCTTCGGCCTGTCCCCGGCGCCCTCAAGCATCAGTGCAGGTGCACCAAGGATTTCTCACCATGCAGAAGATCGATATCGAGATGGTCCCGGGGGGCGCGACCCCGCCCCCCATCCGGGTCGGCGAGGCGCTGATCGATCACGCCGATATCGCCCGGGAGATGCAGTACCACCCGGCCGACAGCGCCGGCGACGCCCGGGGCAAGGCCGCCCGGGCCCTGGCGGTGCGCGAGCTGCTGCGCCAGCGGGCCGCCCGGCTGGGCCTGGCGGTGGACGAGGAGGCGGATGTCGAGGCGGCCATCGCCGAGCTGCTCGACCGCGAACTGGACGTGCCCGAGCCCGACGAGGCCGACTGTCGGCGCTTCCACGCCGCCCATCCGGCGCGCTTCAGCGAGCCGACCCGGGTGCGGGTGCGCCATGTGCTGCTGACGGCGGCGCCGGACGATCCCGAGCGCCGGGACGGCGGCTATCGGCAGGGCGAGAAGCTCATCCAGCAGTTGCGCGAGGCCCCGCAGCGCTTCACCGAGCTGGCCCAGCGGCATTCCGCCTGCCCCTCCCGGGAGCAGGGCGGCGAGCTGGGCTGGCTGGCGCCCGGCCAGACGGTGCCCGAGCTGGACCGCGCCCTGCAGCACCTGCCCGAGGGCCTCCACGGTCGGCCCCTGGCCTCCCGCTACGGCTGGCACGTGGTGAGCATCGATGCCCGGGAGGAAGGTCGCGAGCTGCCCTACGAGGAGGTGGCCGACCGGGTGCGCCACAGCCTGCGCGAGCAGGCCACCCGGCGTGCCCTGCGCCACTACCTGCTGGCGCTGGAGGCGGAGTTCGGCGTGGACGGCATCGCCCTGGACGAGGATGCCGCCGGCGCCCTGATGCAGTGACTTTCGGGGGAGACGGCGGGCTGCGGCAGCCACGACAGGCGGCTTCCATGGGGTCAGACCCCGGCCAAGCCACCAAGTCCATCATGGTGCGCCTCACCAGCCCTGTCACCGCCGCCGGGGTCTGACCCCATGTCGGCACGAGAGGCGGCTTCTGCAGGAAGGTGTCGCCAGCGCCGAGAAAAGTTAGAGGGTCTGCCAGAGGCTGATCCCGAATCCTGAATCAAGATGTCCGCCGCCCGCCGTCGGGCGGCGAGGAGGCCCTTATGTCCCATGTTTCCGCCGATGCCCCCTTCGTGCCGCTGGGCATCGCCGTGCTGACCGTGTCCGACACCCGCGGCCCCGACGAGGACGGCAGCGGCGACCTACTCGCCGGGCGCCTCGCCGAGGCCGGCCACGCGCTGGCCGAGCGCCGCATCGTCCCCGACGACGTCTACCGCATCCGCGCCGTGATCTCGGCCTGGGTGGTGCGCGACGACATCCAGGCGATCCTGGTCAACGGCGGCACCGGCTTCACCGCCCGGGACACCACCCCGGAGGCGCTGGCGCCGCTGTTCGACAAGGCGATCGACGGCTATGGCGAGCTGTTCCGCCGGCTGTCGCTGGACAGCATCGGCACCTCCACCGTCCAGTCCCGGGCGGTGGGCGGGCTGATCGACCGCACCCTGGTGTTCGCCATGCCCGGCTCGCCCAAGGCCTGCGCTACCGCCTGGGACGGCATCCTGGCTCCCCAGCTGGACGCCCGCACCCGGCCCTGCAACTTCGTCGCCATGGTGCGCCCCGAGGCGCCGCGCTGCGCCTCCCGGCAGGGCCAGGACACGGAGGTGCCGGCATGAACTGCGGCTGTGACGCACCCCTCAAGGCCGGGCTGCTGGACCTCTTCGATGCCCGCGCCCGGATGATCGCCACCGGCGCGGCGGTGGCCGGCGTCGAGCGCGTGGCGCTGGCGGCGGCCGCCGGGCGCGTGCTCGCCGAGGACGTCCCGGCGGCCCGCGACCTGCCCGGCGTCGACAACAGCGCCATGGACGGCTATGCCCTGTGTCTCGCCGACCTCGAGGCCGGCGACGGCGTGCTGCCGGTGCGCCAGCGGATCCCGGCCGGCGCCGGGGTGCAGCGGCTGGTCGAGGGCGGCTGCGCGCGGATCTTCACCGGCGCGCCGGTGCCCGCCGGCGCCGAGGCGGTGATCCCCCAGGAGCGGGTCACGCTCGACGCGGCCGGCCGGGTGCGCTTCCCCGAGGCGATCGTCCCCGGCGCCAACATCCGGCGCCGCGGCGAGGAGCTGCGCGAGGGCGACGCCCTGCTGGCCGCCGGCATCCGGCTGACGCCCGCCGCCATCGCCCAGCTGGCCAGCCAGGGGCTGGCCGAGGTGAGCGTGCGCCGCCGGCCGCGGGTGGCGCTGATCGGCACCGGCGACGAGCTGATCGCCCCCGGCGAGCCCTGGACGCCCGGCGCCGTCTACGACAGCAACGGGGCCATGCTCAAGACGCTGCTCGACCAGCAGGGCGTCGAACGGCTCGACCTGGGCGTGGTCGCCGACGACCCCGAGGCCCTGGCCGCGGCCTTCGCCCGGGCTCGGGACGAGGCCGACCTGGTGCTGTGCACCGGGGGCGTCTCGGTGGGCGAGGAGGATCACGTGCGGCCGGTGCTGGAGCGCCTCGGCGGCCTGGTCTTCCATGGCGTGGCGATGAAGCCCGGCAAGCCGGTGGCGCTGGGCTACCTGGGGGCGTCCCCGGCGACCGGCACGCCGCTGGTCGGCCTGCCCGGCAACCCGGTGGCCTCGCTGGTGGGCTGGCAGTTCCTGGCGCTGCCGCTGTTGCAGGGCCTTCAGGGCCGCACCCCGCCGCCGCTGCAGCGCTTCCCGATCGTCGCCGGCTTCTCGCGTCCGGCGCCCCGCGGACGCCGCGAGCTGCTGCGAGTGACCCTCGACTGGCAGGGCGCGACCCCCGTGGCCCGCCTGGCCGGCGGCCAGGGCTCGCACATGCTCAGCGCCGCTCGCCAGGCGCACGGCTACCTGATCGTCGACCCCGATACGCCCGTGGAGGAAGGCCATGCCTACGGCTACTGCCCCGTCGCCCAGTTCCTCGACTGAACCCCTGCTGCGCCCCCGCCGCCTCGTCGAGCTGGTGCGCGGCGTGCCCTGGCTGCAGGGCCTCGGCGATCCCGCCGTGGCCCAGCTGCTGGATGCCGCCCGGGTGCAGCGGCTGGGAAGCCGGGAGTGGCTGTTCCACCAGGAGGCCCCGGCGCAGTGGCTGTACATCGTGATCAGCGGCGTGGTGCGGCTGGTGCGCGCCGTGGGCGACGGCCAGCAGGCGACCATCCGCTGCGTGGAGCGCGGCGGCCCCCTCGGCGAGCTGAGCATGGTGTCCGGGGAGGGGCGCTACCTCTACTCCGCGGAGACCCTGCGCCGGACCCAGCTGCTGGCGCTGCCCGCGGCGCGCTGTCGCGAGCTGCTGGACGCCGAGCCCGCCTGCCGGGCCGAGTTCATGAGCCGCATGGCGCTGGAGCTCACCGAGCGCCTGGAGGACCTGGCGCGCTCCACCCAGGCCGACGCCATGGCGCGGCTGGTCAGCTACCTGCTGCGCCAGCTGCCGCCGGGCCGGGCCGGCGAGCCGCGGGTGGTGCGCCTGACCATCCCCAAGCGCTGGCTCGCCGCCCAGCTGGCGATGACCCCGGAGACCCTGTCGCGGCTGCTGGCCCGGCTGCGCGAGGCCGGCGTCATCGAGGTCGAGCGACACCGCCTGGTGGTGCGCGACGAGCGCGAGCTGCGCGCCTACCTGTTCGCCGACGACTGAGATTTCCGCAACCGAGGAGGCGACATGGCCCGATCGACCCCGACCCGTCCGCTGGTCTATTCCTGCTCCGGATGCTCCGACGTGGCTCAGCTGGCCAACGAGGTGGCCCTGCGGCTCGACCACGGCGGGGTGGCCGAGATGTCCTGCATCGCCGGCGTGGGCGGCGGCGTGCCCGGGCTGGTGCGCCTGGCCCGCTCCGGCCGGCCGCTGGTGGCCATCGACGGCTGCCAGATGCACTGCGCCAGCCACTGCCTGGACAATGCCGGCGTGGCGCCCACCGAACACGTCCGCCTCTACGAGCGGGGGCTCAAGAAGCGCAAGGGCAAGCTCTACGACGAGGCGACCATCGCCACGGTGACCGAGGAGGTCGGCGAGTTGATCGCCCGGCTGCCGGTGGACGACTGAGCCCGGGGCGGCGGGACCCGCGAAGAGATGAAAAAGCGGGTCGCCTTTTCGGTAGGCCGCCCGCGGCGACTCTGCTTTCATGAGAGGGGTCAACGACCCTCAAGGGTCTCCGCCATCGCAGGACCCACTGCCAAGGACCCCGCATGAACAGTACCGCCACGGCCGTCGTTTCCCCCGACGCGATCCGCGACCGCTTCTCCCGCGCCATGTCGGCCATGTACCAGGCCGAGGTGCCCCAGTACGAGACCCTGCTCGAGCTGGTCGAGCAGGTGAACCGCGAGACCCTCGACCGCGACCCCGCCCTGGCCGAGCGGCTGGCCGACCATGATGAGCTGAACCGGCTCAACGTCGAGCGCCACGGCGCCATCCGCGTCGGCAGCGCCGGGGAGCTGGCGATGCTGCGCCGGCTGTTCGCGGTGATGGGCATGCACCCCGTCGGCTACTACGACCTCTCCGAGGCCGGCGTGCCGGTGCACTCCACCGCCTTCCGCCCCGTCGACGACGCGGCCCTGGCCCGCAATCCCTTCCGCCTGTTCACCTCGCTGCTGCGCCTGGAGCTGATCGAGAGCGCGCCGCTGCGCGAGCGCGCCGCGGCCATCCTCGAGGCGCGCGACATCTTCACGCCCGGCGTGCGCGAGCTGATCGCCCTGGCCGAGGCCCAGGGCGGGCTCACCGACGACCAGGCCGACCGCTTCGTCGCCGAGGCGCTGGAGACCTTCCGCTGGCATCGCGACGCCACCGTGGACCTGGCCACCTACGAGGCGCTGCAAGCCGAGCACCGGCTGATCGCCGACGTGGTCTGCTTCCGCGGCCCGCACATCAACCACCTGACCCCGCGCACCCTGGACATCGACGAGGTCCAGCGGCGCATGCCGGCGGCCGGCATGAACCCCAAGGCCGTCATCGAGGGCCCGCCCCGTCGCGACTGCCCGATCCTGCTGCGCCAGACCAGCTTCAAGGCGCTGGAGGAGGCGGTGCGCTTCGCCGGCGAGGATCCGGGCACCCACACCGCCCGCTTCGGCGAGATCGAGCAGCGCGGCGTGGCCCTGACCGCCGCGGGGCGGGCGCTCTACGACCGCCTGCTGACGGCCTCCCGGGAGCAGACCGCCGGCCTCGACAACGCGGCCCACCAGCGAGTGCTGGCCGAGGTGTTCGCCGACTTCCCCGACGACGAGGCCGAACTGCGTCGCCAGGGCCTGGCGTTCTTCGAGTACCGCCTCACCGACGCCGGGCGCGCGGCCGGCGCCGTGGACGAGCGTGACCTGGAGGCCCTGATCGAGGCGGGCCTGGTAAGCGCCCGGCCGATCACCTACGAGGACTTCCTGCCGGTCAGCGCGGCGGGGATCTTCCAGTCCAACCTGGGCGACGGCGGCGGGGAGGCCTATGCCGGCAACGCCAACCGCGAGGCCTTCGAGGCGGCGCTGGGGGCCCCGGTCGCCGACGAGCTGGCCCTCTACGCCGAGCGCGAGCGCGCCTCCCGGGAGGCCGTGCTCGCCGCCCTGGCCGGCTGAGCGCGGCCGCGCCAGAGCGTCACGCCGCGGCCGCCCCTTGGCCGGCCGCGGCGTCTCTCGGCTATGATGGCGGCTCGCCCATGGACCGGGACCCGCCATGCCCCTGCTCGATGCCCTCTCGCCCCTCGACGGCGGCCTCGACCTGCTGCTGATCCTGCTGTCGGTGCTGACCTCGGCTTTCACCGCGGCCTTCGGCGTCGGCGGCGGGGTGCTGATGATCATGGCCCTGGCCCAGGTGATGCCGGCCACGGCGCTGATCCCGGTGCACGGCATGGTGCAGCTGGGCTCCAACGTCGGCCGCGTGGCCATGACCTGGCGCCACGTCGACCGGGTCACCCTGCTGGCCTTCCTGCCGGGCGTGGCGCTGGGCGCCCTGGCCGCCGCCTGGCTGCTGCTCCGCCTGCCCGCCGGGGTGCTGGAGCTGTGCATCGCCGGCTTCGTGCTCTTCACCCTCTGGGGGCCGGGCCTGCCGAAGCGCGCCCTGGGTAGGCTCGGCACCCTGCTGCTCGGCGCCGTCACCACCTTGCTGTCCAGCCTGGTGGGCGCCAGCGGCCCCATGGTCGCGGCCTTCATCAAGCAGCGCCAGTCCGGGCGGCTGGCCAAGGTGGCCACCTTCTCCGCCTGCATGGTCGCCCAGCACCTCACCAAGGCCTTCGTGTTCGGCGTGGCCGGCTTCGTGTTCCACGACTGGCTAGGCCTGATCCTGGCCATGGTGGCCGCCGGCTTCCTCGGCACCTGGCTGGGCCTGCGCCTGCTGCGGCGCCTCTCCGACCGCCACTTCGACGGCCTGTTCCGCGCGGTGCTGACCCTGCTGGCCCTGCGCCTGGTCTGGCTGGGCCTGCAGCGCCTGGCCGGCTGAGCCCGGGCGTTGAATTCTCGCCATCGCGGCGATACGGCTTGGCATATGCTGGAAGGCATCCCCGAACGATGACGGCCCGGCCGTCCCCAGGTGGCTCCATGTCGCGTCGTACCCTGCCGCTCCAGTGGCTGACCGCCCTGTCCATCGTCGGCCTGATGCTGGTGCTGGCGGGCGTGCTGCTGTGGCACGGCGCCCGCGGCGCCGACCAGCTGCTGGTCGGCGCGGTACGCGATACCGGCCGCCAGTTGGCGCTCACCACCGAGGAGCGCGCTCGGCGGCTCGTCGACCCGGCCCGGGTGGTGGTGCATCTGCTGGCCCGGGACGACCTGGCCACCGACCGTCGCCTGGCCGATCGCCTGGCCGACCTGCCGCTGCTGGCCGCGGCCCTGGAGGCCCACCCGGTGGCCAGCGCCGTCTACATCGGCTACGACGACGGCGACTTCCTGTCGCTGCGCCCGCTGTCGGCCCGGCTGTCCGGCGTCTGGCCGCCGGAGATGCCGGCGCTGGAGCGGGCGGCCTACTTGGTGCAGATGGTGACGCGGGACGGCGACGGGCCGGCGCGGGAGGAGTGGCGGCTCTACGACCGTCGGTTGGTGCTGCTGGCGCGCCGCGCCATGCCCGATTTCGACTTCGATCCGCGCACCCGGCCCTGGTATCGCCGAGCCCTGGACGGCGACGGCGAGCGCCTGACCGACCCCTATGTGTTCTTCACCAGCCGCCAGGTCGGCGTGACCCTCTCGCGGCGCAGCGCCGACGGCCGGGCGGTGGTGGGCCTGGACGCCTCGCTGGTCGATCTGGGCCAGGAGATGGCCTCCCTCAAGCTGACGCCGGGCACCCGGCTGGCGGTGATCTCCCCGGCGGGGCGGCTGCTGGCGCACCCCGAGGTCGAGCGGCTGACCGTCGAGGGGCCCGGCGGCATGCGCCTGGCGACCCTCGAGGAGCTCGGCGATCCGGTGCTGAGCCGGCTCGGGGCCGGCGGCGAGGCCGACGAGACGCTGCGCTTCCGGGAGGCCGGCGAGGCCTGGTTCGGCATGCGCCTGCCGTTCCGCGCCCTGGGCGCCGAGCGCGCCCGGCTGCTGGTGGCGGTGCCCGAGGTCGAGCTGCTTGCCGAGACCCGCCGCCTGCTGTGGCAGCGGACCCTGGTGGCCGGCGGCCTGGTGCTGGCGCTGCTGCCGCTGGGGGTCTGGGCCGGGCATCGCATCGGCCGGCCGCTGCGCTCCCTGGCCGAACAGGTCCGTGCCCTGGCGGCCTTCGACTTCGCCGCCTATCGCGGGGTGCGCTCGCCGGTACGCGAGGTGGAGCGCCTGGGCAGCGCCCTGGAGGGCATGGCCGGCAGCGTCGCCGACTTCCAGCGCCTGACCCGCACGCTCAGCGCCGAGCCGCGCCTGGAGGCGATGCTCGACGGCGTCCTCGAGGACCTGCTGCGCATCACCGGCAGCCGGCACGGCGCCATCTACCTGGAGAACGAGGCCGATGCCACCCGCTTCACCTGCCTCGCCGAGCAGCGCCGCGACGGCGAGGGCCGGCCCCTGCCCGAGCGGCTGGCACTCAGCACTCCCGAGGAAGATGGCCTGGCCGACCTGAGCCGCGACCTGGAGGCTCGGGGCTACCTGGTGCAGCCGCTGCGCCACCGCGGCGGACGCCGCCTGGGGCTGCTGCTGCTGGCCCGGCGCGACGAGGCGGCGGACGGCGAGGACCGGCCCTGGCGCCGCTTCGTCGAGGAGATCTCCGGGGCGGCCGCGGTGGCCATCGAGACGCGGCGCCTGCTGGAGGGCGAGAAGCGCCTGCTGGATGCCATCGTCGAGCTGATCGCCGGGGCCACCGATGCCAAGTCGCCGCATACCGGCGGGCACTGCTCCCGGGTGCCGCAGCTGGCCGAGATGCTGCTCGAGGGGGCCCATGAGGCCGCCGCCGGGCCCTTCGCCGCGGAGGTCGTGGACGACGACCGGCGCACGGCCTTCCACCTGGCGGCCTGGCTCCACGACTGCGGCAAGCTGACGACCCCCGACGAGGTCATGGAGAAGGCCACCAAGCTGGAGACCCACTACGACCGCATCCACGAGATCCGCACCCGCTTCGAGGTGCTGTGGCGCGATGCCGACATCGCCTACTGGCGGGGCCGCGCCGAGGGCGGCGACGAGGCGGTCCTCGCCGAGGCCCGGGCGCGGCGGCGCGACGAACTGCAGGAGGCCTTCCGGCTGATCGCCGAGCTCAACCGGGGCGGGGCGGCCCTGGACGACGACCGGGCGCGGCGCCTCGAGGCGATCGCCGAGTGGCGCTGGTGGCGGCACTTCGACGACCGCCTGGGCGTCTCGGACGACGAGGCCGAGCGCCTGGCCCGGGAGCCGGCGCCGCCGTTGCCCGCCGAGGAGCCGCTGCTCGCCGACCGCCCCCGTCATCGCATCGCATGGACGGCCCGGCCGCCGCCGGTGGCCGCGGACGATCCCGCCAACCGCTGGGGCTTCGACATGCGGCCCCCCGAGGTGGCGGGGCACCGCGGCGAGCTCTACAACCTGCGGGTGGCCCGCGGCACCCTGAACGCGGTGGAGCGCTTCCGCATCCAGGAGCACATCGTCCAGACCATCATCATGCTCGAGTCGCTGCCCTGGCCGGCCCACCTGCGCCGGGTGCCGGCGATCGCCGGCAACCATCACGAGCGCATGGACGGCCGGGGCTACCCCCGGGGCCTGGTGCTGGCCGAGGCCAGCCTGGAGGAGCGCATCATGGCGGTGGCGGACGTCTTCGAGGCGCTGACCGCCGCCGACCGCCCCTACAAGCCCGGCATGCCGGTCTCCCGGGCGCTGTCGATCCTGGCCGGCATGGCCCGGGAGGGACACCTGGATCCCGAGGTCTTCGCGCTGCTCCTCGATAGCGGGGTCTGGCGCCGCTACGCGGAGCGCTTCCTGGCGCCGGACCAGCGGGATGCGGTGGATGTCGCGGCCCTCAAGGCCGCGGCGGGGCTCGCCGACGACGATAGAAGATGAAAATGCCCGTGACGGCCGCTATTCGCCCTGTACAGGGCATCGTCGTGGGTCATAATGCTCTCATGTAGCGTGTCATTCATCAGGGGAACTCCGATGCAGCCCAACCCGGTTCCAGGCGGGCGAGCCCTCGCCGTCGTCCTTCTCGCCATGACCGCCCTGCTGCTGGCCAGCGTGGCGCAGGCCGGCAATCCCCGCTATGCGGGCATCGTCATCGATGCCGACAGCCACGAGATCCTCTATGCCGAGAACGCGGAGGCGCCGCGCTACCCGGCCTCGCTGACCAAGATGATGACCCTCTACCTGCTGTTCGAGGCGCTGGAGGGGCGCAGCCTGAGCCTGGACCAGCCGCTGCCGGTGTCCCGGGCGGCCGCCGCCATGCCGGCCACCAAGCTCTACCTCCAGCCCGGGGATCGCATCCCGGTGGAGACGGCGATCGAGTCGCTGATCGTGCGCTCGGCCAACGACGTGGCCGTGGTGGTGGCCGAGGCGCTGGGCGGCAGCGAGCGCCACTTCGCGCGGATGATGACCGCCCGGGCCCGGGAGATGGGCATGCGCGACACCACCTTCCGCAACGCCTCCGGCCTGCCCGACGACGCCCAGGTCACCACCGCCCGCGACATGGCCGTGCTGGCCCGCCGGCTGATGCTGGACTTCCCCCAGTACTACCCCTACTTCTCGCTGCAGCGCTTCACCTGGCGGGGCAAGACCTATCGCGGGCACAACCGGCTGCTGGCCGACTATCCCGGCGCCGACGGCCTCAAGACCGGCTTCATCCGCGCCTCCGGCTTCAACGTCGCGACCTCGGCGGTTCGCGACGGCCGCCGCATGCTGTCGGTGGTGATGGGCGGCTTCACCGCCGCCTCCCGGGACGAGCACATGGCCGACCTGCTGGATCGCGGCTTCGTGCGGGCCTCGCTGTCCGACGGCGCCGGCTGGCTGGCGCGCACCGCCATCACCGACGAGCGCCTGATGCCGCGCCGCGCCGCGCCCATGCCGCCGCCCACCGGCGGGATGCTGGCCGCCCGGAAGGCCGACGCGCCGGCGCCCGAGGCCGCGGCTCGGCCCGCCCCCGAGGGCGGCGGCGTGGCGCCCTCGCGCGACGAGGTGGTGGTGGCCGCCGCCGAGGCGGATCCGCTGCGCTCGCTGATCGCCGAGCAGGCGTCGGTCGCCGGCGGCGGCTGGGGCGTGCAGGTCGGGGCCTTCCGCGACCCCGGCGACGCCCGGCGACTGGCCGACCGCGCCGCCGCGCGCCTGGCGGCGGAGCTGGCCGAGGCGCGGGTCGCCGTGCCCCTGGCCGAGGGCGCCGGCGTCTACCGCGCCCGCCTGGTGGACCTGCGCGAGGGTCAGGCGCGCAGCGCCTGCCGTCGCCTCGAGGCTCAGGGCATGGACTGCATGGTGGTCAGCAGCCGCTGAGGGTTGCCGCCCTTCCTCATTCCGATTAGCGTGGAGGATTCCCGCCCCGTCGGCTCGCCGACGGGGCGGTTTCCGTCCATGCGCATCACCACCGGGAGGCGGCCGCCATGTCAGCGTCGTTCAAGGGAATCCTCTTCATGTGCGGCGGTGTGCTGTGCCTCGCCCTGGGGGACGCGATCACCAAGTGGCTGGGCGAGACCCACTCGCCGCTGCAGATCATCTTCTTCCGCACCCTGGTCTCGCTGCCGCTGATCGCCCTGATCGCCCGCTACAACGGCGGCCTGCGCACCCTGCGGACCCGGCGGCCGGGCATCCACCTGCTGCGCGGGCTGATCTTCGCCGCGACCATGATCTGCTTCATGTGGGGGCTGACCCTGCTGCCCCTGGCCGAGACCACCGCCATCGCCTTCGCCGCCCCGCTGTTCGTCACCCTGCTGTCGGTGCCGCTGCTCGGCGAGCGGGTCGACCTGCCCACCACGCTGGCCACCGCCCTGGGCTTCGTCGGGGTGCTGGTGGTGGTGCGGCCCGGCGGCGAGAGCTTCCAGCCCGGGGCCCTGGTGGTGGTGGCCGCCGCGATCTTCTACGCCCTGACCATGATCACCGCCCGCCGCTACGGCGACCGGGAGCACCTCTGGGCCATGGTCTTCTACACCACCCTGGTGCCGCTGGTGATCTCCACCCTGACCCTGCCCTGGGTGTGGCAGACGCCGGCGCCGCTGCACTGGCCCGCCTTCCTGGTGGCCGGGGTGCTCGGGGTGGGCGCCATGACCGGCCTGACCCTGGCGTTCCGCTACGCGCCGGCGGCGCTGGCCGCGCCCTTCGACTACACGGCGCTGCTGTGGGCGGTGCTGCTGGGCTGGTGGTTCTGGGACGAGGTGCCCGACCTCTGGGTCTTCGCCGGCGGCACCCTGATCATCGCCAGCGGCCTGGCCATCGCCTATCACGAGCGCCGCACGGCGCTGAATCGCCGCCCCAGCGCCTGACCCCGCGTCAGCGACGCGGGAAGGCGCGGGCCGCGGCCTCCGGGTCCGGGGTGCCGCAGATCGCCGAGATCACCGCCAGGCCGTCGGCCCCGGCCTGGCGCACCGGCTCGACATGCTCGGCCTTGAGCCCGCCGATGGCCACCGTGGGCAGTGGGCTGGCGGCGGCCAGTTCGGCCAGCCCCTCGAAGCCCAGCGGCTCGGCGTGATCGCGTTTGGAGGGGGTGGCGAACACCGGGCCCAGGCCCAGGTAGTCGAGGCGGCCCGCCTCCAGGCGGGCCAGCTGGGCTCGAGTCTGCACCGACAGGCCGAGGATGGCCTCGGGACCCAGGGCCGCCCGGGCCTCGGCCACCTCGCCGTCGTCCTGGCCGATGTGCAGGCCGTCGGCGCCGCTGGCCAGGGCCACCTCGAGGCGGTCGTTGATGATCAGCGGCACCCCGCTGCCGGCCAGGGCGGCCTTGAGCCGGCGGGCCAGCGGAATCAGCTCGGCGTCGGGGGCGTGCTTGTCGCGCAGCTGGACGACGCTGACCCCGCCGCGCACCGCGGCGAGCACGGTCGCCTCCAGGCCATGGGCCGCGCACAGCTCGGGATCGGTCACCAGGTAGAGGGAGAGATCAAGGCGCATCGGTCAGCTCCAGGCGGGCGTGCTCGGTGAGGGTGGTCGCGTCGAGGGCATGCAGGGCGTCGAGGAAGGCCACGGCGAAGCTGCCCGGGCCGCGGGCGGCCTCGCCGGCCTGCTCGCCGGCCACCGCATAGCTCGCCAGGGCCGCCACGGTGGCCGCGAAGGGATCCTCGGCACCGGCCAGGAAGGCGCCCACCACCCCGCTCAGCGAGCAGCCCAGGGCGGTGACCCGGGGCATCAGGGGGTGGCCGCCGGCCACGCGGGCCAGGCGCGTGCCGTCGGTGACCAGGTCGCGCTCGCCGGTGACCGCCACCACCGCGCCGCTCCGGCGGGCCAGGCTCGCCGCGGCGGCCTCGGCGCCCTCGGGCGCCGCGGTGCTGTCCACCCCGCGCCCGCCGCCGGTGCGTTCGGCCAGGGCCAGGATCTCCGAGGCGTTGCCGCGGATCACGCTCGGGGCCAGGGCCAGCAGGCGGTCGCCGGCCTCGCGACGGAAGCGGGTCGCGCCCACCGCCACCGGGTCGAGCACCCAGGGGGTGCCCGCCGCCGTCGCGGCGCGGGCGGCATCGTCCATGGCGTCGAGCCAGTGGGGCGAGAGGGTGCCGATGTTCAGCGTCAGGGCGCCGGCCAGGGCCGCGAACTCGGCGGCCTCCTCGCGGGCATGGACCATGGCCGGCGAGGCGCCCAGGGCGAGCAGCACATTGGCCATGGGGTTCATGGCGACGTGATTGGTGATGTTGTGGACCAGCGGGGTGGTCGCGCGCACGCGGGTCAGGTGCGCGGCGGGATCGAGGGAATGCATCGGGCCTCCTGGCGAGGGGAGGCGCGGGCGTGGGGCCGGCACGACTCCCTCCGCCGGCATTATCCGGGTCAGGTGGTGAGGGTGCCTCTCAGCCGGCGGCTCCCGCCGACGCCCCTGTCGTCTGGCGTCACTATCCCCCGGCGGGCCCGCCCTTGTAAAGCGCCGGCCCGCCGGGTCAGGCGGCCAGCTGGAGCGCGACCAGCGTCAGCAGGCCGGCCTGGGTGAAGTGGCGCAGGCCGGCCGCCGGGCAACGGGCCTCGTCCTCGGGGCTGGCCGCCGGGGCCTCCGGGCGCAGCAGCGCCAGGGCGGCGGCGGCGAGGCTGGCCAGGCCCAGCGGCAGGCCGGCCACCCCCCAGCAGGCGATCGTCCAGCCCGCGGCGAGCACCAGCAGGCCGGCGGCCGTCAGCCAGGCCGTGCGGCGCAGGCGGTCGTCGAGCGGCATCGGGTTCGGGGTCGTCATCATGGTGCATCCTGTTGTTGTGTCGCGGTCGATGAAACCACGCTAGCGGCGTTGGCTTAACGCCGGCTTAAATAACGATGACAGGACGATGTCAGGCGCGGGGCAGCCGGACCTTGACCCGCAGCCCGCCCCCGGGCGCGGTGTCCAGCCACAGCCGGCCGCGATGGCGCTGGACCAGGCGATCGACGATCGATAGGCCGAGCCCGGCGCCGGCCCCGGGGCCGGCACGGTGGAAGCGTTCCAGCACCTGGCGGCGCTGGTGCTCGGGAATGCCGGGGCCCCGGTCGTCCACCCGCAGGGTCAGGGCCGCCGGCTCGGCCGCCAGGGCGAGGTCGATGCGGCTGCCGGCCGGCGAATGGTGCATGGCATTGCCGACCAGGTTCTGCAGCAGCGTCTGGATCGCCCCGGGTTCGGCGCGCAGTCGCCAGTCGGCGTGCTCGTCGGCGTCGAGGCGGATGTCCTGGCCGCGCTCGGCGGCCAGCGGCAGCAGCTCGGCCAGCGCCTCGCGGGTCTCGTGGAGCAGGTCGCCGTCCTGCGGCACGGCCGCCGACTCCTGGTCGGGCTCCAGCCGTGCCAGGGTCAGCAGCTGGCTGACCAGTCGGGTCGCGCGGGCCACGCCGTCGCGCAGCTGGGTCAGCGCCTCGCGCCGGTCATCCGGGTCCCGGGTGGCGAGGGCGTTCTGGGCATGAAGGTCGAGCACCGCCAGGGGCGTGCGCAGCTCGTGGGCGGCATCGGCGATGAAGCGTTTCTCGCGCTGACGCAGGTCGCGAAGCCTCGCCAGCAGGCGGTTGAGGGCGCCGACGATGGTCGACAGCTCGCGCGGCAACGGCTCGGCCGCGATCGGCTGGAGGTTGTGGGGATCGCGATTCTGGATCTGGCGGGCCAGGCGCGACAGCGGGCGCAGCCCCCAGCCGATCGCCCACCACAGCAGCGCCGCCAGCGCCGGCAGGCCGAGCAGGTCGGGGAGCAGGGTACGCAGGGCGATGGCGGTGACCAGCTCGCCGCGTACGTCCTCGCGCTCGCCGACCAGCACCCGGAGGCCGTCGTTCGGCGGGCTCAGGGCGAAGACCCGCCATTCGCGATCGGCCAGGGTCACGTCGCCGTAGCCGTCCTGGCGGGCGGTGAAGGGGCGGCGGGGAGCGCTGGACGAGCGCAGCAGCAGCCGCTCGCCCCGCCAGACCTGGAAGGCCACCTTGCCCTCGTAGCGATGCCCGGCGATGCGCTGATCGGCCTGCTCGGCGCGCTGCAGGGCGCTGTCCAGGGTGGCCAGCAACGCATCGCGACGCGCCTCCGGCAGCGGCGCGCGCATCAGCCCCTCCAGCAGGCGGGCGTTCTGGGCCAGGCGGGCATCGAACAGCTCCTCCACCTCATGGGCGGCGTCGCGGTAGCTGGTGATGCCGATCGCCAGCATGCTCGCCACGAAGACGCCCAGCACGATGCACAGGGTACGGCGGCGGATCGAGGTCATGGAGCCTCGTCCGCCTTGTCCATGACGTAGCCGATGCCGCGCAGCGTGCGGATCAGCTCGGGGAAGAGCTTGCGGCGCAGGTGGTGCACGTGCACCTCGATGGCGTTGCTCTCGACATCGTCCTCCCAGCCATAGACCAGCCGGGTCAGGGTGTCCCGGGTGAAGACCCGGCCGGGGTGGCTCAGGAACTCCTGCAGCAGGGTGAATTCGCGGCGCGACAGCGCCACCGGCTCGCCCCGGCAGGTGACTCGACGGGTTCCCGGGTCCAGGCAGACGCCGCGATGGCGGAGCTCGCTGCTGGCGTGACCCTGGCTGCGGCGCAGCAGGGCCCGGAGCCTGGCCTTGAGCTCGTCGACCTCGAAGGGCTTGATCAGGTAGTCGTCGGCGCCGGCGTCCAGCCCCTGGATGCGATCCTCGACCCCGTCGCGGGCGGTCAGCACCAGCACCGGGACCCGGTTGCCGGCCCGGCGCAGCCGTTCCAGTACCCGGAGGCCGTCGAGCCGGGGCAGGCCCAGGTCGAGGATCACCGCATCGAAGGGCTCTTGATCCTGGAGGGCGGCCAGGGCGCTGGCGCCATCGGCCAGGATGTCCACGGTATAGTGCTCGGGCTTGAGCGCCAGGCGAATGCCCGACGCCAGGCTGGGGTCGTCCTCCACCAGCAGTATGCGCATGGCCGGTCCTTGTCAGTCATCCAGCGTATCGAGCAGCGCGCGGACCTCCGCACGGCGTCCGGCGTCGGCGCGCTCGCGGCCGGGGCGCGGCGACGCCTCGAGGGCGTGGCGCAAGGCCTGGCGGGCCTCCCGGTCGCGGCCCTGCTCGTGCAGATAGTCGCCCCAGAAGTAGAGGCTGTCGAGCCCGTCGGGCGAGACGGCCAGCCCGCGCTGCAGGTAGCGCTCGGCTCGCTCATCGTCGCCGAAGGACACCGGCCAGCCGGGCACCCGGTAGTAGAGCGCGCCGAGGCTGGTGTAGGCGGCGCCGTCGAGCGCCAGCGGATCCAGCGACAGCGCGGTCTCCAGCGACTCGCGGGCCTGCTTGACCAGGCTCAGCGCGGCGAGCCCGCCGCGGGCTCCGGCCTGGGTGGAGCGCACGATGCCGGCCCAGGCATGCAGCGCCGCGGCGTCGGGGTGGGCCGCGACGGCCCGTTCGGCACGCTCGGCCAGCGCCGCATAGGCGTCTTCCCGCTGGTCCTCGGGCAGGTCGTAGCGGATCGCCGCCCAGCGCGATTGCAGGCCCGACAGGGCGTCGGCGACCGCCGGCTCCATGGCCAGGGCGGATGTCGCCGGCGCGGCGACCAGGGCGGCCAGCGTCGAGAACGCGGCGAGGCGCAGGGGGGCGAAACGGCGCATCATGGCATGTCTCCCTTGGCGGGGGCGAGGAAGCGGCGGATGGTCGGCAGCTGGCGGCGCAGGGCACGATCGATCAGCCCCGGGCACAGGGCGTTGAGCCGGGCGAAGAGCGGCTCGGCGCCCCCCAGGCGGGTTTCCTTGCGGCCGCGCTCGATGGCCCGGCGCACCTGGATGGCGACCGTCTCCGGGTCGTCCATGGCGTTGCCCAGCGCCTGGTTCAGCTCCTCCATCGCCGGCGCGTTCATGGCGGTGCGGGTGGCCCGCGGCGCGACGTAGAGCACCCGCACCGGGGTGTCGGCCAGCTCGCGGCGCAGCGCCTGGGTGAAGCCGTGGAGGGCGAACTTGGTGGCGCAGTAGGCGGCCTGGCCGGGATAGCCGATATGGCCGAAGGCCGAGCCCAGGTTGACCACCCGCCCCGGCTCGGCGCGGCGCAGCAGCGGCAGCAGGGCGCGGGTCAACTGCAGGGTGGCGGTCAGGTTGGTGGTCACCAGCCACTCGAGGGTGGCATCGTCGCTGTCCTCGAACAGCTCGGCGCGGTTGGCGCCGGCGGCGTTGATCAGCATGGTGCAGTCCAGCCGCTCGGCGATCGTGGCCAGCCGGTCGCGATCCTCGGCGCGGGTCAGATCGGCCGCCTGGGCGGTGACCTGCCCCGGGTGGCGGCGACACAGCGCCTCCAGCGTGGCGGCGTCGCGGCCTGTGACCAGCAGCCGGGCGCCGGCGCCGGCGAGCTCGTCCACCAGCGCCTGGCCGATGCCGCCGCTGGCGCCGGTGATCAGCACCCGCTGGCCGAGCCAGCCCTCCGCGAAGTGCTTGCGATCAGGCCAGGGCATCGGTGAGCTCCCGGGCGGCCTCGCCCCCCGTGCAGCGGGCGGTGATGCCCCGGAACATGGCGCCGTAGAGGCGATAGACCATGCGTGCGGCCTCGATCACCGCGTCCAGATCGTCCTCGTCGAGGCGGTCGATCAGTGTCTCGAAGAAGGCCAGGTGGCCGACGTCGAGGCTGCCGTGGGAGCTCAGGTAGCGCACGGCGTCGTCGGGTAGCCCGAGGCTCGCCTGGAGCCGTTCGGCGGCGCGGGTGGCCACCGCGGTGCTGGTGCCCTCGAGCACCTGGACCATGCCGAAGAAGGCCACCGGATTGCCGTGCTCGATCCGGTCGCGCACGTAGGCCACCATCAGCGCCGTGGCCGGGTCGGGCGTCGCGGCGGCGGCCGCCTCGGGATCGCCGCCGGCGGCGCGGATGTCGTCGAGGATCCACTGCTCGTGGCCGTATTCCTCCTCGATGTATTCCACCAGGGCGCCGCGCAGCCAGCCCAGCCGGTTGGGCAGACGGGCGCCGCAGGCCATCATCAGCGGCACCGTGAAGCGCACGTGATGGTAGGCCTGGCCGAGGAAGGCCAGGTACTCGTCCCGGCCGACCTCGCCCCGCGTGGCGCGGGTCATCATGGGCGTGGCCAGCAGCCAGTCGCGCTCGGCGCGGGTGGCATCCTGCAGGCGTTGATAGGCACTCATGGGTTCACTCCTCAGCCGTTGTGGTGCGTCGGGGCGTCGGCCGTGGCACCGCACAGCCAGTCGCGATGGACGGCCAGGATGGCGGCGCGGCGCAGGCGGCCGTTGGCCGTCAGCTGGTCGTTGCGGACCGTGAAGGGCGCGCAGCGGCGCCACTCGCCGACCCGGGCGTAGTCGGGCAGGGTGGCGTTGGCGGCGGCGATCTCGGCGTCGATGACGTCGTCGGAGAGCCCTGCGGCCGCGGGCACGATCAGCGCCCGGTTATGCGTCAGGGCCTCGCCGTGGACCATGGCCTGGGCGATGCCCGGCCGGATGGCGAGCACGCCCTCCACCCACTGGGGATCGACGTTGCGCCCGTAGGCGGTGACGAAGACCTCGCGACGCCGGCCCTCCAGCACCAGGGCGTCGCCTTCCCGGCGGCCCAGGTCGCCGGTGGCGTGCCAGCTTGACGCCGGGGGCTCGCCTAGATAGCCGAGCATGGTGGCGCCGGCCACCTCGACCTCGCCGTCGTCGCCGATGCGGATCCGGGCGTGGGGCAGCGGGCGGCCCACGCCGCGGGGCGTCTCCCCGGGGCGGTTGAGGCACACCACCGAGGCACACTCGGAGAGGCCGTAGCCCTCCACCACCGGCCAGCCGGCGGTCAGGGCGCGCTCGAGCAGCGGCTCGGCGAGCCGGGCGCCGCCCACCGCCACCAGGCGCAGCCCCGCCGGGGCGGCGGGCGCGGCGTCCACCAGCGCCTGGAGCTGCTGGGGTACCAGGATCAGGCTGTGGGGGCGGTAGCGTTCGATGGCGGCCAGTGCCGTCGCGGCGTCGAAGCCGCTGGCGCCTTGCCAGCCGAGTTCGGCGGCGCCGGGCAGGGCGACGCCGGCGCCGAGCCACAGCGGCAGGTAGAGTCCGCCGAGGTTCTCGAGCAGGGTGGCCAGCGGCAGCATCCCCAGATGGCGCTCGATGCGTGCCGGGGCGATCGCCTCGGCGAGGCTGGTCGCCACCGTCAGCACCGCCTCGGTGTCCAGGCATACGCCCTTGGGCGCGGCGCTGGTGCCGGAGGTGAAGGTGATGCGGGTGGTGCCGGGGTGCAGCGCCGGCAAGATCGGTGCCGCGCGGGTGGCGATTGACGGGTCCCGGCCGGCGCGAAAGCCCAGGGGCTCGGCCCCCGGCCCGATCCAGGCGTCCAGGCCGGCGGCGCTCACCAGGTGGCGGCGCTGGGCAGCGTGGAAGAAGGCCGGCACCGGCACCGCGACCCGCTCCTCGGCGAGCAGCGCCAGGTCCCAGAGCGCCCACTCCAGGCCGTTGTCCAGCGCCAGCCCGACCCGCCGGCAGCCGCAGGTCGCCAGGCGCGCGCGGCGCCGCTCGAGTTCCGCGAGCAGGCCGGCGTAGTCGAGGCGCCGGCGTCCGTCGTCCAGGGCCGTGGCCCCGGGGCGCGCCGCGGCGTGCTCGGCCAGCCGCGCCAGGAAGGCGTCGCGTCGCGAGGTCATCGCGCGGCGCTCCCGGACAGGGTGGGGCGTCGTCCGTCGGCCTGGAGCCGATGCCAGGCCGCCTGCAGGTCGCCGGCCATGACCCAGGGGTGGCGGTCGTAGTAGCGGCCCCAGTCCCGGCGGGCAGCGTCGTCCAGCCAGCGCGGGTCGGCGAGGCACAGCGGCAACGGCTCGATGCCCAGGCGACGGATGCCGTTGGCCACCTCGGGGATGGCGGTGAACAGCACCCAGCCCACGCCCTCCGCGGCCAGCTGGGCGATCAGGTGCAGGAACAGGCCGCCCTGGAGGCCGCGGCGGGCGGTCGCGAGGTTGCCGATCTCGGCGATGCGCGCACGCGGCACCTCGACACCGAGTCGCCGGCCGAGGTGGACCTCGGCCGGGGCATCCAGGTAGCCCTCCTGGAAGAGCGGGGCCCGGTGGGCGTGGCGCACGCCGACGGCCGCCAGCGGCGTCTGTTGCTGCCACAGGCCGAACAGGCGCGGCAGGAAGCGGGTGATGCGGGCGTCATGCTCGGCGGCGAAGCGGCGTTGGATCAGCCGCGCCAGGCGGCGTCGCTCGCTCCAGTGGCGAGCCTCGCGCCAGTCCAGCGAGGCAGCGGGCGACAGGCGGGCGGCGGGCAGGGGCATCGGGGCGTCTCCGTGACGGTTCCCCGATAGTGTGGGAGGCGCAACTTAACGCAGGCTTAACCCCGCAACGCCTCGCGCGGCGGCACGGGAGAGACGGCAGGACGCCGGCCCGGAGGCCGGCGTCGTCTCGGTGGGGGCGCGATCACTTCGGCTGCTTGACCAGGCGCAGGTAGGGTTTCTGCTCGTCCCAGCCGTCCGGGAACAGCTTGGCGGCCTCCTCGTTGCTCAGCGCGGGGACGATGATGCAGTCGTCGCCGTGGCACCAGTTCACCGGGGTGGCCAGCTTGTGGCGGTCGGTGAGCTGCAGGCTGTCGAGCACCCGCAGGATCTCGTCGAAGTGGCGCCCGGTGCTGGCCGGGTAGGTCAGCGTCAGGCGAATCTTCTTGTTCGGGTCGATGATGAAGACGCTGCGCACCGTGAGGGTGTCGTTGGCGTTGGGGTGGATCATGTCGTAGAGGTCGCTGACCTTGCGGTCGGCGTCGGCCAGCAGCGGGAAGTTCAGGGCGCAGCCTTGGGTCTCCTGGATGTCGCCGGCCCAGGCCTTGTGGTCGTCCAGCGGATCCACCGACAGGCCGATCACCTTGGTGTTGCGCTTCTCGAACTCCGGCTTGAGGCGCGAGACCTCGCCGAGTTCGGTGGTGCACACCGGGGTGAAGTCCTTGGGATGGGAGAACAGGATCACCCAGCTGTCGCCGGCCCAGTCGTGGAAGTGGATGGGCCCTTCGGTGCTTTCCTGGGTGAAGTCGGGCGCGGTATCGCCGAGTCGCAGTGACATGGTGGCCTCCTGTGTCGCAGTGGGGCATCGCGGCCGATGCCGTGAAGTGTCGCCAAGGGCCTCGTCGCCTGTGCCCGAGCCTCAGGGGGCCGGGGCGGCGGCGCCGAGGAAGCGTTCCTGCCAGTAGTCCAGCGACAGCGAGGTGACGCTCACCTCGCGGCCGCGTCCCGGGGCATGGATCATCTCGCCGTCGCCCAGGTAGATGCCCACGTGGCTGGCCTCGCCGCCGCCGGCGGTGTCGAAGAACAACAGGTCGCCGGGGCGGGCGCGCTCGATCGGGGGCAGGCGTTCGTGCTGGCGCCGCGAGGTGCGGGGGAGGGGGATGCCGGCCCGGGCATAGGCGCGCTGCACCAGTCCCGAGCAGTCCAGCCCCGCCTCGTCGGTGCCGCCGTAGCGATAGGGAATGCCCAGCGACTGCCGCGCCTCGGCCAGCACCAGGGCGCGGTCCATCGACAGGCCGTCACCGTCCTGGGTGGCCAGGGGCGGGCCGGCACAGCCGCTCAGGATCAGCAGCGCCAGCCACAGCAGGCAGCGGGCGCGGTCGAGGGATGGAAGTCTGGGCACGTCATGCCTCCACGGGGACCGCCTCCCACTCTAGTCCCTCGCCCGGGGCTTGTGAATATCAGCGGAAGGCGATGCGCGTGCCGTGGGTGAGCATCTCGTCCGGGGTCATGGCGTGGCCGGGCACGCCGATCATCTCGTCGCCGCACTGATCCGCCCAGGTCAGCACCCCATGGGTCAGCCCCAGGTCGCCCAGCAGGTCGCGGATCTCGCCGGTGCCGAGGAAGGTGCAGGTCTTGCCGTCCTTGTCGGAGAGCACCGAGATGCCGTTGGCATGGTGGAAACGCACCGTGTAGATGCCGTCCATCGACTCCACCTCGACGATGGGCGAGAGCCCGTGGGACAGGGCATGGGCGAGCTGCTTGAGGGTGATGTGATCCCCCAGGCTCATGTCGATCGAGGTCATGGGCGCGGCCTCCTGGTTGGCGGGTTGTACAGATAATGTAGAGTCTTGCCCGGGATCCCGCCAATGCGGATTCTGCACGCTCGTTGCATCCCGGTATGCCGGCTCCGCACCGCGAGGCGTGATGCCGAGCATTGCGTGTATAGGTGTTGTATCACAATGCTCGGGCGGCGATCATGGCGTCGGGGGTGGAAAAGTCGCCCCGCCGCCTCCATACCCGGTATCCGACGATCGACACCCGGAAAAGGAGATCCCATGAGCTTCCAAGGCGAGCAACATCCCGGCGTCAAGACGCCCACCGCCGACACCGAAGGCTTCCGCCTCAATCACACCATGCTGCGCGTCAAGGATCCCGAGGCGGCCCTGGCCTTCTACTCGCGGGTCTTCGGCATGCGCGTGCTGCGTCGCCTCGACTTCGAGGAGATGCAGTTCTCGCTGTACTTCCTGGCCCGGCTCGAGGAAGGCGATCGTGTGCCGGAGGACACCGAGGAGCGCACCGTCTGGACCTTCGGCCAGAAGGGGCTGCTGGAGTTGACCCACAACTGGGGCACCGAGGACCAGGCCGACTTCGCCTACCACGACGGCAACGCCGAGCCCCAGGGCTTCGGGCACATCTGCTTCTCGGTGCCGGACCTGGACGCCGCCGTGGCCTGGTTCGACGCCAACGAGGTCGAGTTCGTCAAGCGCCCCGACCAGGGCAAGATGAAGGACGTGGTCTTCGTCAAGGACGTCGACGGCTACTGGATCGAGGTGGTCGAGGCGGCTCGGATGGTGGGCAAGGGCGACGGTCGCTAACCGAACATCAGGTCCCCGTAGCTCCAGATCAGCGTGCCCATGACGATGGCCAGGTAGCAGACGTAGGGGATCGAGTGCCAGAAGCGCCCGATGACGCGCACCCAGCGGGCCGGGCCGCGGCCGGCCCGCGGCCCCTGGCGTTCCACGCAGCGCAACCAGTAGGTGCGGTGATACTGCACCCCCACCGAGAACAGCACCATCAGGGCGCCGGAGCGCTGGAACCACTGGCCGTCGCCGGTCGCGTGGCTGGCGTAGGCGGAGGCCAGCACCGGCAGGGTGGCCAGCAGCATCAGCAGCACCTCGATGGCGTAGTCACGCTGCGAGGGCTCGGCCCGGGCGGCATCGGAAGGCGTCGGCGACATGGCGGCGTCCCTTGGCGAGGAGGATGCCGTTGTGTCGCGCGCGCTGCGGCGAGCTTACGCGCCTAGCGTTGACGTCGAGTGGAGCGGGCGTCCTTGTCGCCCCGCGATGCGGCCGATAAGGTCGCCGCGTGTTTCACGATGGCGCATCCCGCCAAGGAGTCCCGATGAAAGTGTCCCATCGCCCCCTGTCGCTGGCCCTGGCCGGCTCCCTGCTGGCCGTCAGCGGCCTGGCTCACGCCGAGGAGCCGGCCCAGGTCCGCTTCTCGGTCCCCGCCTGGCCCGGCGTGACCGTCAAGACGACCCTCGCCTCCACGCTGCTCGAGACCCTCGGCTACGCCCCCCAGCAGGCCGAGCTCGGCTCCACCATCACCTATCAGGCGCTGAACCAGAACGAGCTCGACGCCTTCCTCGCCGCCTGGCTGCCCGCCCAGCAGGGCATGTACGACACCAGCTTCGAGGGAGACGACGTCAAGCTCGTCGATCTGGGCAACAACGTCGACGGCGCCCGCCTGGGCTTCGCCGTGCCGACCTACGTCTACGAGGCCGGCCTGACCTCCGCCGAGGACCTGGACAAGGCCGAGTTCGCCGACAGGCTGAACCGCACCATCTACTCCATCGAGGTCGGCTCCGGCATGAGCGACACCCTCAACGG
This sequence comes from Halomonas koreensis, assembly GCF_031451675.1. Classification (NCBI taxonomy): domain Bacteria; kingdom Pseudomonadati; phylum Pseudomonadota; class Gammaproteobacteria; order Oceanospirillales; family Halomonadaceae; genus Halomonas; species Halomonas koreensis. Next base: position 28,744 of record NZ_JARWAK010000006.1, on the reverse strand, counting down.
GGCGGTGGACGACGACACCTACGGCCTGGGCGACTGGACCCTGTCCGAGACCTCCACGCCGGGCATGCTCAGCGCCGTGAACAGCGCCATCGACCGCGAGGAGTGGATCGTCTTCGCCGGCTGGACGCCGCACTGGATGAACATCGAGTATGACGTGCGCTACCTCGACGACACCCAGGACATGTGGGGCCCGGACGGCGGCCGCAGCGACGTTCGCACCCTGGTCACCGGCGCGTTCGCCGAGTCCAACCCCAACGCCACCCGGCTGCTCGACCAGCTGGAGTTCACCGCCGAGCAGCAGAGCGCGATGATTCGCGGCTTCAGCTACGAGGAGCGCGATCCCGAGGTGGTGGCCCTGGAGTGGCTGCGCGAGCACCCCGCGCGGGTCGAGGCCTTCCTGGACGGCGTGACCACCCGTGACGGCGAGCCGGCCTGGCCGGTGGTCCAGCAGGCGCTGGAGATTCCGGACGCCTGATGCGCGCGATGCGCCCCTACGCAAGAGGCCGCCCCGAAGGGCGGCCTCTTGCGTTATTGGGCCGGCGAGTCTGGTTCAGGCGAAGGCGTAGAGATCCATCGCCAGCACGCCGTGCTCGACGCTGTGGTGCAGCCGCTCGGCGGGCCCGCCGGCGCCCATGGCGACCAGCAGGGGCTGGAAGTGCTCGGGCGAGGGATGATTGTCCCGCGCCCTGGGCGCGGCCTGCCAGTCGAGCAGGGCGTCGCGGTCGTCGGCCGCCAGGCGCTCGTGCACCCAGTCGCCGAAGGCGGTGACCCAGTCGGGCGCCGGCGCCTCGAGCGCGTCCAGGGCCATCAGGTCGTGGGTCAGGCTGCCCGAGCCGACGATCAGCACGTTCTCCTCGCGCAGCGCGGCGAGCTTCTCTCCGAGTGCCACCAGCTCGGCGTTGGACCAGGCGGTGGGCAGCGACAGCGAGACCACCGGGATATCGGCCTCGGGGAACATCAGCGACAGCGGTACCCAGGCGCCGTGATCCAGGCCGCGCTCCACCGGCACGGCGTTGAGCTCGCGGGCCAGGCGCCGGGCCAGGTGGGGCTCGCCCGGGGCCGGGTACTGGCACTCGAACAGCGCGCGGGGGAAGCCGCCGAAGTCGTGGAGGGTCTCGGGGCGCTCGCTGGTACTGACCATCAGGCGCCGGCTCTCCCAGTGGGCCGAGACGACCACCACCGCGGCGGGGCGCAGGCGCCGGCCCAGCTCGCGCAGGAACTCGTGGGCCGGGGTCGGCGTCAGCGCCAGCATGGGCGAGCCATGGGAGAGGAAGAGGCTGGGTAGCATGGTGAGTGGGGCTCCGGGACGCGAGGCGGCCACGCCCGAGGGCGTGGCCGGCGAGAGGGTGAGAGGAGGATCAGGCGACGCGGGGGCTGAGGATCAGGCGGCCGCCGCCGAGACCGGCCTGGGCCAGCAGGGCCAGGGCCCAGAAGACCGGGTATTCCCAGCCGCCGCCTTCGTTGGAGAACACCCAGCCGTTGCCGGCGTGGGCCCAGGCGGCGCCGAGCAGCACCGGCACCAGGGCCAGGCTCACCCAGCGGGTGTAGACGCCGAGGATCAGCGCCAGGCCGCCGCCGACCTCCGCCAGGATGGTCAGGTGGGCCAGCACGCCGGGCAGGCCCAGGGACTCGAAGAAGGCCACGGTGCCCGGCACGGTGAAGACGAAGACCTTGAGCAGGCCGTGGGCCAGGGTGAAGACGCCGAGGGTCAGGCGGAGCAGGGTGATGGCGTTGTTCTGCATGGGGGAAACCTCCAGGGGCGTTGTCGTGTTGTCAGGGTATGGGCGTACTCTAGCCCCGGAGGAGGTCGGGATAATCTGCTGGTTATGAACATCACTGTTGCGAAATAGGCGACAATTCCAGGTTCCGCTCCCACACCGGCGGGTCGCCCCAGGCCTCGGCCAGGAAGTCGAGGCAGGCCGTCACCTTGGCGGGCAGGTAGCGCCGGGCCGGGTAGACGCCGTACACCCCCAGCACCTCCGGCGTGGCCTCGGGCAGCACGGGGACCAGCCGGCCCGCGCGCAGGCTGTCGGCGACCAGGAAGCTGGGCTGCTGGGCGATGCCCAGGCCGGCCTCGGCGGCCGGCGTCAGGACGTCGCCGTTGTTGGTGTCCAGCGGCCCCGAGACCGTCAGGCGTCGCCCGTCCACCCGCCAGTCGCCGCCCCGCGAGGTCAGATAGCGCAGGCAGCGATGGTCGGCGAGTTCCTCCACCGTGCGCGGCTCGCCGTGGGCCGCCAGGTAGTCGGGGGAGGCGCAGAGCACCATGCGGCAGCGGGTCAGGCGGCGGGCCACCAGGCTGGAATCCGGCAGGGCGCCGATGCGGATCGCCAGGTCGTAGCCCTCCTCCAGCAGGTCGACGCGCCGGTCGTTGAGGTCCAGGCGGACCTCCAGGTCGGGGTGCTCGGCCATGAAGCGGGCGACCAGCGGCGAGAGGTGGCGGATGCCGAAGCTCATCGGGCCGTTGAGGCGTAGCCGGCCGCGGACCTCGCAGAGCCCGGCGCCGGCCTCGGCCTCGGCGTCCTGCAGGGCCTGGAGGATGCCCTGGGCGCGCAGCAGATAGCGCTCGCCGGCCTCGGTGAGGTGCAGGCGCCGGGTGGTGCGCTGGAGCAGGCGCACGCCGAGATGCTCCTCGAGTTCCATCACCTGGCGTGAAGCGCGGGTGCGCGACAGGTCGAGCGCCTCGGCGGCGCGGGTGTAGCTGCCGAGCTCGGCGACCCGTACGAAGACGGTCATGGCATCCAGCAGGTTCATGAGGGCGCTCCCTGGCGTGGCCGACGGGGCTATCTTCGCACGGCCGTCCCGAAACGACGACGGCGCCGCCCGAGGGCGGCGCCGTGCCAAGCGTGCCGGGGAAGCGGCTCAGTGGTCGTGGTCGGCATGCGTGTCCTCGCCGGCCAGGGCCTCGTGCAGCAGCCCGGCGTTGTGGCGCATCATGCCCAGCCAGCTGCTGGCCTCGCCCTCGCCGGCCAGGGCGTCGGCATAGAGGGTGCCGGCGACCGGCAGGCCGGTCTCCTCGGCGAGCTGCTCGATCATCGCCGGGCTGGTCATGTTCTCGTGGAACAGCGCCTGGACGTCGCGCTCGCGGATGACGTCGATCAGCCGAGCCATGTTGGCCGCGCTGGGCTCGGCCTCGGTGGAGAGCCCCACCGGGGACAGGAAGTCCACGTCGTAGGCCCGGGCGAAGTGGCCGAAGGAGTCGTGGCCGGTGATCACGCTGGCGTGCTCGGGCAGCGTCGCCAGCCGGGCCTGGATCTCGGCGTCCAGGGCGGCGATCTCCTCGAGATAGCGGTCGGCACGCTCGCGGTAGGCGGCCTCGTGGGCCGGATCGACCGCGATCAGACCGTCGCGGATGTTGCCGACGTAGAGCGGGCCGAGCCCCAGGTCCTGCCAGGCATGGGGGTCCAGGCCGCCATGGTCGTGATCATGCTCGCCCTCGTGGGCCCCGTGCTCATGCGCCTCATGGTCACGGCTCTCGTCGTCGTGGTGGTGCTCCTCGTGAGCGTCCTCCTCGCCGGCCGCCAGCGCGGCCTCGATGCCGTCGGTGGCCACCACCACCGGGCCGGCGTAGTCGCCGGCGCCGGTCAGCCGCTCCATCCAGCCCTCGAAGCGCAGGCCGTTGAACACCACCAGGTCCGCCTCGCTCAGGGCGCGGGCATCGCCGGGCCGCGGGGTATAGACGTGGGCGTCGCTGTCGGCTCCCACCAGGGCGGTGACGTCGACGTGCTCGCCGCCGATCTCCTCGACCATGTCGGCGAGGATGCTGAAGCTGGCCAGCACCCGGACGCGATCATCGGCCTGGGCGGCGGGCAGGGACAGCAGGGCGGCGGCACCGACGAGCAGGGCGCGGGGGGTAGCAAGGGGCATCGAGATCACTCCGGGTCATCCATCGGAAGAAGGGGCGGCGGCCAGCGGCGCGGCGCGGCGGCGCCAGCGCGCGGACAGGCTGTGCTGGCGGCCGAACAGCGCCGAGACGACATAGCCCAGGCCGGCCAGCAGGATGATGGCCGGCCCCGAGGGCAGGCCGAGGTGGTAGGAGATCAGCAGGCCACCGGTGCTGGCCGCCAGGGCGATGCCGATGGCGATGGCCATCAGGCCCTCCAGGCGGTTGCTCCAGAAGCGCGCGGTGGTGGCCGGCAGCATCATCAGGCCCACCGCCATCAGGGTGCCCAGCGTCTGGAAGCCGGCGGTGAGGTTGAGCACCACCAGGCCCAGGAAGACGCCGTGGACCACCCCGCCGCGCACGCCCTGGCCGCGCAGGAACAGCGGGTCCAGGCACTCCACCACCAGGGCGCGGAAGATCACCGCCAGGGCGACGACGATCAGGCTGGCGATGCCGGCGATCAGCAGCAGGGCCGTGGTGTCCACGGCCAGGATCGAGCCGAACAGCACATGGGTGAGGTCCACGCTGCTGCCGCCCAGCGACACCAGCATCACCCCGGCGGCCAGCGAGATCAGAAAGAAGCTGGCCATGGCCGAGTCCTCGCGGTGGCCGGTCATCTGCGAGACGCTGCCGGCCAGCACCGCCACCAGCAGCCCCGAGAGGATGCCGCCCAGGCTCATGATCGGCAGCGAGAAGCCGGCGAACAGGAAGCCCAGGGCCACGCCGGGCAGGATGGCGTGGGCCATGGCGTCGCCGATCAGGCTCATGCCCCGCAGCATCAGGAAGACGCCCAGCGGCGGGGCGGCCAGCGACAGCGCCAGGCCGGCGACCACGGCGCGCTTCATGAATCCGTACTCGAAGGGGGCGACGAGCCAGGCGTCAAGCAGTGCCAGCATGGGAGGCCTCGGGAAAGTCGATGGGCAGCCGGGGGGCGCGGGGCGCCAGGCCGGCCTGGCGCTCGAGCAGGGACTCGGGCGAGACCCAGCGGCCATGGCCGCCGGACAGCAGCAGGACGTCGTCGGCCAGGCGGGCCAGCTGCTCCATGTCGTGGAGCACCACCAGCAGGGTGGCGCCCTCGCGGGCCATGTCGCGCAGCACCTCCATCAGCACCTCGACGGTCTCGCCGTCGACGTTGGCGAAGGGCTCGTCGAGCAGCAGCAGCTCGGCCTCCTGCATCAGGGTGCGGCCGAGCAGGGCGCGCTGGCGCTGGCCGCCGGAGAGCTCGCCGAGCTGGCGGTGGGCCAGCCGCGAGATGCCCAGCCGGGCCATGATCTCGCGGCCGCGCCGGTAGTGGGGGCCGCAGTAGCCCTTGAAGGCGCCGTGGCTGGGCCAGGTGCCGGTCATGATCAGCTCCTCCACGCTCATCGGGAAGGACAGATCCAGGGCCAGCTGCTGGGGCAGCCAGGCGCAGCGCTCCTTGGGCACCCGGCATTCGACCCGCCCGGCCACCGGCGCCAGCATGCCCATGATGGCGGCGATCAGGGTGCTCTTGCCGGCGCCGTTGGCGCCGATCAGCGCGGTCACCGCGCCGTCCTGGAAGCGGCCGTCCAGGTGCTCGAGCACCGTCTGGCCGCCCCGGGCGAGCTGCAGGTCGTGGAGCTGGAGCCGCGCCATCAGTGCCAGCCCCCCGCGGCCCAGGCCACCGCCAGCCACAGCGCCGCCAGCGGGGCGGCGACCAGCAGCAGCCGGCGCGGCGCCGACAGCGACATCAGGGAAAAGTGGCAGGGCCCCTCGGGGCGATGGCGATGGGGTCGGTGTGCCATGGTGATGCGTCTCCGGAAAACTGCAGAAAGTTATAACATAACAGTCGGGATGCCGGCCAATGCCCGGCCGGCATGGCCGAGCGGGACGCCGGCGGATTTGCATAATCCTTGCGCGTTGTCGTCATCTCCGCGCCGACGACGCTCGCTATCATGGCGCCTTCCCCTTTCATCGGCCACAAGGAGCGAGTGCCATGAACTCATCGACCCCCGACCGCTACGGCCGGATCAGCCGCCTCCTGCACTGGGGCATGGCGGCGCTGTTCGCCGCGCAGTTCATCACCGCCGGCGTGCACTTCGTGTTTCCGGATACCGCCCTGGAAGAGGCCGTGTGGGGCGCGCACGTGCCGCTCGGCGTGCTGCTGGCCGTCGCCGGAGTGCTCAGGGGCCTGTGGGCGCTGGCCGATCGCCCGCGCCGGCCGGCGGCATGGAACCGCGCCGCTCCCCTTGGCCATCTGGCGCTCTATGCCCTGATGGTCGCCGTGCCGGCCCTGGCGCTGCTGCGCCAGTACGGCTCCGGGCGGCCCTTCTCGCCCTTCGGCATCCCGCTGATGCCGGGCTTCGAGGGCGACGAGATCGAAGGGCTGACGGCCTTGGGCGGGCTGCTCCACGGCGAGCTGGGCTGGGCACTGCTGGCGCTGATCCTGGGCCACATCGGCATGGTCGTGTGGCACCGTCGCGCGGGCGGGCAGGACGTGCTGGCGCGCATGCGGGCCCGTTGATCCCCGGCCGCGACAGGCCCTGGCCGACCACCGCGCGGCGGTCGGCCAGGGGAGGGGCACTCAGCCTCTCTGCGGCTCGAGCACCTGCCGGTGCAGGGCCGCCCCCGATGCATCCATCAGGGTGACGGTGAGGGTCTCGCTGTCGCCGTCCAGGTCCACCTGGCCGAAGAACTGGTAGCCCTCGGCGGGGGACATGTTGGCGCGCCCCTCGGGCGGCGCCTTCTGGAACACCACCTCGGGCCCGAAGGTGGCATCGAGCTCCCCCGGGCCGAAGGTGCCGGCGTGCAACGGGCCGCTGACGAACTCCCAGAAGGGGGCGAACTCCTTGAAGCTGGCCCGCTCCGGCGAGTAGTGGTGGGCGGCGGTGTAGTGCACGTCGGCGGTCAGCCACACCACGTTGTGGATGGCCTCGTCGCGAATGGCCCGGAGCAGCCGGGCGATCTCCTGCTCGCGTCCCAGCGGGCCGCCGGCATGGTCGTTGGCGACGGCCTCGAAATGGTCGCCATCGCGCACGTTCAGGCCGATGGGCATGTCGGAGGCGATGACCTTCCAGGTGGCCCGGGAGCGGCGCAGGCCGTCGAGCAGCCAGCGCAACTGTTCCGAGCCGAGCAGGCTGGCCGCGTCGCCGCCGTCTTGCCGGTTGCGGCTGTTGGCGGCGCGGAAGCTGCGCATGTCCAGCATGAAGACTTCCAGGCCGGGACCATAGGCGAAGCGCCGATGGATCCGCCCGGGGGCCTCGGGGCGCTGGCGGAGCGGCATGTACTCCAGGAAGGCGCGCCGGGCCCGGGCGGAGAGCAGCGAGACATTCTTCTCGGTATAGCGCGCGTCGTCGAGGATCTCGCCGGGATACCAGTTGTTCGTGGTCTCGTGGTCGTCCCACTGGGCGAGCATGGGCACCTGGGCATTGAAGCGCCGCACGTTGGCATCCAGCAGGTTGTAGGCGTGATTGCCGCGGAACTCGTCGAGGGTCTCGGCCACCTTGCGTTTGGCGGGCGTCACCAGGTTGCGCCACAGCTCGCCGTTGGGCAGCTCCACGCGCTCCTGGAGGGGGCCGTCGGCGTAGACCGTGTCGCCGGAGTGGATGAAGAAGTCCGGCTGCTGGCGCAGCATGGCGTCGTAGGTGGTCATGCCGCCCCGGGACTCGTCGATGCCCCAGCCCTGGCCGGCGGTGTCGCCGGACCACACGAAGCGCACGTCGCGGCGGGTCGTGGGCGGCAGCCGCAGTTGGCCGGTGACCGGCTCGCTGACGGCGCGGTGGTCGCCCAGGGCCTCGAAGCGGATACGGTAGTGGGCGGTATCCATGCCGGCCAGCCCGGTGGCGTCCAGCTTAGCGGTCAGGTCGGTGGCCGGCAGGGCCTCCGGGCCCAGCAGCCGGCGGGCGCCGCGGAACTCGGGGTTGTCGGCGATCTCGAGCAGCATCCGCGCCGGCCGGTCGACCCGCGACCAGAGCATGGCGCGGTCGGCGAGCATGTCGCCGCTCATCACCCCGGAGGGGATCCGGGGGCGGCGGCCCTCGGCCAGGATGATGGAGGGGGCGGCGAGGGTGGCGCCCAGGGCGGCACCGCCCTTGAGGCCAAGGCTTAACACATTCCGTCGCGTCAAACGCATGGGGCACTCCTGAGGATGGAAGACCCCGGCATCCTGGCAGGGCGCCATGACAGCCTCTTGGCGGCCAGGTGACAGCTACGCTTCGTGACCGTGCTGCCACACGGCGGCGCGCAGGGCGGCGGGGGAGGCGGCAATCGGCGAAGAAACCGCCGGGCGCGCGCCGTCGTTCGGCGTCGGCCGCCTCAGGCCCACAGGATCCACTCGGCCAGGGCCTCGCGGTTGGCGACCTCGATCTGCTGGGCGCGCGGCTCGGCCTCCACATGGTGCGGGTTCACCCCGAGCTCGCGCAGGGCATAGAGCACCAGCGGCCCGCGGCAGTGAAGGGCGAGCTCGCCGTCCTGCATGCCATAGTCCACGGCCAGCATCTCGCGTTCCTCGGCGGGCAGGCGGCGATCGGGGATCAGGCGCACCTCGACGCGGGTCTGCCAGGCCTCGTCGCCGCTCCGGCCATGCTCGCCCAGCATCTCGCCGGCGTCCTCCGGCACTCCGCGGAAACGGCTCAGCACGAAGTCCCGAAAGTCGCGGTGCTTCTCGCAGTAGGCCCGCACGTGCCAGCGCCCGGCGGCGAACACCAGGGTATGCGGCACCAGGATGCGCTCCTCCCCGGCCGGGTTACGGAAGGAGGCATAGGTCACCTCCAGCCGGCGGCCCGCTCGGGCCGCCTTCACCAGCTCGCGGACCACGTGTGGATCGACCGCCCGGCTCGGCAGCGGCAGCGACTCGGTGTCCGCCGCCCCCAACCCCAGGCCCGCGAAGGGCGAGTCCAGGTCCGCATGTGCGCCGAGCAGCTGTAGGTACTCCTCGACCCGGCCCCGGGTGAAGCGGGGCTGGAAATCCGCCGTGGGCAGGAAGCCGCGCCGGGACTCGTCGTAGGTCAGGTTGCCCGGCGCCTGCTCCCGGTAGCGCCGCAGCACCTTCTGGGCCTGCTGGCGGCCGATGCCGAAGGCCTCGCCGAGCTGCGCGGCCACCACCCGGCCCTCCCAGAACGCCAGGATCTCGACCAGCCGATAGCGGGCCAGGGTGTCCCAGGTGAGCGATGCATTGGCGGGCATGGGGCCTCCTTCCATGGTTGCCGTGCGTTCGATGATGACCCGAATCAGGACCGGGTTGAAGAGTATGGTGGATGGGCGTTCAGGGGATGGCGAAGCCGAATTAGGCGTGCTTGGATGGGGGGACAGCCAAGAAGCGACACAGGGAGGTCTCAGGCTCCATGGATGATTTCTCGCCCTCTGAACTGAAGACCATCCTGCACTCCAAGCGGGCCAACCTTTACTACCTTCAGCACTGCCGGGTACTGGTCAACGGCGGTCGCGTCGAGTACGTCACCGACGAGGGACGCCAGTCGCTCTACTGGAACATCCCCATCGCCAACACCACGTCGCTGCTGCTAGGCACCGGTACCTCCATCACCCAGGCGGCGATGCGTGAGCTGGCCAAGGCTGGGGTGTTGGTCGGTTTCTGTGGTGGTGGCGGCACGCCATTGTTCGCCGCCAACGAAGTCGATGTGGATGTGGCCTGGCTCACACCGCAGAGCGAATACCGGCCGACCGAGTATCTTCAGCACTGGGTTCGGTTCTGGTTCGATGAGGAGCGGCGACTGGAAGCGGCTCGGGCGTTTCAACTGGCGCGGCTGGCCAGGATCGAAGCGTTATGGGTCGGACGGCCACTCAAAGAGATGGGGTTCTCCGTGACCGCTAAGGCCTTGCAGGATGCGCTCTGCCATCATCGCGAGGCCATCCGAGAGGCGCCCAGCACGACCGATCTGCTGACGCTGGAGGCGCGCCTGACCAAGACCCTCTTCAAGCTCGCCTCCCAGGCGGTGAACTATGGTGATTTCAACCGTGCCAAGCGCGGGACCGGTACCGATCCTGCCAACCGTTTCCTCGATCACGGCAATTATCTGGCCTATGGATTGGCCGCCACCGCGACCTGGGTATTGGGAATACCGCATGGCCTGGCGGTGCTTCATGGCAAGACACGCCGCGGTGGCCTGGTATTCGATGTGGCCGATCTGGTCAAGGATGCGGTCATTCTGCCTCAGGCATTCTTGTCCGCCATGCGTGGCGACGAGGAGCAGGAGTTCCGGCAGGCCTGTATCGAGCGGCTGACCCGCACCGAGTCCCTCGACTTCATGATCGATACCCTCAAGGCCGTCGCCGAAGACCTGGGAGGGCCGGGCGCATGAACGTGCTGCTGGTATCCCAGTGCAGCAAGAATGCTCTGGTGGAGACGCGTCGTATCCTCGATCAGTTCGCCGAGCGTCGCGGCGACCGCACCTGGCAGACGCCGATCACCGAGGCCGGGCTCGATACCCTGCGCCGGCTGCTGCGCAAGACGGCGCGCAAAAACACGGCCGTAGCCTGTCACTGGATCCGGGGGCGCGATCACAGCGAGCTGGTGTGGATCGTCGGCGATGCTCGCCGTTTCAACCCGGAAGGTGCGGTGCCCACCAACACCACCTCGCGAGATATCCTGCGCGGCGGCGACGAGAACGACTGGCATACGGGCGAGGATATCTTGCTGCTGGCGGGGCTCGCCGCTTTGCTGCATGACCTGGGTAAGGCATGTCAGGCCTTCCAGCTTCGGCTCGCAGGCAAGCTGGAAGGGCGAAACCTCTACCGCCACGAGTGGATCTCGCTGCGACTGTTCGCGGCCTTCGTCGGTGACGACGATGATGCCGGCTGGCTGGAACGCTTGGCATCTTCCGAGCCCTTCCAGGACGCCGACTGGCTGGAGCGGTTGGCGCGTGACGGCCTGGATGGCGAGCCGGCACCGCCGTTTCGTCATCTGCCGCCTGTGGCGGCCGCCATCGGTTGGCTGGTCGTTACCCACCACCGCCTGCCGATGATGCCTGGCGAGAGGCGCGATGGCGCCGATCGTCAGGCGCGCCCGGTGGTTCAGGCCGAGCAGTTGCGGGACCTGCCCGGCATGATCACCGCCGACTGGAACGAGATTGCCGAGTCGCGAGAGGTGACCCGGCTGGCGCCCTACTGGACCTTTGATCATCCTCTGCCGGTCACCACCGCGAAGTGGGGGGAACGGGCCCGACATATCGCGCGGCGACTGCTCGCGCGCCAGACTCGACATACCGGGCCCTGGCTGGATAACCCCTATGTCATGCACCTGGCGCGGCTCGGCCTGATGCTGGCGGATCACCACTACTCCAGCCTGGAAGATCCCAGCCAGAGGGTTCGCGGTGAGCCCGACTATCCGCTCCATGCCAATACGGTGCGCAAGACAGGGCACTTCAACCAGCCCCTGGACGAGCACCTGCTGGGCGTAGAGAAGCACAGCGCCGCCATCTGTCGTGCCCTGCCCAGCCTGACACGTCATCTGCCCCGCCTGGCGCGTCACAAGGGGTTCCGCAAGCGCAGCGACCATCCCCGCTTTCGTTGGCAGGATCGGGCCTTCGACCTGGCCCAGTCGCTACGCGAGCGAAGCGAACGTCAGGGGTTTTTCGGCATCAACATGGCGTCCACCGGCTGTGGCAAGACCCTGGCCAATGGCCGCATCCTCTATGCCCTGGCGGCCCCCCGGCAAGGCGCGCGCTTCAGCGTGGCGCTAGGGCTGCGCACCCTGACCCTGCAGACCGGGCAGGCCTATCGCGAACGTCTCCGGCTCGGCGAAGACGAGCTGGCGATCCGCGTGGGCGGCAGTGCCAGCCGCGCCCTCTTCGAGCACCATGAGCGCGAGGCGGAGCGCACCGGCTCGGCCTCGGCCCAGGCGCTGACGGAAGACGATGGCCATGTCCTCTACGAGGGCGACTTCGAGGGGCATCCGGTATTGCGCCGGCTTGGAGATCCCTCGAGCAGGGCGCTGGTCGCCGCGCCGATACTGGTCTGTACCGTCGATCATTTGGTGCCGGCCACCGAGGGCGCGCGAGGCGGGCGTCAGATCGCTCCCATGCTGCGCCTGATGGGCAGCGATCTGGTGCTCGACGAGATCGACGACTTCGATATTAATGACTTGCCGGCATTGACGCGCCTGGTGCATTGGGCCGGGGTGCTCGGCTCGCGGGTCTTGCTGTCCTCGGCGACCTTGCCCCCGGCCCTGGTGCGAGGTCTATATGAGGCTTATCGGGATGGCCGTGCGCATTATCAGCGTAACCGTGGCGAGCCGGGAGGCCCGGTAGACATCTGCTGTGCCTGGTTCGATGAGCACGATCGCCAGCATGCCGACTGCACCGATGGCAAGGCATTCGGCGAGGCGCATCACCGTTTCGCGACCCGCCGCCATGGCCGGCTGGCGAAAGCCCCGGTTCTTCGGCGTGCCGAGCTGGCGCCACTCGAGGGACTCGGTCAGCGCCGCGAGGAGATTCGCCAGGCCTTCGCCGCACGGTTGCGCGACCACGCCGTCACGCTGCATGGCCGGCACTACAGCGTCGATCCCCATAGCGGCAAGCGGGTCAGCTTCGGCCTGATTCGCATGGCCAATATCGAGCCGATCGTCGATGTTGCCCAGGCGCTGTTCCGCTTGGGCGTGGCCGAGGGCCAATGCATCCACCTCTGTGTCTACCACTCCCAATATCCGCTGCTGATGCGCTCGGCCATCGAGCGGCGTCTCGATCGTGCTCTGGATCGTCGTGATGCCGAGGCCGTGTTCGACCTTCCCGATATCCGCCGGCGCCTGGATGCCTCCGCCGAGAGAGACCAGCTCTTTATCGTGCTGGGGAGCCCCGTGACAGAGGTCGGCCGGGATCATGACTATGACTGGGCCATCGTCGAGCCTTCCTCGATGCGCTCGCTGATCCAACTGGCCGGCCGGGTACGGCGCCATCGCGACGGCGAATGCAACACGCCCAATCTCATGGTGCTCGATACCAACCTGAGCCATCTGGAGAGTCCCGATCGGCCGGCCTTCTGTCGCCCCGGCTTCGAGACAGAGGGCTGGCCCCTCGACAGCCATGCGCTGAGTGAACTGTTGCGCCCTGAGGAGTGGGAGGTGATCGATGCCCGACCCCGCATCGTCGAGCGTGAGACATTGCAGCCGCGAACCAGCCTCGTCGACCTCGAACACGCCCGCCTCGAGCGCTACATGGTGGCGCCTCCGTTGGAACCAGTGCCGGAGGTGCCGGACGATCTCGACAAGTTGACGCCTCGCCAGCGTCGGCGTTTGAAACGTGAGCCGCCTGCACCACCACTGGGCGCCTATACCTGGTATGCCATGCCGCGGGTGAACCTGGTCGGCGTCATGCCTCAGTGCCAGCCCTTTCGGCGTCAGACCACTCCGCAGGTGGAGCTTGTGCTGCTGCCTGATGAGAGCGGTGACGACTGGGAGCTGCGCCAGATCCGTGATGGGCAGAGGCGTGGCGAGACGCTCTACGTCAAGGTCGAGGACAGCCTGCTGCGGCGTATCGACCCCTTGGAAGACGCCGGCCCGCGTATTCGTCCTTGGGCCGAGGCGGATTACCTGGAAGCCCTGGTGGCACTGGCGGATGCCATGGAGCTGCCGCTGGAGGAGGCGGCCAGGCGCTTTGGATGGGTCTCCATGCCGGATAGCACCCAAGGGTGGTGTTTTCATCCGGTGGTGGGGTTCAGCAAGCGGCGCTGAAACGAGTTGGGCCGGCTGGCGCCGGCCCCTCTGCCTGTGCGGCAGCCTGTAATCCCTAAGGGAAAAATCATGATTTTCTGAGCTGCCTTGCGGCAGGTCTCCAGAGTAGCTAGGTTTAAGTGAAGGGTCATTTTTCCCTTAACCCTAAGGATAAAATAATGATGGATGAAAATTCGGCCACGCCTAACTCCACTCGCCAGACGATCCGTGCCTTGATCGAAGCGTTCCTGAAGGAGCGCTTCGAGACCAAGGCCGAGAAACTCGCCGAGGACGATCCCAAACGCGAGGCCTTGGCCGAGCAGTTCGAGCTCGAGGCCTGGGTCGACAATGCCGCGCGGCGAGTGAGTCAGCTTCAGGTCGTGACTCACTCCCTCAAGCCGATCCACCCCGATGCCAAGGGCACCAATCTCTATGTGCCACCCGAGACGCTGACGAACCATGGCCTGGTTGGCAGCCATGCGCTTCCCGAGGCTTTCCAGGCCGATGTGGTCGGCAATGCGGCGGCATTGGATGTCTACAAGTTCCTAAAGCTTGAACATGACGGCAAGTCCCTGCTCGAGCGGGTACTCGAGGGGGATGTCGAACTGGCGAACGCCTTGAGCCAGGATCCGGCGCAGGCGAAGGAATGGATGAGGGCCTTCGCCGCGATCACCGAGCCCCGCGGTGAGGCATCGTCCCATGCCAATGCCAAGCAGCTCTACTGGTTGGCGAAGGACGACGACCCTGCGGATGATCAGAGCTTCCACTTGCTGGCGCCGCTATATGCCACCTCGCTGACGCATCGTGTCTTCCAGACCATCAACGAGGATCGTTTCGCTGAACCCGCCAAGCTGGCACGAGAGGCGCGGCGCAAGACCCTGGCCTCCGAGACAGGCTACCGGGACTACCCCAATCTGGCGGTTCAGAAGCTGGGCGGCACCAAGCCGCAGAACATCTCCCAGTTGAACAGCGAGCGGGGCGGCAATAATTACCTGCTGGCCTCGTTGCCGCCCAACTGGGTTTCGCGGGAGGTTCGGGTGCCGCTGGGTACGGACTCGGTCTTTCCTCGCTTTGGCCGCCGCCGCGAGGTGCGCCAGCTGGTGAGCGACCTGCGACGATTTCTCGAGTCAAACCCTGGCCAGAATTACGAGACACGTGACCTGCGGGACGATCTGAACGCCGCGCTGATGGACGAGCTGATGGTCTTCAGCATGGAGTTACACCGTCTTCCACCAGGGTGGAGCGGTGACTCTAAATGTCGCCTGGCGGTCGAGGAAGCCTATTGGTTGGACCCCGGACGGGCGATGGAGGATGAAACCTTCCGCCAGGCACGAGAGGAGGCGGATTGGCCGAGCGAGGTGAGAAAACGTTTCGCCAACTGGTTGAATCGACAGCTCGACCGCAAGTTACCCATGGGGGATGCCGAGCACCGACGCTGGGACAAGATGCTGGAGCGCGACCCCGGCTTTCAACGCTGGCTGGAGCGTGACCGGCGTTGGATGGAATCCCTGGAGCGTGAACTGGATGACTGGCAGGAGGGGGTGAGCCATGAGTGAGACCAAGAATCTGTTAATCCTGCCTCGCCTGCGTGTGCAGAACGCCAATGCGATTTCCAGCCCGATGACATGGGGTTTCCCCGCCATGAGTGCCTTCGTCGGTTTGATGCATGCGCTGGAGCGAAAGCTGCCCGAACACCTCGATCTGGAGTTCCAGGGGGTCGGGGTGATCTGTCATGACTATCAGGCGCAGGCGGCATCTAATGGTTTTACCCACAGCTTTCACCTGACTCGAAACCCTGTCGACAAATCGGGCAATACGGCCGCTATTGTGGAGGAGGGGCGGATTCATCTCGAGATCACTCTGGTCTTCGCCGTCCGTGGCGAGTCCTGTTATGGCGCTGATGAGGAAACCCAGCGAGTCGCGCGTGAAACTGCCGAGATCGTCTCGGGCATGCGTATCGCAGGGGGGAGTGTAGTACCACCTTCGCTTGGAAAAGCATCGCGGCCGCGCCCCTGGCTGGAACAGCTGGATGACGACCCCGAGGCCCGTGCCCTTCAGTTCAGGCGTTTGCGTCGCCGCTGGTTGCCGGGCTTCGCGCTGGTCTCTCGTGATGATCTGCTGACCCAGCGGTTGGCGGGGATGCGTGAACAATCTCCCGAGGCCAACGTCCTGGATGCCTGGCTCGACCTGTCACGGCTCAATCATGAATGCCGAGTGAAGCAAGTGGAGATCGAGGGAGGCAAGCCTCGGGAGGAGGTGAGTTGGGAGATCCGTCGCCGGCCCGGCTGGCTTGTGCCGATTCCCGTCGGATATGGCGCGATCTCCCGGCTGTTCGAGCCCGGCGAGGTCACCCGTGCCCGCGATGCCAGCACCCCGTTCCGTTTCGTCGAGAGCCTCTATTCCATCGGGCAATGGGTCAGTCCACACCGTCTCTCGAATCCGGAGGAACTGCTCTGGTACGTGGATAACGATCTCGATGCCGGACTCTATCGGTTGGCTAACGACTTCCCGGCCCGCCACACCGCCACCCAGTGAAGAAGAAGGAATTGACTCATGGCCAAGAACGACACCCTCAAGACTGCTTCTGTCCTCGCCTTCGAGCGCAAGCTGGACCCCTCCGATGCGCTGCTCTATGCGGGACAATGGGAAGGACGGGAGAATGCTGCCGAATGGCCCGCCATCGGCATTCGCGAGAAGTCGGTGCGTGGCACCATCTCTAACCGCCTGAAGGCCAAGGAGCAGGACCCCGCCAAGCTGGATGCGGCCATCCAGAACCCCAACTTGCAGACGGTCGACGTCGCGACCCTGCCACATGATGCCGACACCTTGATGGCTCGCTTTTCTCTGCGGGTGCTGGGCGGTGCCGGCATGCCTTCGGCCTGCAACAACGCCGAGTACCAGGCGAAACTGAAGCGCGTAGTGCGTGACTACGTCACCGCTCATGGCTTCCGGGAGCTCGCCAATCGCTATGCCCATAACCTGGCCAATGGTCGTTTCCTGTGGCGTAACCGGGTCGGTGCGGAAGCGGTGGAAGTCCAGGTGCGTCAGATGGAGCAGGGCGAGGTAGCCAATTCCTGGACCTTCGATGCCCTTGAGCGGTCACTGCGAAATTTCGATGGTGGCCAGGATGAGGCCGAATTGGCCGGCCTGATTGCCGATGCCCTGGAAGGAGAGCGTTACCTGTTGTTGGAAATCGTGGCCTTCGCCCGCGTCGGCACTGGTCAGGAGGTCTTCCCGTCCCAGGAACTGATCCTCGATCGCAGCCGGGGGGACAAGAGCAAGACGCTGTACAGTGTTGGAGAGGTCGCCGCCATCCACTCCCAGAAGCTGGGTAATGCCATCCGCACCATCGATACCTGGTACCCGGAGCCCGAGGAAGGTGGCCTCGGTCCCATCGCGGTCGAGCCTTATGGCTCGGTGACGACCCAGGGCAAGGCCTATCGCCAGCCCAAGCAGAAGGTGGACTTCTACTCCCTGCTGGATAACTGGCTGCTGAAGGACAAGGAGCCGGATACCGAGCAGCAGCATTTCGTGATGGCCACCCTGATTCGTGGCGGTGTGTTCGGCGACGCGGGGTAAACGCTATGGACCACTACATCGATATTCGGCTCCTGCCTGATCCGGAGTTTCCCGCCGCCATGCTAATGGGAGCGCTGTTCGGGAAGCTCCATCGGAGCCTGGTGGAACTCCAGGCCGCCGATCTCGGCGTCAGTTTCCCGGAGCACCGGCATGGCCCGAAACGATCTCTCGGCCAGCGGCTTCGCCTTCATGGCAGCGCGGCGGCCCTGGATCGCTTGATGACTGCCGGCTGGCTGAAGGGCATGCGTGACCATGTCAGTGTATCGGATATGGCCGAGGTGCCCATCAAGGCTCGCCATCGCGTCGTGCGCCGCAAGCAGTTCAAGACCAATGCGGAACGACTGAGGCGCAGGCGAGCCCAGCGGCATAACGAAACCCTGGAGCAGGCTAGGGAGCACATCCCGGACAGCGTCGAGCGCAAGGTGGATCTACCGTTCGCCACACTTCGCAGTTATAGCACTGGGCAGACCTTCAGCCTCTTTATCGAACACGGCGAGATACAGGACGAGCCTGTGGCTGGCTCCTTCAATAGCTACGGGCTTAGCCAAGAAGCCACCGTGCCCTGGTTTTGACCCATTTTGAGCAATATCCTTTTTGATCCGGAATATCAATAAGTTAGTGACGCCTTCCTGAAAAGGGAGGCGTTGCTGTATCTACGAATAGTTCTTTAACAATCAGCATGTTAGATTAAATTGGCTCTACTTCGCTGCCGCACAGGCAGCTCAGAAAACATCCAATTTGTGACGAAGACCCCCCCCGAGCTTCGCTGCCGCACAGGCAGCTCAGAAAAGGCAGGCCCCGGCGCCACTGTCGACCAGTCCCTTCGCTGCCGCACAGGCAGCTCAGAAACTCAAGAAGCACCGCATCGTGCCCGGCATGGACTTCGCTGCCGCACAGGCAGCTCAGAAATACTGGGACTCCCAGCGGGAAGGAGGACAGATCTTCGCTGCCGCACAGGCAGCTCAGAAAATCAGCCAGGACGTTCGGCGCCACGAGCCGGCCTTCGCTGCCGCACAGGCAGCTCAGAAAATCCAGGGCGTGCGCTATGCCGGCGACCCTGACTTCGCTGCCGCACAGGCAGCTCAGAAATCGAAGCGGAAATCGCTACAGCTAGTCGCTTCCTTCGCTGCCGCACAGGCAGCTCAGAAATTGATCCAGGGCTTGCCACACCCCCCACAAAACTTCGCTGCCGCACAGGCAGCTCAGAAAAGGGTGAGCAGCGCGGCCTTGCGCTCGGCGAGCTTCGCTGCCGCACAGGCAGCTCAGAAATGTTCGGCGACGGCAACGACTGGCAGGGCCAGCTTCGCTGCCGCACAGGCAGCTCAGAAATTATCCATCGGCGAATGCTGGACAAAAAGAGACTTCGCTGCCGCACAGGCAGCTCAGAAAGCCGTCCTTCTGGCCGCCTCCGATCGCATCAGCTTCGCTGCCGCACAGGCAGCTCAGAAATCCTTGCGGATGAAGTGCAGCGGCTCGACCCGCTTCGCTGCCGCACAGGCAGCTCAGAAATGACCCTGGATACCGCCGGGCAGGTATCGGTCCTTCGCTGCCGCACAGGCAGCTCAGAAAAGGATCAGGCGATGCCGGTTGGGCAGCGACGTCTTCGCTGCCGCACAGGCAGCTCAGAAACGGCACGCATTCAATTCCGCGTTGTGCAAGGCCTTCGCTGCCGCACAGGCAGCTCAGAAAAGCGAGAATACGTCGTCAACGGTCTCGTTGAACTTCGCTGCCGCACAGGCAGCTCAGAAATGACCGAGCTCAATCAGGCCATGCTGATGGGTCTTCGCTGCCGCACAGGCAGCTCAGAAAATGGTGATGCCGGAGATGTTCAAGAAGCTGTTCTTCGCTGCCGCACAGGCAGCTCAGAAAACTAGCAAGGCGACCTACGACAATGTTCTGATCTTCGCTGCCGCACAGGCAGCTCAGAAAAGCAGCAATGAAGGCATCCGCGACTGCGTTGTCTTCGCTGCCGCACAGGCAGCTCAGAAACGGTCCAGGCTCGCCGAGCCCGTGGCCACTGTCTTCGCTGCCGCACAGGCAGCTCAGAAATCCTCCAGCTCCTCAAGCCTCGTCATCGCCGCCTTCGCTGCCGCACAGGCAGCTCAGAAAAGTATGGCTGCTGATCATCTACCACCTGATCACTTCGCTGCCGCACAGGCAGCTCAGAAAAGCGTCAGGGTGCCGAGATGCGGGCCGGCGCCCTTCGCTGCCGCACAGGCAGCTCAGAAATCGGCGATCAGGCGGCGCTTCAGGCCGTCGATCTTCGCTGCCGCACAGGCAGCTCAGAAACGCTCGCTCGACGCCATCGCCGACCAGGTGAACTTCGCTGCCGCACAGGCAGCTCAGAAATACAAGCCGGTGCTGGCCGAAGGCTCCAGCCGCTTCGCTGCCGCACAGGCAGCTCAGAAAGTTCGCCGGTCGCGAGCATGACGCCGACCTACCTTCGCTGCCGCACAGGCAGCTCAGAAAACGACCAGGGTGGTGCCGTTGATGCTCATGCCCTTCGCTGCCGCACAGGCAGCTCAGAAAATAAGGACAGATCAACGACATTGAGGCAAAAACTTCGCTGCCGCACAGGCAGCTCAGAAAGAGTGACGACGCGGGACGGCTGGAAGCGCCTTCTTCGCTGCCGCACAGGCAGCTCAGAAAACGAGACGCTCCGCCAGCGCTCGCGCGAGCAGCTTCGCTGCCGCACAGGCAGCTCAGAAAACCGGATGCTCGGGGCGGGATGCCGACAAGGCCTTCGCTGCCGCACAGGCAGCTCAGAAACAGTGCTGAACGGCGCCATAGGGGCGATCGGTCTTCGCTGCCGCACAGGCAGCTCAGAAAAAGCAGGATGCCCATCCTGGCCAGAGCCCAGCCTTCGCTGCCGCACAGGCAGCTCAGAAATCCTCGGTGTCGTTGGTGACCTGGATCCGCACCTTCGCTGCCGCACAGGCAGCTCAGAAAAGCCGTGGCCGGGGGTTTTTGCGTTTCGGGGCCTTCGCTGCCGCACAGGCAGCTCAGAAATCGCAGCTGATCCTCAACCCCTGGCTGGCCAGCTTCGCTGCCGCACAGGCAGATCAGAAATCCGTCTTGCACCCGGCGAGCACCAGGCCGCACTTCGCTGCCGCACAGGCAGCTCAGAAATTCAGCGAGAGCGGCGAGGAGGCTTACCCGGCCTTCGCTGCCGCACAGGCAGCTCAGAAAAGATGGGCGCCCCGAAACGCAAAAGCCCCCGGCTTCGCTGCCGCACAGGCAGCTCAGAAAATGAGTGAGGACAGTTCCAGCTTGTACTGGATCTTCGCTGCCGCACAGGCAGCTCAGAAACTCGAACGAGGCGTGAGGGCTGGCGGTGTGGACCTTCGCTGCCGCACAGGCAGCTCAGAAAAGGGCGCTTTGGTACAGCCCATGGAACTCCCGCTTCGCTGCCGCACAGGCAGCTCAGAAAGTCACCGGCCGGAGGCCGCTCGACAATCGCGACTTCGCTGCCGCACAGGCAGCTCAGAAATTGTGGTGCTGAACGTGGGGGCGCTGCAGGGCCTTCGCTGCTGCACAGGCAGCTCAGGAAATCGGGCTATAGGCGCAGGTGGCGCGCTGGCCCTTCGCTGCCGCAAAAGCAGCTCAGAAAATGCGCAGGTAGGCGTAGAACTGCGCGCCGGCCTTCGCTGCCGCATAGGCAGCTCAGAAAGATCCTCGCAGGCACGGGGATAACCCGGCCCCTCCGCTGCCGCACAGGCCGCTTAGAAATATCGGGGACGACGTGCGCCCACACCAAAAGCCATTTGGCGGGCAGGCAGCTTGGTAAATAATGAAGCGGGCCGCCTTAGCGAGCGGCCCACTTGTTAGTGCTTGGACGGCTCATAAAGTGCGGGCGATCATAGCCGTTTGAGTCACCGGCTTAGAGCACATCGTCGTGGAGTTTACTCCACCACCTCGCTGAGCCGGTCCGGGAAGTTGGTGAACATGCCGTCCACGCCCCAGTCGAGCAGCCGGCGCATCTCGTCGCGCTCGTTGATGGTGTAGGGATGCACCAGCAGGCCGTTGGCGTGGGCCTGTTCGACGAAGCCGGCGTCGATGACGTCCTCACCCTCGAAGGTGACGTTGGGGCCGATGCCCACGGCGTAGTCGGCGATGGCCTGGAAGTCGGCGTCGGTGATCTCGGCGGGCGCCGGGGTCACGCCGGTCCATTCCGTCAGGCCCTCGCCGTCCTCGGCGGGGGAGTACCAGACCAACTGCACCAGCGGGATGTCGGCGTTGAGCGCGTGCACCTGCTGCAGGCTGTCGCGGCTGAACGACTGGATGACCACCGAGCCGGAGGCGACCAGCCCCTCGGCCTCCAGGGTCTCGACCAGGGCGCGCTGGAGCTCCGGGTAGCGCTCGGGCGACTTGGTCTCGATGTAGTAGCGCACGTCGTCGCCGTAACGCTCGATCACCTCGTCCAGGGTCAGCAGCTCGGCCCCGGCGAAGGCGTCGTCGGCGCGCTCGGGATGGGCCTGGTTGAACCAGGAGCCGGCGTCCAGGGCCTTGAGCTCGGCGAGGGTGTGGTCCTTGACCTGGCCCTCGCCGTCGGTGGTGCGTTCCAGGGTCTCGTCGTGGATCGCCACCAGCTCGCCGTCGGCGCTCATGTGCAGGTCCAGCTCGAGGTAGTCGGCGCCCATCTCCAGGGCCCGCTCGTAGCTCGGCCAGGTGTGCTCCGGGGCGTGGCCGCTGGCTCCGCGGTGGGCGATGACCTGGAAGTCCTGCAGGTCGGCGAGCTGCTGCTCGAGGGCGTCGGCCTGGGCCGTCAGCGGGGCGGCGAGCCCCAGGGCGAGGGCGGCGGCGAACGGTGAACGGCTGAGAAGTGTCATGGGGATCCTTTTGTTGAATGTCCGTGCAATAACCTAACGCCTGGGGCGCCAGGCTGGCAAACGTTCGTTCGATTGCGGGCCGGCTGTCATGCCGCGCTCGACATGCTTTCATGGGGGGATGACACGGCCGAGACAGCAGAGGAATGCCATGACGACCCCTTCGAGTCCTTTCGATCGCGCCCTCGCCGGGCTGGATGCCTTGCATGCCGAGGATCCCCGCCGGGTGGAGGTCGACGGCGCGTCGCAGCCCCGCGAGCTGTGGCATGCCGGGCGCATGAGCGCCTGGCTGGAGCGCCTGGAGCCGGCGCCGGACGAGCTGGTGCGCCTGGCGGTGCGGGGTCAGCACCTGCAGCGCTGGCAACTGCCGCGGGGCGACTATCCCGAGGGGCGGGTGGGGTATCTCACCTGGCGGCGGGATCAGGGCCGGCGGGCCGGCGAGAAGGCGGCGCGCGTCATGCGCGAGGCGGGCTATTCCGAGGAGGATGCCGAGCGGGTGGCGCGGATGATCCGCAAGCAGGGCCTGGGGCGCGACGCCGGCACCCAGGCGGTGGAGGACTGTGCCTGCCTGGTGTTCCTGGAGAACTACTTCGCGGACTTCTCCCGGCAGGTGGAGCGGGACCACCTGATCCGCATCGTGCAGAAGACCTGGGGCAAGATGTCGCCGCGCGCCCGGGAGCTGGCCCTGGCGCTGCCGATGAGCGACGCGGCCCGAGGGCTCGTGGAAGAGGCCCTGGCGGGGTGAGCGGGGGCCGGCGGCCCGTGGGGTCGCCGGCGCCGTGCGTCAGTCCAGCAGGGTGTCCATGGCGTTCAGGTAGGTCTCGCCGTTGGTACGTACCCGCTCCCGGTCGAAGGCCTCGGAACCCAGGTGGACCTCTTCCAGGGTGCCCTCCAGCTGGTAGACCTCCTCGTGGATCCGCGCCAGGGCGTTCTCCATGGTGTAGGAGAGCTGGTGGACCTTGGCGAGGTCGGCATCGCTGAGCTCGCCATCCAGCAGGCTGGCCAGTTCGCGGTTGGCCTCGTCGGCGTTGGTGACGGCCTCGGCCAGGGTGTCGGCGGGCTTGCCGCTGAAGTGCTCGGCGCGCTCCTCGTCGGCCAGGGCGGGGGCGGCCATCAGGCCGGCGAGCAGCAGGGGCAGCAGGTGACGCATCATCGTGGGCTCCTTCCGTGAAATGAGAATTGGTTGCGCCTGCAAATGCTGGCCTATCTCGTCGCCGCCTGCAAGCGGGCGTCGCGCCGAAGCTGATGCATGTCATCTCGAGGCGGGATCGCGGGGCCGGGTGGGACGGGGTCACCTTGACAGGGGCCGTCTCGTCGCCCATGTTTGCAATTGATAATCGTTATTATTTATTGCGCCAATCGGGAGGGCGGCATGAGCCATCGCATCGACAGGGCATCTCGCGGCCTGCAGCCGCGACGGGAGGTCTGCGACGTGAGCGCGGGCTCGATCAGAATGGCCTGGGCGGGATCGGCCGAGGGCGGCGGCGAGGACGCCACCCTGGCGGCGCTGCGCCGCGAGGAGGCCATCGCCGAACACCTGCGGCGTTTCCTGCGCACCACCGAACGCTACCTCAAGGGCGAGCTGGCGGCCCCGCCGCACCTGGGCGCCTGGCGGCGTTCAGGCCGGGGCCAGTCGCAGCGCGAGTGAGTCCTCGCTCTCGCAGGGCTTGCCGTGGCGCAGGGTCAGGCGCCGCGCGTTGAGGTCCATCACCACCGCGAACAGCGTCTCCATGCGCTCATCGGCGGGTTGGTCGGGGTTGAAGTGCCGGCAGATCGACAGCGGGGCCCCGTCGTGGTCGGCGAGCATCGCGAACAGGGTCTCGGCGTCGACCGTCGCCCCCAGCGGCAGGCGATCGCGCAGCAGCCGGTCGATACGCGACAGCCGCGGCCGGGAATCCGCCCGGGGGAAGTCCTCCACCTGGCAGGTGGCGGTCTCGGCGACCAGGTGATTGGTGTGGGCGACGCTGCCGCCGCGGGGCTCCAGCAGGCCCGGCAGGCCGGGGTGCACCTCCAGGCCGGTGGCGCGGCCGTCGGCGGCGGCGACCAGGAAGTGGGCGGGGGCGCAGACCCGGTCGTGGGTGGCCACCCGCAGCGCCTGGTCGAAGTCCTCGGCCTCGAGGATCTTGCGCAGCGCCACGTGGATGGGCAGGCCCTCGCCGCAGGTCCGCGAGCGAATGGCATTCAGGCAGACGCCCAGCCCGCGGTCGTTCATGCCGATCTTGGCCACCATGCCCGCCTCGCCGACGCTGACCAGGGCCGGCGCGTGCCTCGGGTGTAGCTCCAGGGCCACCACGTTGTGCAGCTGGTCGCTGCGCCAGTCCCAGTTCTGGGCCAGCCACTGGGTGCCGTCGCGGTTCACCGAGAAGGCCGTGCAGCCGCCGCTGGCCTGGGTCAGCGAGATCTCGCTGCGGCAGTTGAGGGTGAGGATGTCGGCGAAGTCGAGCTCGGCGCCCCGGGCGATCCCGTCCATCTCCTCGAGGATCGCCGGGAAGCCGCGCTCGATCATCGGCAGGAAGCGCTCGGCGGCGGTCCGGGCCTCGGCCCAGCCGATGCCGACGAAGTCCTGGAACAGCCGGTCGTAGACCTCGAGGCTGCGGGTGATCAGGGCGGCGTATTGGTGGCCGTGGGCCCGGCCGATGTCGCCCCGCTCCCCGGAGAGCACGCTGCACTGCATGGCGACCTCACGATTGCGGCATCATGCGGTCACTCTAGCATGGCGGTGCCGCGCCGGGGGCGCCGGCGCGGCACGGCTCAGCTCTTGTGGGGGGCGTTGTAGACGCTCTCGTCCAGCTCGCCCTCGCTCTTGCCGACCAGGGTAGTGACCATCAGGTCGCCGGCCACGTTGACGCTGGTGCGGGCCATGTCGAGGATCCGATCGATGCCGGCGATCACCGCGATGGCCTCCAGCGGCAGGCCGATCTGCGCCATGACGATGGACAGCATCACCAGCCCCGCGCCCGGCACGCCGGCGGTGCCGATCGAGGCCAGGGTGCCGGTGGCGATGATCATGCCGTAGTCCATGAGGCTCAGGTCGACGCCCAGCAGCTGGGCGATGAACACCGCGACCACGCCTTGGTAGATGGCGGTGCCGTCCATGTTGATGGTGGCGCCCACCGGCAGCACGAAGCCGGCCACGCCCTCGGAGACGCCGAGGTTCTTCTGGGCGCAGCGCAGCGAGACCGGCAGGGTGCCGGAGGACGAGGCCGAGGAGTAGGCCACCACCAGGGCATCGAGGATGCCTTGCAGGTAGCGCACCGGGTTCAGCCGGCCGAGCAGCGCCAGCAGGCCGGAGTAGACCACCAGCACGTGCAGCACGCTGGCCAGGTAGGCCACGCCGATCACCTTGGCCAGTGGCAGCAGCACCTCCAGGCCGTAGTTGCCCGCCACGTGGGCGATCAGGCCGAAGACGCCGAAGGGCGCGAAGGCCATGACGATGTTGGTCAGCTTGACCATGGCCTCGGCGAAGCTCTCGAAGACGCGCACCACGGGCTCGCCCTTCTCGCCGATCAGGGTCAGCGAGACGCCCAGGCCGATGGCGAAGACGATGATCTGCAGGATGTTGCCGCTGGCCAGGGCGTCGATGGGATTGCGCGGCACCAGGCCGACCAGGATCTCCACCAGGCTCGGCGCCTGCTTGGCCTCGACGCCGGACTCGAAGCTCATGTCCAGGCCGACCCCGGGCTGGAAGAGCCAGGAGGCGAGCAGGCCGATGGCGATGGCGAAGGCCGTGGTCACCAGGTACAGCGCGATGGTGCGGGCGCCGATGCGACCCATCTTCTGCGGGTCGCGCATGGCGGTGATGCCCACCACCAGGGTGGAGAACACCAGCGGCACGATCAGCATCTTGATGGCGTTGATGAAGATGTCGCCCAGCGGCTTGAAGATGCCGGCATCCTCGCCGAGCAGGGCGCCGGCCAGCACGCCGAGCACCAGGCCGGCGAGGATCTTCTGCCACAGGGGAATGCGCCGCCAGAGGCTCTCGCCGGCGGTCGTCGCGGAATGGGACAAGGGATACTCCTTTCTGTATCGACGCGCTTTGCTAGTGGATTTCTATAGCGAGCGGCGATTCTACAGAAAGGAATGGTGCGGCACTTGCAGATATGCGCCCTTTCTTGTGGAGCTTGTGTCAGAGGGCCTCGTCCAGCAGCGCCTGGAAGGCCGCCCAGGACTTGGTGTCCGCCCGGGCCTGGTAGCGGCCGCTGTCGAAGACCGTGAAGGCGTGGGGCGCCCCGGAGTAGATCTCGATCTCGTAGGCGACCCCGGCGGCCTCCAGCTCCCGGGACAGCGCCGCCACGTCCGCCATGGGAATGGCCGCGTCCGCGCCGCCGTGGGCGATCAGGATCGGCGGGGTCTCGGGCCCGTAGCCCTGGTCCTCGGGGGTGGCCAGGCCGCCGTGGAAGGTGGCGTAGCCGTAGACGTCCCGGGCCTCGCCGCTGCGGGCCAGCTCCAGCACCACGGCGCCGCCGAAGCAGTAGCCCATCACCACGGTGGGCAGGGCTGCGCCCCGGGCCCGGGCCTCGGCCAGGCCGGCCAGGGTCAAGGCGCGCATGCGCTCGCGATCCTCGTAGAGCCGCGCCGTCTCGGCCTTCTTGGCGGCCGTCTCCACGGGGCGGTTGCCCCGGCCGTAGAGGTCGAGGGCGAAGGCGTCATAGCCCTGGTCGGCCAGCATCTCGGCGCGGCGGCGCTCGTAGTCGGTGAGGCCGTCCCAGTCGTGGACGATCAGCACCGTGCCGCGCGATTCGTCGGGCGCGGGGGCGAAGTAACCGGTGAAGGCCTCCTCGCCGACGCGGTAGTCGAGGGGCTGGCCGGCCTCGGCGAGCAGCGGCAGGGCGGCGAGCAGCAGGGGCATCGGGGCGCGTGTCATGGGGGCTCTCCGGTGGTCGTGAGCGCTCTTCAGTATAGGCACCGGGAACCGGGCAGCGTTGAAGCGCCCGTTCGAGTGCCGCCGGGGCGCCACGGCGGCTTGGCGATCAAGCGGTTACGGCCGGCCGCAGGCGCCGCAGCGTTGGCAGCCCGGGGTTGTGTTTTACCGGGCGCCCTTCCAGATTGGTGGGGTGTGTTCCCGAGCAACCAGAGCGAGACCAACAATCATGAAGAAACGCGTTCTAGCCACGGCAGTGGCCGCCACCGGCCTGGCCCTCTCCGGCATGGCCCAGGCCGAGGTCAAGATCGGCTTCCTGGGCGGTTTCACCGGCGGCATCGAGAGCCTGACGCCGCCGATCTTCGACGGCGCCAACCTGGCGGTGCAGCAGATCAACGAGCAGGGCGGCCTGCTGGACGGCCAGGAAGTGGTCATGCCCACCGGCGATACCACCTGCTCCGACGCCTCGGCGGCCTCCAACGCGGCCGATCGCATGGTCAACACCGAGCAGGTCACCGCCATCGTCGGCGCCCTGTGCACCGGCGCCACCGTCGCCGCGGCCAACAACGCCGCCATTCCCGGTGGCGTGACCATGGTCTCGCCGGCCTCCACGGCGCCGGCGGTCACCGACCTGAACGACAACGACCTGGTCTTCCGCACCGTGCCCTCCGACGCCTTCCAGGGCGAGATGCTCGCCAAGCTGCTGCTCGAAAAGGGCATCCAGGAAGTCGCCGTCACCTACGTCAACAACGACTACGGTCGCGGCCTGGCGGACGCCTTCGTGGCGGCCTACGAGAACGGCGGCGGCAGCGTGCTCGAGAACCTCGCCCACGAGGACAACCGCGCCGACTATCGCTCCGAGCTGGGCTCGCTGGCCGCCACCGGCGCCCAGACCCTGGTGGTGCTGGCCTATGCCGACACCTCCGGCCAGACGGTGGTGCGCCAGGCCTACGAGAGCGGCATGTTCACCCAGTACGTGGGCGGCGACGGCATGGTCGGCGACAGCCTGGTCGAGGCCATCGGCGCCGACGTGCTCGAGGGCATGATCGCCACCCGCCCCGGCAGCCCGGAGCTGCCCGGCACCGCCATGTTCAACCAGCAGGCCATGGCCGCCGACATCGACCCCAGCGCGGTGTTCGCCGCCCAGGCCTATGACGCCGCCTTCCTGCTGGGCCTGGCCATCGAGCAGAACGGCAGCGCCGATCGCGAAGGGCTCAACGAGGCCCTGCGCAGCGTGGCCACCGCCCCGGGCGAGGTGGTGCTGCCCGGCGAGTGGGAGAAGGCCCGGGAGCTGATCGCCGCCGGCACCGAGATCAACTACGAGGGCGCCTCCGGCACCCATGAGTTCGACGCCAACGGCGACGTGCCGGGCGTGGTCCAGGAGATGCTGGTGCAGGATGGCACCTTCACCATCCAGGGCTACGTCGACGCCGACGAGTAAGCGTCCCGCGCCCAGGCGCAACGAGGCCCCGGCGGATCACCGCCGGGGCCTTTTTCTGTCAGGTATGAGGGACGACTCGTAGGAGCGCTCTTCAGAGTGCGATCCGCCGCGCCAGCGGCGGTGCCGGGCCCCGGCGCCGAGGGAGCCCTGTAGGAGCGCTCTTCAGAGCGCGATCCGCCGCGCCAGCGGCGGTGCCTAAACCCGGGGCGCCTGCGGCGCCTTTCGCGCAGCAAGCTGCGCTCCTACAGCATTTCTCCGGCCAGCCAGCCGGGCCTCGGCGCCGAGGGGGCCCTGTAGGAGCGCTCTTCAGGGCGCGATCCGCCGCGCCAGCGGCGGTGCCGGGGCCCGGGGCGCCTTCGGCGCCTTTCGCGCAGCAAGCTGCGCTCCTACAGCATTTCTCCGGCCAGCCAGCCGGGCCTCGGCGCCGAGGGGGCCCTGTAGGAGAGCTCTTCAGAGCGCGATCCGCCGCGCCAGCGGCGGTGCCGGAGCCGGGGCGCCTGCGGCGCCTTTCGCGCAGCAAGCTGCGCTCCTACAGCAT